>CAZCCB010000032.1:0-14891 GCA_964497155.1 uncultured Nitrososphaerota archaeon | reverse complement strand
TTATTATTAGATATGTTAGATGGGAGGATTTAAATGATCTTATTGATTTAAGGAAATGGAGATGGAGAAATAATTTATTCTCTTGGTATTGTTAAGAAAGTTAGGAAGGAGGATTATGTTGAACAGTTTTCTAGAATTATGGCTAATATTGAATTGGGAAGAGAAATTAGATTGGTTGCTGAAGTTAAAGGTAAAGTAATTGGATATGCTACGGTAAAGAGGGATGATGATGGTTTAAGGCATAGAGGTTGGCTTGGCATTGCAATTAAGAAGGAGTTTAGGGGTCTTGGTATAGGTACTGAATTGATGAGGAGAATTATTGATGAAGCAAGGAAACTTGATTTTAAATTAATTTTACTTGAAACTTCAAGTCTGAATGATAGGGCTATTCATGTTTATAGGAAAATTGGATTTAAAGAGGTTGGTAGAATTTCAATGGGCATGCGTATTAATGATAAATATGTTGATACTATTATTATGGCTCTTCAATTATAATTAAGCATATAAATATGGAAAGTTAGTTAAACTTTATTTTCCTTTGTATTTTGGTTCTCTTTTTTCGAAGAATGCTTTTATTCCTTCGTTTTTATCTTCTGTTGCAAAGCAATTGCTGAATGCTTCTATTTCATAGAGTATTCCTGCATCTAGGCTTACTTCAAAACTCTTATTTACTAATTTTTTGACTGCAGTTATTGCTAATGGAGCATTTTTAGCTATTTTAATTGCAATTTCCTCAACTGTTTTATCTAATTCTTCAAGTGTCACTACTTTATTTACTATCCCCATTTCATATGCTTCTTTAGCAGATATCATGTTTCCAGTTAAAAGTAATTCTTTAGCCCTTTTTTCTCCAATAATTTTTGGTAATCTCTGTGTTGCACCCCAACCTGGAATTATTCCCAATGTTACTTCTGGATTTCCGAGTTTAGCATTTTCAGATGCAATTATTATATCGCATGCAAGTGCTAATTCGCATCCTCCACCAAGTGCATAGCCATTTACTGCTGCAATGTAGATTTTAGGTGAATTTGAAATTGCACACATAACTGTATGTCCGAGAATTGCTGCATCTCTAGCTTCATGAATTCCATATTTAGCAAATTCCTTTAAATCTGCACCTGCACTAAATGCTTTTTCTCCATTACCTCTAATAATTACTACTCGAATATTTGGACTTGAATTAGCCTTATTAATAGCTTCAAGTAATTCTCTTAATACTTCAGAGTTCAATACATTTAATGGTGGATTATTAATAATTATTTTAGCTATACCTTTATCTGGAAATTCTTCATAAATTATTTTTTCATTACTCATAATTTCACCTCTCTACTTATATTCATAAAATCCTTTGCCAGTCTTTCTTCCAAGTAATCCTGCTCTAACCATTTTTCTAATTAATGGGCATGGCCTATATTTTGGATCTCCTAATTCCTTGTATAATGTTTCCATTATTGCTAATACTACATCCAATCCTATGAAATCTGCTAGTTCTAATGGTCCCATTGGATGATTTAATCCTAATTTACATGCAGTGTCAATATCTTTTGGCTCTGCAACCCCCTCCATAACTAGATATGCTGCTTCATTAATGAATGGAATCAATAATCTATTAACTATGAATCCCGGAGCTTCTTTAACTGCAACTGGAGTTTTGCCAAGTTTTTCTGCAAGCTTCATGGTTAAATTAAATGTTTCATCTGATGTATGTGCACCTCTAATTACTTCAACAAGTTTCATTACTGGTGCTGGATTAAAGAAATGCATTCCAATAACTTTGTCCGGCCTCTTAGTTGCCATTGAAATTTCAGTTATACTTAGTGATGAAGTATTAGTTGCAAGTATAGCATGTTTTGGTGCATTTTCATCCATTTCCTTAAATACATTCTTTTTAACCTCTAGATTTTCAAATACTGCTTCAATAGCAAAATCAGCATCCTTAACTGCTTCACTAATCTTCAATGAAGTCTTAATTCTACCTAAAATTTTATCAGCTTCCTCTTTACTAATCTTGCCTTTCTCAACTGCTCTATTAATAAACTTCTTTATAGTAGCCATTGCATCATCTAAAATCTCCTTTTTAATATCGCACATGCAAACTTCATATCCAGCTTGTGCAAATACTTGGGCAATGCCTCTACCCATTACTCCAGCTCCAATAACTGCTACCTTCTTAATATCTTCAACCTTCATTAAAATCCCCAAAAAATATCTATTAAATCAATCTTTAAGCTTTATGAATTACATAAATTTCAAATTAACTTTCCATCCAATAATTCCTAGTGGCAAAAATAAATGAATTATACTTTAATCTAAATAAAGATGCATTCAATTTCTAGATTTGCTTAATTGTTTCATAACTATTTGCTCTACATCTCTTAATGGAAGATTAGTATCTATCGATATTTTCTTTAAATCTTCATATTCCGGCTTAATACTAATGAGTCTTCCATTTCTAAGCCATGCCTTTTTAATTCTAATTCTAAATTTCCTACCCATAACATTAACTTCAACTATAGAAGTACTTCTCTTAGCAATTATTCTAGGAATATTGATTAATCTAACACCTAAACTGCCAGTTTCAATCATAAGCATTTCAGCAAGCCTCTCCCTATCCTCTAATCTAGATAAAACTCTAATTATGTAGAAGGGTCTATTTTTCTTCCCAATAGATGGAATTACCTGAACATCAAGTGCACCATTCTCCATTAACTTATTAATTAAATATCCAATTTGCTCCCCAGTAACATGATCAACATTAGTTTCAATTATAGAAATAACTTCCATTTCACCTTTATTTTCAACTATCTCTCCAGCAAAAACTCTCAATACATTCGGTATTTCCTTTAAATCTCTACTACCAGCACCATAACCAATCCTATTTATCCTCATAACTGGTAAATTTGAGGTGAATTCATGAGTTATTGAAGCTAAAATGGCTACTCCAGTTGGTGTAGCTAATTCATAATTTACATTTTTAACTTTAAATGGAATATTTTTCATTCTAATTAATTCTAATGTTGCTGGAGCTGGCGCCGATAGTAATCCATGCTTAATTTTTATTTCACCAATACCAGTTGCAATTGGTAATGAATATATTCTACATGAATTATTCATGTAACCTAAATCGTCCAGCAACATTAATGCTCCAATTATATCGAAAATTGTATCTGCTGAAGCTAGTTCATGAAAATGAACTTTACTTGATTTATGTATTGTAGCCTCAGCTTTAGCTAGTAAATCTAAAACTTCAATTGCTTTATTTTTTAAATAATCTGATAAACGCAATTTTTCTGAAACTCTAACTATATAGTTTTTAAGTTTATTTGCATCCATATGTTTGGCTTCAATTTTCTCTTTAAGCTTTAGTTTAACTAGGGTTGCATTAATTTCACATCTCAATACCTCAACTATTTCTAGTTCAGCTTTCTCTACATAGTCAATTTCATTTTCAATTACCTTAGCTAATTTTTCTAGCAAACTTTGATTTGCACCTAAACTTATAAGTGAACCTAAAATCATGTCTCCTGAAATTCCAGCTATTTTGGGATCGAAAACTAATACTCTAACCATTTCTCATACCTCTAAATTTAGCTATTCTATTTGCTATAAGTGCTGCTGCAATTGCAGCCCCAACACTATTATCAATATTAACTACAAGTAATCCAGTTGAACATGATTGTAGCATTGAAAGTAATGCAGATATTCCATTTCCACCTAATCCATATCCCTTTGATGATGGCAATCCAATTACCGGTATATCAATTAGAGATGCTATTACTGATGGTAATGCTCCCTCCATTCCAGCTATAACTATGCATACATCAACATTTTCATTAATTAATTTCTTAATTGCACTTATTGTCCTATAAATTGATGCTATTCCAACATCATGAATTTCAACTACCCTACAACCCATTTCTTCAAGAATAATTTTAGCTTCAATAGCTAATGGAAGATCAGCCGTTCCAGCAGTAATTAAACCAACAATTCCACCAGTAAAGTTAACCTTATAATCCCTTCTCTTGATAACTGCAATCCTTCCAATTCTATTAACTTTAACATTATATTTTTCAGATAATTTGTCAAGTAATTTATAATGTTCTTCACGTAATCTTGATAATATTATTCTACCACTCTTTTCAACAATTTTATGAATTATCTTCTCAAGAATTTCATTATCCTTATATTCAGCAAGAACTATTTCAGGAACATTTCTTCTCAATTCCCTGCCTAAATCATATTTAATTATTTTCTCAATTTCCTCTATCTCATGTAACTTAATTTTTCTCTCAGCTTCATCTATTGAAATTTGCCTCTTCATTAATTGTTCAAGTATCCTTCTCAAATTCATTTATTATCGGCTCCATTAATTCTAGCTTCAATTAAAATTAAGACTTTCTAACAATTATTCCTTTCATTTATTCGTCAATTATCGAAAAGTAAGACGATTAGTATTTTAATTATCCAATTATTAGACATTAGTTATCATTAAGTAATTAAAAATATTTAAACTAATAGTTCACTTATAAATATACTATACTGCGATAAGAATTCAATTTAAATTCGGTTCCGCATTGTTCTATGGTGATTGGTCTATCTTAGCTTTAGAATCATAATTATGAAATTATTTTATCGTTTATTGTCGATTTAAATATTTATTACAAAATTCTAGCTTCCTTCAGAGTATAGTGCGAAGTATTCTTTTTTGCTTAGAGTTTCAGGCGTCATATATATTAATGGTAGTCTTATGAATAGGTCTATTAATAATGCTATTATGAATGGTGATTCAGGTCCAAGAAATGTCCATAGATATCCACCTATTGTTGCACTTGGAATTCTAATTAACCCTGAAATTAATCCTTTTATTCCAGACCATCTTCCACGTTCATTTTCTGGTACTAGTTCCATTGAAAGTGTCTGCCAAACTGATATGCTTGCAAAGAATAATCCTCTTAGTGTCCATGCTAATATTAGGAACCATGGATTTGGTGCTAAAAGGAATATTATCATTGAAATATAGAATAAAGGTCTAATTGCAACTAAAACTTTTACTCTTCCAATTTTATCCGCAAATTTACCTATTGGCATATTTGCTATTAATGATGCTAAGTTTAATGCCGTCCCCATTAATCCTAAAATTATTGGCGTAGCATTCTTATAGATTACAGCATAAATCATTATATATGGCATTGTTATTCCCCAAACATATCCTCCAAGTGCTTCAAGTATAATCCATCTTTGAAGCCATTTTCTACCCCTCAAAATATTAATCATATTTCTAAATTCACTTTTAATATTGAGTTCACCTCCTCTTCCTCCAATATCCTCTAGGAATATGATGATTATTGGTGCGAAAATAAGCAGACCTATTAATTGAGTTAGGAATAATGGTTTTAATCCACTTTTAGTTATTCCTCCAGATATTTCAACTATTATTGCTGCTATCATTGGTGCTATAAGTGATGATACAGTTGAAATTGTATTTGCAAAGCTGAATCCAGTTGCTCTATTAGCTCTCCTAAGTAAATTTGCTATATAAACTACTTCAACTACATTTGTTAAGCTCATAGTTAGAGTTGAGCATATAACTGCTGGAATAAGTAGTTTCCAATCCCAAGCTAATGCATAAAATATTGGTGCCATTAATTCTATAAGCATTACAATCATTAATGCCTTTTTCAAACTTTTTAAATCAGCTATAAAGCCTAGAAATGGGGATGTTAATGCTGAAAATGCATCGCCAAGACTTCTGAGATAACCAATACTAATTTCACTTAAACCTAAAGTTTTCATATATAATGAAGTATATTGCATTGGTAAATAGTTAAATAGTGAAGCATAACCTCTACGGAAAACTAGAATTAAGAAATTCCTATTACTAGACTTAAATTTATTTCGTAGCCTTTCTAACATATCTATAGATTCCTCGCTTGAATTTTGGATTATAATGAGTAAGAAAAATGGTAATTTAAATTTTTTGAATACAATGTTCTATCTAACTTTGGTTCCAGGCGGAACTTCACCATCAACTATTAGCCAAACTGGCTTTCCATTTAGATCAGCTGCTAAAAGCATTCCTTCGGACTTTATTCCAGCAATTGTTTTTGGCTCTAAATTAGCTATAACTACAAATAATTTTCCTTCAAAATATTCAGGTGAATAATATTCTGCTCCACCTGCAATTATGGTTCTAGGTTTCTCTTCACCTAAATCAACAGTTAACTTTAATATTTTCCTTCTACCAGGTATTCTTTCAGCTTTAGTTACTTTTCCAATTCTAATGTCAATTTTACTGAAATCATTATAGCTAATATACTTCATTTCACATTCCCTCTCAAGTTAATGATGGTTAATAATATTTAAATTTGAGTATATTGATAGGCTTTTTGAGTGGGTGGAGGAATCCTATTGGAGAATGTTAATAATAAGGAAAGTATGTTAATGAAAGCTATTAAGAGAATTTCCAAGTTAAAGTTTAGTGGACTTATACTTGAAAAGCTTGAGCAATTAGCCGTTAAGCTCGGTGTTGATGAACGTGAATTACTTAGAATTTATGTTGAAATTAAAAATGCAGCTTATAGAGTTAAATATGCATTAACACCCTATGCTGAGAGAATATTATTACTCCCACAATGCCTCCGCAATCCAGATTGTCCTGCAAAGTTAGGTGAATTTGGTTATGAATGTATTGATTGTGGTAAATGTATGATTGGAAAGATAGTAAAGTATGCTAAAGAACTCGGTTATAAGGGGACATACATAATTCCTGGTGGAAGCGTTATTACCAAAATATTTGAGAAAGTTAAGCCTAAAGCATGTCTAGGTGTTGCATGTCTTAAAGAACTTGTTTTAGGCAGTTTTCTATGTGAAAAATTTGGTGTTATTGGTCAAGGAATACCATTGCTAAAAGATGGATGCATAAATACAACTGTTAATTGGAAGGAAGTATTTAAATTATTAACCTTAAAAAATAATCCTATGACTCTAATTTAAATTAATGGTGAAAACTAAATGCTACTTGAAGTTCACAAATTAAAAACATATTATTTCACCTTAAAGGGAATAGTTAAAGCTGTTGATAATGTATTTAGCTAAGCACTGATATCTTAATGTCTACGTTATTTCTATGTTATTTTTATGCCCAGCCCATCTATTTCTTCATTTTAGCTGTCTCATACGGGGTATGCTCCACATACTCTGCAGTAAGTTGCTTTTTTAGGTATGTTTGAATGGCATTGAGGACATATTTTGCCCTTTTTACTCTTTGGTCGAGGTACTCCAATGACTGCCCTGTAAATTTCGTAGTAGAATAATTGCTCCTTACTTCTTATGATTACACCGTCGCTCTCATAGTATTTTCTCTTCTTTTCCTTAAACTCCTCATCTGAAATTATTGAGTTAAAGTACTTTGGTAGAATCGTAGTTCCTGACCCAACTTCTATGGGTACTTTTTCTCTCCAAATGATTTCTTTAGGAAGAAGCTTCTCGAAAGCTTTGCGAAGTATCCACTTCCCCCACTTACGACCTCTCTCAATTCTAACTTTATGTTCTGGACTCAATTTCATAGCAAAATTCTTAAACTTTTCATCGAGGTATGGAAGCTTAATTTCAAGTCTTAAGCTTTCTGCTAAGGGTATCGAGGAGAACTCCATAATAGACCAAATTCTCTTCAATTCCAATTCAAGCTCATCAGGATCCTTATCTAGTAAGTAGCTATAGCCAGCAAACAGCTCGTCGCTTCCATCACCAGTCATTACACTACTTAATCCATGTTCCTTAACTAGCTTTAGTGCTATGTATATGGCTATACTATTCCTAACTTCCATTGGATCAAATGACCTTACTACTTTAATAACTTTTGGAAGCGACTTAATCAGTTCAGATTCATCAAAAAAGTATACATGATGCTCAATATTTAGAAGCCTAACTATAAGAGATGCATAATCAACGTCCACTGCATTCGCAATTTTAAATGCAACTGTAAATGCTTTTAGGTGCGTGTACTTGGAAGCTATAAAAGCTAAAATACTTGTGTCAACACCACCAGACAATAAGATTGCTTCAGTCAAACTTCGTTTAACAGATTCTTCCAGTAAGTTGCGTAGCTTAGAGCAAATTTCACTTATGGGTAAGCTCTTCCAATATAGTTTCTCTCTGAGAATCTGTTCGGCAATTATTAATTCATTAACAGTATTTACATTAACTGCAATATTCTCATCCTCAATTACTAGGATGTCTTCATCAATTACTTCTTCATCCACTTTGCTTCCATCAATTACGTTTATTCCAGCAGGAACTACTATTTCATCATCGACTTGAAGGAGATGAGATGGCTTCAACCCAAGCTTTTTATAGATTTTCAATGGAACAGCAACAGTTAATGCTGGCTTCCCACACTTCTCATAGTATTTCACAATATAGTCAATGATAGCTCCAGTCACCAAGGGTAAGTCGCAAGCGATAATTAGGACTTTACCTAGCTTAAGCTTCTTAATTGCATACTTGAAATCATAAATAAATCCCCTTCCTGAAGTTTCAATGACCTTTACAGGTAACTTCCTAACTTTCTCAGCTGTTCTGGGGGTGTGCCGACTTATAGCTACGATTATCTCATCTATACTCTTCGCCTTCATGAGAGCCTCCACAATATATTCAATCATTGGTTTACCAAGAACTTTAATGAGGGGCTTCTCAACTTTAAGTTTCATTCTTGTAGCTAAGCCTCCAGCCATGACTAGGGCTTTCAACTTCATCGAGAAATCACCAGCATGATTACTAAAGAACTCATTCGAGCTAATTCATTCATAGCTCCTAGGACATCTCCAGTTAAGCCATTGAAATGTCGAATTGAAATTCTCTCAACTATTAGAGCTGATAGGAGTCCAGCAATTACTCCTAATACTCCATTTACTCCAAGTGTTAAAATTGATATGGTAAGTGAAATAGCTAATGCTGATAAGAAACGGAGGTTCCTCCTCTTCTTCCGCATAGCTTCTATGAATTTCTGGCCCATACCACCACCTACGGGCTTACCAATCCAAGCTCCATAAACGATAGCTAGCTTAGCTGAAGCTTCACTCACCATTAAATACAGGGGTACTTTAATGCTAATGAGTTCTGCTATGGCAAGAGCTGTCACAGACATAATTATGAAAACAAGCATAAATCCACCAACACCAACTTGTCTATCATGCATTGCCGCAATCTTCCTCTCAGGAGACCCCTTACACATCAAACCATCACCAAAATCTAAAAGACCGTCTACGTGATGTAAGCCAGTAATTAGAAATAGGAAGCCGAGAGTCAAGAACCCATTAAGGTGTCTAGGGAGTATTCTAGAAAGTGCAAGGGCTATTAAGCCAGAAATTCCCCCTATAAAAGCACCAAGGAGCGGGAAGATCGGTGTACACTTAGCTAAGCCCTCAAATAGATCGCTATCATCATCTAATCCAACCGGTATTATCGTGAAGAAGCTCAACATCTTCTTAATTTCCTTTATCAATTTCATCACTTACCATTTAAAGTACCTATAAATTGGTAAAATTGCCCACAAATTTAAATATTGCTAGTAATCTAGTATTCTACTAGGGAAATTTTGCCTATGATGCAGTTTAATGCAATTAGACTTGCAAGGATAGCAATTTTTACGGCAATGAGTGTTATAGGTGCTTTCATAAAATTTCCATGTCCAATTGGAACAATAGCACTTGACTCTTGTCCAGGATACTTCTCAGCCTTAGCATTTGGATATTTTGAAGGAGCTTTGGTCGCTGGTTTAGGTCATATAATTACGTCAGCTAATGTTGGCTTTCCATTAGGACCATTGCATATATTAATTGCTCTCTTCATGATGGTTGTAGTAGTTCTCTTCAGGCTTGTTTACCACTGCTTCCCAGCGAGTTCCTGCAGTTTACGCTTAGTAGTTGGAGTAGTTATGTCTGCAACTCTCAATGGCTTTGGTGCTCTTATTTTTTCACCCGTAATTGAGTGGAGTCTAGCTCTAACTATTACTCCTTCACTAATTTTGGCTTCATACATTAATGCTACCCTAGCAGCTTTAGTATTCAAATATATTAGGAGGAGTGAAGTAAGTGGGTAGCTCCCATGATTATGATGTAGTCGTCATCAACGATTTTATCGTTGATCTCATAGTAGAGCTAAGTGAATTTCCCAAGCCCGAGAAAACTCTCATATCACTAAGAGTTGAAAGAAATGTTGGTGGTAATGGAAATTTCTCAATAATGGCTAGTAGGTTAGGTTTAAAAGTCAAGGCTATAGGCTGTGTTGGTAATGACTCCAACGGATTCTTCCTTAAAAATACTTTATCGAGAGAAGGCGTAGACACTAGAGACATAGTGGTTAAGAGTGGTACCACGAAGATGTGTCTAGCTTTAGTTTGCCGTGGTTCTAAATCCTTTATAGGCCTCTTTAATGAAAAAACGGTTTTTCTCAGACCTGAAGACATAGGTGAAGAAATGTTTAATAGTAGAGCTCTATATTTTTCGGGTTATAGTTTAGCCGAGGAAATTTCAATTAGTGAACGTGATGCCGTCTTTAAAGCCTTCAATATATGCATGAGGAGAGGTTTAGAAATTTTCTTTGATGCAAGTCCTCTAATTAATAAAGTACCTAGAGAAATTTTGAATCCTATTTTAATGGCATCGAAAATACTGTTTTTTAATGTTGATGAGTTAGTGAAGTTAACTGAAGAAGCATCTATTAATGCTTCAGTAGAGAGGCTTAGGTCAATTACTAAGGCAATCATTGTTGTGAAATTAGGTGAGAAGGGTGCTTTAGTATACCATAACGATAAATTTATAAATGTTGATGCTATTGAGGTGTCACCTGTAGATACTACTGGTGCTGGAGATGCTTTTAATGCTGCTTTCATATATTGTTACATGAATGGTTTTACTCTTGAAAAAGCACTGTTATTTGCAAATGCTGTAGGTGCACTGACAGTTAAGAAGTTTGGTGCTGGAACGAATCTTCCAAATATAATGGAGATTAAAGCTTTCATAGAGGCTAAGGGACTTAGCAAGCTACTTAATGAACTTCTTAGCTGTGCTCAAGGTGGTTAACATGAATATTAAGTTGGAAGTAGTGGATAGAGATCTTATAGTTACTCTTCCTGCTGAGGCTAAAGCACTGTCTATGACCGTTCATGGAGGTGGCTTTAAACGTAATCTCAAATACGTTGTTTTTCATGAAGTTCCACATGACTTTAATAATAATCCTAAAGAAGAATGCAAGTCGGTGCTTAAAAAGCTGAATTTGGATCCAAATAAATCAGCTGTCTTCTTGACTGCGGTTCGAGTATCAGAAATGTATGTTTCTATTGAGGGTGCCTATGAAGGTGTAAAATGCTCAGTTACTGCAACAGTAGGTCTTAATAATCCGGTGAGTATTCCACCTAACAGTATTTCTTCGCTTCCTTCAACAATAAACATTTTAGCTATAGTGGATAAGGATGTTCCTTTTAGTGGTTTAGTTGAACTAGTTAAGGTTGTAGCTGATGCAAGAGCTTCAGCACTTCATGACGTTGACTTGAGATGTAATTTAAAGTATGCTATTGGTACTTCGACAGATGCCTTTATAGTTGCTTCTCTTGGCTACAAACCTACTCAACCCTATACAGGTCCAGCTACTCCAGTAGGTAAACTGGTTTCTCAACTAGTTTATAGAGCAGTAATGGAGGGGGCTGAGAAAGCTGGTTTCTCTCCAGGTAGGTCGATGATTAGGAGACTTGAGGAAAGAGGAGTGGAGTTAAAGGATATCATTGAAGCTGCATTAGACCTCTTTATACCATGGAGTGGATTAGATGTTGATGAAGCTCGTAGTATTATTGAAAGAGAACTGATAAGCTGTCTCAATGACATAAATGTATCAAGCTTCATAAGTGCAGCACTAAGACTGGATGAGGATGCTAAGTTAGGATTGATTCCAAACTTAACTCCCGAGCAGTATCTTCAAGATCCAGTACACTTAGTTGTAGATGAAATATTGGGTCTTTCACTAGCAATCTACTTGAACGGCTGGAATGCAGTATTCGAACTATATCGCTATGACACCAAGAAGCCAGGTATACTATCAAAACTCACACCATTTCTGGACGATATAATTGCAGCTCTTATAGCAGGTGTAACTTCAAGAATTTACAGTAAATTTATAAAGAAAGCTAGTTAAGTGGCGATGAACATGAATTCTCTAAAGAACCTAGCTAGGAGAGAATTAGTAGATTTAAAGCAATGTATTCACGGAGGAGAAATATGGGAAATTTCTCAGAAGTACAAAGTAAATGTTGAAGAAATAATAGATTTTAGCGCCAATATAAACCCACTGGGTCCTTCACCTAAATCCTTAGAGGCAATCAAGAGCAACCTAGAGAACATCAAATTTTATCCCGATTCTAATTCTAAAGACCTCAGAATAGCCATAGCTAAGCACTTTAAGACCATTAAACCTAGCAACATAATTGTAGGTAATGGATCGACTGAGCTAATATATACTTTCACACGTGTCTTCATTAATAAAGGTGATGAAGCAATAATTCCAATACCAACTTTCGGTGAGTATGAAGTTGCTGTAAAGGAGGCTGGTGGTAGACCAGTTTATGTTGAATTGAATCAAGAATTCAATATTTCTCCTTCAAATTTACTGAGCAGAGTCAATCATAAAACTAAAGTGATTTTCCTATGCAATCCAAATAATCCTACTGGCAATTTGATGTCTAAAAGGGATGTTTTAGAAATAGTAGAGATGGCTTCTAGGAGAGATGTACTTGTTTTTATTGATGAAGCATTCATGGACTTTATACCTAATGAGGAAAAGTTTTCACTTATAAGTGAAGTTAGAAAGTATTGGAATCTCTTCATATTGAGGTCGTTCACCAAGTTTTTTGGGCTTGCTGGGCTTAGAATTGGTTATGGTATAGCATGTGAAGAAATGATTGATCTCTTGCTTAAAGCTAAGATTCCATGGAATGTCAATTACTTAGCTCAAGTAGCTGCTAAGGCTGCTTTAAGTGATATAAATTACATTGAAGAGACGAGAAAGCTCATAGCTAGGGAAAGAGATTTCTTATGTAGAAAGCTCAAGCAAATTCCCGGTCTCAAAGTGTATCCCTCTCATGCAAATTTCATACTTGTAGATTTGAGGAATACGGGCTTAACCTCACTTCAACTTAAGAGGAAGCTTCTCAAATATGGAATATTAATTCGAGACTGTAGTTCTTTTAGAGGTTTAGATGAATATTACGTGAGAATAGCTATTAGAACTCGTGAGGAAAATGAGAAGCTAATCAGGATTATTAGAAAGGTTTTAGAGGGAGCTTTATGTTCACGGAATTAAATTTAATTGTAGAGCGATTAGTAGTTTTAGTCTTAGCTATAGTGTTAGACTTAACACTTGGAGAACCGCCACTCAAATTACATCCAACTGTTTGGATGGGAAAAGTAATTTCACTACTGGAAGGGAGGTTTAAGATTGGAAATCCTATAATTGAGAAGCTCTATGGAATTTTAATGGCTCTAATCACCATAACTATATTCACAGCCTTAGTGTATTTCGCACTTATACTCATTAAATATTACTTGGGCTATCCACTTTACATAATTGTGTCAGCTATAATTTTGAAGACTACCTTCGCTATTAAGTGTATGGAACAGCATATTCACCCAATAGTTGAGAGTATTAGAGCTGAAGATATTTTCCAAGCGAGAAAGCAAGTATCCCTCATAGTTAGCCGTGATACTTCAAAACTAACTAAACACCAAGTAATTTCTGCAGCAATTGAGTCGATAGCTGAAAATATAGTTGATGGAGTAACTTCACCACTCTTCTACTATGCATTTTTAGGGGTTCCTGGAGCAGTAGCTTTTAGGGCGATAAATACTTTAGATTCAATGGTTGGATACAAGGATAGAAGGCACATAAACATAGGTTGGTTTTCAGCAAAATTAGATACAATAGCCAATTATATTCCAGCTAGGTTAACAGCACTAGTAATGGTCATATCAGCTCAATTTGTTAAAGAAAACTCGAGAAGAGCATGGGAAATCATGTTGAGAGACCACGATAAGCCAGATAGTTTAAATTCGGGGTGGCCCATGGCAGCTATGGCTGGAGCACTTGAAGTTAAATTAGAAAAGCCTAACTACTACACATTAGGTGATCCAATATCGACACTATCTCCAAGTCACATGCTACGAGCATTAAGGTTAATGAAATTAACCGTAATCTTCTTCATAGTATTAATAGTAGTTCCAGTGACAATTACATATTACCTGTACATCCAGTCAATTCATTTTCATATTTCAATATGACTTAAGTTAAATGTGGAAATCTTGAACTTATTAAGGTCATTACAGAACTCAACTATTCTACTTAAGTTTACACGTTACTTAGAAAACCATAAAGGTACATTAAGATGCATATAGGTAGGTCAAATATCTTCAAGATCGCATGAAGCAATAAACTTCACATTAATATTTCGTCTAATGTTGTTTAATCATTGTAAGATATATTAATGGATTTATAGTTAAGATTGAGATTGTTGGGTGCAGTCTTCGAGGAATATGATGGAGAATAATTATATTTAATCAAATAAAATACTTTAGGATTCGGAGCATTTCATTAATTCAATTAGCTTTGAACCTTTCCATAAAATCTTAAACAATTCAATTCCAAAATCTCTTTTAAATTGATCAATTAAATGAGAATACTTAGATTCACTTAATAATGGGCATTCACTTAACTTCTTATCTCCATTTAAAACTTTAACTGCAAATGCCATACAAGTAACTTCACCGCATTTCATACAATTAATTTTGGGAAGATAATTATATAATTTCAATGCTGAAAGCCTACTTTTCCTTTTTAATTCTTCCTCA
>CAZCCB010000031.1:12474-14978 GCA_964497155.1 uncultured Nitrososphaerota archaeon | reverse complement strand
TGATTAGGGCTAGTGATCCTGCTGCTAGGGCTATTGGTGCTAAGCCTGGTGATTTGATTAAGATTGTTAGGAGGAGTCCTACTGCTGGTACTTGTATTGTTTATAGATATGTTATTCCTGGATAGTGGAGGGGGGTGGTTTTGGTTTGGTGGATTCTGTTTTGAGTCATGAGGATCGTTGGGTTTTGGTTGAGGCTTTCTTTAGGGAGAAGGGTTTGGTTAGGCAGCATTTGGATAGTTTTAATGAGTTTGTTACTCATGGTTTGCAGGAGATTATTGCTGAGCAGGGTATTATTGAAACTGATATTCCTGGGCTTAGTATTAAGTTGAGTGGTATTGAGATTAAGGATCCTACTGTTCGTGAGGCTGATGGTTCTGAGGAGCCTGTTTATCCTATGGAGGCTAGGCTTAGGAATTTGACTTATGCTTCTTCAATGTTTTTGACTATGATTCCAATTGAGGATGGTATTGAGGGTGAACCTGTTAAGGTGTTTATTGGCCGTTTACCTATTATGGTTAAGTCTATTAAATGTAGATTGTATGGTTTGAGTAGGGAGGAGTTGATTGCTCGTGGCGAGGATCCTGATGATCCTGGCGGTTATTTTATAATTAATGGTTCTGAGCGTGTTTTGGTTGCTCAGGAGGATTTGGCTATTAATAGGATTCTTGTTGATTATGCTGGTCCTGGTTCTTCTGCTACTCATGTTGCTAAGGTGTTTAGTTCTGCTGCTGGTTATAGGGTTCCTGTTACTATGGAGAGGGCTAAGGATGGTACGTTGCATGTTTCATTTCCATCTGTTCCAGGTAAGATTCCTCTTGTAATTTTGATGAGGGCTTTGGGTTTGAAGACTGATAGGGAGATTGTTGAAGCTGTTTCTAATGATCCTGAAATTCAGCAGTTGCTTATTCCATCTATTGAGCAGGCTTCAGCTATAGCTTCTGTTGAGGATGCTTTGGATTATATTGGTAATAGAATTGCTATTGGTCAGGCTAAGGATTATAGGATTCAGAGGGCTCAGCATGTTCTTGATAAATATTTCCTTCCACATTTAGGTAGTTCTCCTAGGGATAGGCGGAAGAAGGCATATTTTTTGGGGCAGATGGCTGAGAAGCTTATTGAATTAGTTCTTGGTAGGAGGACTCCTGATGATAAGGATCATTATGCTAATAAACGATTGAAATTGGCTGGAGACTTATTAATGAGCCTATTCAGAGTTTCATTTAGAAGTTTCTGTAGGGATGTTAAGTATCAGCTTGAGAGGGCTAGGAGTAGGGGTAGACGTGTTAATGTTGCTACTTTGGTTAGAGCTGATGTTATAACTGAGCGTTTGCGTCATGCACTTGCTACTGGTAATTGGGTTGGAGGTAAGGCTGGTGTTAGTCAGCTTTTAGATAGAACTAATTATCTATCAACTTTAAGTCATTTGAGGAGAGTTGTTTCACCTTTAAGTAGGAGTCAGCCTCACTTTGAAGCTAGAGATTTACATCCAACTCAGTGGGGTAGGCTTTGTCCAAATGAGACTCCTGAAGGTCCAAATTGCGGTTTGGTTAAGAATTTGGCTTTAATGGCTATAATTTCAGTTGGATGTGATGAGAAGATTGTTGAAAGATTACTCTATAGATTGGGTGTTGAACCTCTTGAGAGAGCTAGACGTGAGAAAGTTAGGGGTGCAAAGGTATTTTTGAATGGTAGATTAATTGGTATTCATACTGAACCTGAAGCTCTCTGTAGTGAAATTAGGAGATTGAGACGTGAAGGCAGAATTTCACATGAAGTTAATGTTGCTCATTATAAGGATGAATACATAAATGAAGTATATGTTAATTGCGATAGGGGTAGAGTTCGTAGACCACTCATTGTAGTTGAGAATGGTGAAATTAAGGTTAAGAAGGAGCATATAGAGAAGATTAGGAATGGGGAATGGATTTGGAGTGACTTAATAAATGCAGGTTTAATAGAGTATTTGGATGCTGAGGAAGAGGAAAATGCATATATTGCACTTAATCCTGAAGATGTAACTCCAGAGCATACTCATATGGAAATTGCTCCAGCTACAATTCTCGGTGTATGTGCATCCATAATACCATATGCTGAGCATAATCAGTCTCCGAGAAATTCTTATGAAGCAGCTATGGCTAAGCAGGCTTTAGGATTATATGCAACTAATTTTCAACTTAGAATGGATTCACGCTCCCACCTACTTCATTATCCGCAGAAACCATTAGTTAAAACTAAGGGTATGGATGTAATTGGTTATGATAGGAGACCTGCAGGTCAAAACTTTATTGTAGCAGTATTATCTTATAGTGGATATAACATTGAGGATGCATTGATAATTAATAAATCTGCTATTGAAAGGGGATTAGCTCATTCATCATTCTTTAGATGTTATGAAATTGAGGAGAAAAAGTATCCTGGCGGTGAAGTTGATATTATAGAGATTCCAGATCCATCAGTTAGAGGTTATAGGACTGCTGATGACTATAGATTTCTAGGTGAGGATG
>CAZCCB010000031.1:0-12464 GCA_964497155.1 uncultured Nitrososphaerota archaeon | reverse complement strand
GAATAATTGAACCTGAAATTGAAGTTACAGGTGGAATTGTACTTGTTGGTAGAACTAGTCCACCGAGATTCCTTGAAGAACCTAGAGGTGTTGGAGTGGTTGAGAGGAGACGTAGGGAAACTTCACTTATTATGCGTCATGGAGAGAAGGGAGTAGTAGATTCAGTTATGATAACTAAGACTGCTGAGGGAGATAAACTAGTTAAAGTTAGAGTGAGAGATTTAAGAATACCTGAACTTGGAGATAAGTTTGCTTCTCGTCATGGACAGAAGGGTGTTATTGGACTTATAGTTCCACAGGAAGATATGCCATTTACTGAAGATGGAATAGTTCCAGACTTAATAATTAATCCTCACGCTATACCCTCAAGAATGACTATTGGACAATTAATTGAAAGTATAGCTGGTAAAGTAGCTGCACTTGAAGGCAGATTTATTGATGGAACACCATTTAGTGGTGAAAAAGAGGAGGATTTAAGGGAAGCTTTAAAGAGACTTGGATTTAAGCCAAATGGCTGTGAAGTAATGTATGATGGTAGAACTGGTCAAATGTTGAAGGCTGAAATATTTATTGGAGTAGTCTATTATCAAAAGCTTCACCACATGGTTGCAGATAAGATTCATGCTAGAGCTAGAGGTCCAGTACAAATATTAACTAGACAGCCAACTGAAGGTAGAGCTAGAGAGGGTGGGTTAAGATTTGGAGAAATGGAGAGGGACTGCTTAATAGGTCATGGAGCTGCATTACTACTTAAGGAACGATTACTTGATGAATCTGATAGAACAGTAGTATATGTATGTGAAAATTGCGGTTTCCTAGCATATTATGATAGAATTAAGGATAGATATTACTGTAGACTATGTGGTGAAAAAGCTAAGATTTCACCTGTAGTTATGTCATATGCATTTAAACTTTTGCTTCAAGAATTGATGTCCCTATGCATCGCCCCCAGACTAATTTTGGGTGAAAGAGTTTGAGGTGAAATGTAATGGCTGAATCATTTAAGAAAATTAGGGCAATTAAATTCGGCATACTCTCTCCAGAATTAATTAGGAAAATGTCGGTTACAGCAGTTATTACTGGTGATACTTATGATGAGGATGGATGGCCAATTGATGGTGGATTAATGGATAGAAGGCTTGGAGTTATTGAGCCAGGTCAAAGATGCGCTACATGTGGAAATAGGGTTGGTGAATGTCCAGGCCATTTTGGCCATATAGAATTGGCTAGACCTGTAATTCATGTTGGATTTGTAAAGCTTATTCATCAAATATTAAGAGCTACATGTAGAAAATGTGGTAGAATATTAATTCCACCTGAAGATATTGAGAAATATAAACGTTTACTTGAGAAGTATAAGGGTAAATGGCCTGAACTAGCTAGAAGATTAACTGAGAAAATAATGAAGAGAGCAATTAAAACTACTGAATGTCCACATTGCCATGAAAGACAATATAAGATTAGACTTGAAAAACCAACTACCTTCTATGAGGAATTAAGAGAAGGCAGCATGAGATTAACACCAATAGAAATTAGAGCTAGATTAGAGAGAATTCCAGATGAAGACTTAATATTACTTGGTTTAAATCCGGAGGCAGCTAGACCTGAATGGATGGTATTAACAGTTCTTCCAGTTCCACCAGTTAGTGTTCGACCATCAATAACTCTTGAATCTGGAGTTAGATCTGAAGATGATTTAACCCATAAATTAGTTGATATAATTAGAATTAATGAAAGACTTAGAGAGAATATTGAAGCTGGAGCTCCACAATTAATAATTGAAGACTTATGGGAATTACTTCAATATCATGTAACAACATATTTTGATAATGAAGTATCTGGAATTCCACCAGCTAGACATAGATCAGGTAGACCATTAAGAACATTAACTCAAAGACTTAAGGGTAAAGAGGGGAGATTTAGAAGCAATTTATCAGGTAAGCGTGTTGATTTCTCAGCTAGAACTGTTATTTCACCTGATCCAAATCTAAGTATTAATGAAGTTGGAGTTCCAATTGAAATAGCTAAAATATTAACTATACCTGAAAGAGTAACTGAATGGAATATTGAGGAAATGCGGCAACTTGTAATGAGAGGTCCATTTAAGCATCCTGGAGCAAACTATGTAATTAGACCTGATGGTAGGAGAATTGACTTAAGATATCCTAAAGACTTAAAGTTAATAGCTGATAGCTTAACTCCAGGATATATTGTTGAGCGTCATATTAAGGATGGAGATATAGTGTTATTTAATAGGCAACCATCACTACATAGAATGTCCATAATGGCCCATAAAGTAAGAGTCCTACCATATAAAACTTTTAGATTAAACTTATGTGTATGTCCACCATATAATGCTGATTTCGATGGAGATGAAATGAATCTCCATGTACCTCAAAGTGAGGAGGCTAGAGCTGAAGCTAGAATATTAATGTTAGTTCAAGAACAAATTCTCTCCCCGAGATATGGCGGTCCAATAATGGGTGCAATACAGGACTATATTACTGGAGCATTCCTATTAACTAGAAAATCAACATTACTAACTAGAGAGGAAGTATGTAGATTACTAATGGCTGCAGGATATAAGGGTCCATTACCGCCACCAGCAATAAAGTATCCAAAAGAATTATGGACTGGAAAGCAATTAGTCAGTCTCTTCCTGCCTAAAGGCTTTAACTTCTCATTAAAAGCAAATATCTGCGCCAAATGTGAAAAATGCTTAAAGGAAGACTGTCCATATGATGCCTATGTAGTGATAAGAGATGGATACCTAGTTGCCGGAGTACTAGATAAGAAGTCGATCGGTGCAGGTCAACCTGAAAGCCTATTACATTACATAGTTAAAGATTATGGTACTGATGCTGGAAGAGAATTTATTGATAATGTATTTAAAATGTTCCTTAAATTCATCGACTTTTATGGTTTCACAATGGGATTGCATGATGAGGATATTCCACTTGAAGCTAAATATAGAATTAGAGAAGTATTAGCTGAAGCTGAAGCTAAAGTTGAGGAGTTAATTAGATCATTTAGATCCGGTGAACTTGAACGTCTTCCAGGTAGAACTCTTGAAGAAACGCTTGAAATGAGAATTATGGAAGTATTATCTGATGCTAGAGATAAGGCAGGTGAAATTGCTGCAGAATATCTTGGACTTGAAAATCATGCAGTTGTAATGGCTAAAACTGGAGCTAGAGGCAATATTTTGAATTTAACTCAAATGACAGCAGTAATTGGGCAGCAATCGGTGAGAGGAGAAAGAATTATGAGAGGTTATAAGAATAGGACTTTACCTCACTTCAAGCCAGGAGATATAGGTGCGGGGGCAAGAGGCTTCGTATACTCATCATATAAAGAGGGATTAAATCCATTAGAATTCTTCTTCCATGCAATGGGTGGAAGAGAAGGATTAGTCGATACTGCAGTTAGAACTTCACAAAGCGGTTACATGCAGAGAAGATTAATTAATGCATTACAAGACTTAAAAGTAGAATATGATGGAACAGTAAGAGCTCCAGGAGGAGTTATTGTACAATTTAAGTATGGCGAAGATGGTGTTGATCCATCTAAAAGCGATCATGGAAAAGCAACTAATATTGATAGGATAATTGAAAAGGTATTGGCAAGGAGGGGATGATCATGGAATATCTGAAAACTGAAGAAATAAATAAGCAAATAGATGCATTAAGCAATATACTTCCTCCATCAATAATTTCAGAATTAAAGGAAAAATTAAGAGATATTCAAATTACACAGGAAGAATTAGATGAAATTCTAAGGGAAGTAGTTAAAGCTTATAAGAAATCACTCGTCGAACCAGGTGAAGCTGTTGGAGTTGTAGCTGCCCAATCAATTGGTGAACCCGGCACACAAATGACATTAAGAACATTCCATTATGCAGGCGTAAGGGAATTTAACGTTACACTTGGTTTGCCAAGACTTATAGAAATAGTTGATGCTAGAAGAACACCGTCAACTCCAATGATGACAGTTTATCTGGATGAGGAGCATAAATATGATGAGGAAAAAGCCAAAGATGTCGGTAGAAGATTAGAAACGACTCTCATCGAGAATGTAACTAAGAGTGTTGAATTAGATTTACTCTCAGGTTCAATAATATTGGAGTTAGACACTGAAGTTATGGAGGATAAGGGAATAACAATGGATCAAGTAATTAAAACAATAAAAAAGATTAAAACTGGAGAAGTACTTGTTTATGGAGAAAATAGAGTTATCATTCAAACGGAAATTGCAGATATAGCTAAACTTCAAAAGCTTAGGGATAAAATATTAAATCTAAAATTAAAGGGAATTAAGGGCATAAAGAGGGTAGTGATACGAAAGGAAGGAGATGAATATGTCATATATACTGAAGGATCTAATCTAGCTGCAGTACTTAAAGTTAAGGGTGTTGATCCAACTAGAACGACAACAAATAATATTTATGAAATAGCTGAAGTGCTTGGAATTGAAGCTGCTAGAAATGCAATTATTAGGGAAGCCATGAAAGTTTTAGAGGAGCAGGGTTTAGATGTAGATATTAGACATATAATGCTCGTAGCTGATATGATGACATTAACTGGTAGGATTAGGCAAATTGGAAGGCATGGAGTTAGTGGTGAAAAGCCAAGCGTACTGGCTAGAGCAGCATTTGAAGTAACAACTAAGCATTTATTGGAGGCAAGTGCACGTGGAGAAGTTGATGAACTATTAGGTGTAACTGAAAATGTTATAATTGGACAAATAATTCCTCTTGGAACTGGAGCAGTTCAACTATTAATGAGGAGGGGACATATTGGAGGAAAAACTTAAAATTCACGTTAATTATAGCGTAATCGAATTCAATAGTATTAATCAATGCCGCACTATGCATCAACTAGTTATGAGCTACTGGAGCTGGTAGTATGTCAATAAACTTGGAACGGGAATTGAAAATCACATTAAGAACTGGTAAAGTAATTTTAGGTTCTAAATCTGCAATTAAATTTGCTAAGTTAGGTAGGGGAAAATTAATAATTATAGCTTCAAATTGCCCTGAAGAAATTAAAAGTGATATACTATATTACTCTAAATTATCTAAAGTTCCTGTTTACATTTTCCCTGGTACAAGTTGGGATTTGGGTTCCCTTTGTGGTAAACCCTTCATGGTTGCAGCTTTAACAATTCTTGATCCTGGTGACTCTGAGATCTTAATGTTAGTTGAGGAAAGGGAGGTGTAAACATACCTTCAATAAAGCTGACTGCAGAGGAAATGAGATACATTACCTTATTTGAAAGCTTAACTGGAGCCATTACTCAAGATTGTATAATTGATACTAGAATGAATAGATTAATTTTCATCGTTAGACCCGGCCATATGGGATTGGCAATTGGTAGAAAGGGGATTAACGTAAAGAGGCTTCAAAGAATGCTTGGTAAAACCATTGAAGTAGTTGAATATGCTGATAAGCCTGAGGACTTTATCCGTAACAGCCTACTACCAGCCAGAGTTAGAGCAGTTAAAATTTCTAAGTCGCCCAATGGTAGAAAAATAGCATATGTAACAATTGAGCCTCAAGATAAGGGCCTCGCAATAGGAAAGGAAGGAAGAAATATTGGTAGAGCTAGAATAATTGCGAAAAGATATTTTGATATAGATCACGTCGTAATTGTGTAAAGTTTTAATTTTAAAGGTTAATATATTTAAAATAAGGGTTTGAATTTAATGCATTATATTTCACGTAAAGCAAAAATAATTGATGTACTTTTTGAAGGTGAATGTATAATTTTAGGTCCAACTTCAATTGGACCTAAAAGCTTTATTGGTAATAATATTATAATTGGCTATCCAATTAGAAGGTCATTAAAATCATTAATATCTAATGGAAGAGTAAGCTTAGATAATTACGATGAAGTTAGTTCAGGAGCAAAAATAGGAGCTGAATGCTTAATAAGATCAAATAGCATTATTTATGAAAATGTAATAATTGGAGATCGCTTAGAAACTGGTCATAATATATTGATTAGAGAAAACACTCATATTGGAAATAATGTTAAAATAGGTTCAGGCACCATAATTGATGGTCAAGTAAGAATTGGTGATAATGTAAATATTCAATCAAGCGTATATATCCCCATAGGATGCATTATTGAGGACAATGTCTTTATCGGCCCGAGAGCATGCCTAACCAATGATAAATATCCTCCAAGTAAGAAGCTTAAAGGAGTAACTATTAAGAGAAATGCAGTCATTGGTGCTAATTCCACATTAATAGCTGGAGTAACTATTGGTGAGGGAGCAGTTGTAGCTGCTGGAGCAGTGGTAACTAAAAATGTTCCGCCAAAATCCGTAGTTGCGGGTATACCTGCAAGAATTATTGGTTCATTAGATAGTTATCTTGAGAAGAAAGTTATATGGGAGAAAACATAATATCTTTTATCTCATTGGTTTTTGCTTCTTTCCTTGAAGGAGAGCTTTAAGTGAAACTCCATTAACTTTTATAACTTTATATCTAACTCCAGGTAGGTCTCCATATGATTTTCCCATTGGTCCTCCAATCCCTTCAATTATTACTTCATCATGCTCATCAATAAAGTTAAGCGCGCCGTCTCCTGGCAGGAATGCTGTAACTTGCTTGCCATTCTTTATTAACTGTACTCTAACACATTTTCTTACAGCTGAATTTGGCTGTCTACTTTCAATACCTACTTTTTCAATAACTATTCCTCTAGCTTGGGGTGCTCCTTCCAGGGGGTCGGCTTTAATATCTAGCATTAGCATTCTGCGCTTATATTCTCTTTGGCTCCATCTAAACTTCTTTCTCTTCATTCTCAATTTTCTAGCTGCAAATAGTCCCTTGGGTGCCTTTGACCCAGGCATATCTACACCTCTAGCTATTGAAGCTAACGATATCTCATAAATAAAATTTTCTCAACAATGAATAAAAAATGATGAAATTATACGTTTTCACAGCGCTTTAATAGGTCTTCCCATATAGCGTCAACGTATTCTTGTAATTCTTTAATTATATGCTTATTTTCAGGTTTGAATAGGTGTTTAAATCTTCCTTGGGGTTTTAAGAATTCTTCAATTGGCTTTTTAAGTTTTGGATTTTTAGCTATGGCTAGGCTTCTATCTGTTAATTTCCAATGACCATTTTCGCATTCCCATAGTGGGAAGTAGCATGTATCTACGGCTAATTTAGCTATTTGTATTGACATGTTTGACGGTAATCTCCATCCTCTTGGACATGGCGAGAGTGCATGAATAAATGCTGGTCCATTTACTTCAATTCCCTTTCTAGCTTTCCTAATTAAGTCTGCCCAATGTGCTGGTGTAGCTGTAGCTACATATGGTATCCTGTGTGCAACAGCAATGTCAGCTATAGGTTTCTTATGTTGAGATTTACCTGGAATAACTGTTCCTGCAGGAGATGTGGTTGTTGCTGCTCCTAATGGTGTACCTCCACTTCTCTGTATTCCAGTATTCATGTATGCTTCATTATCATATAATACGTAGAGGAAGTCATGGCCTCTCTCAAATGCACCACTTAGTGCTTGGATACCAATATCATAGGTTCCTCCATCGCCGGCAAATGCTATTACATCAACATGTTCATGCTTATATGCTCCCCTCTTCTTTAACGCCTTAATTCCAGATTCAATTCCTGAGGCTACTGCCGCTGCATTTTCAAATGCAACATGTATCCATGGAACTTTCCATGAAGTATATGGATATATTGTTGTTGCTACTTCAAGGCATCCAGTAGCATTAGTTAGAATAACTGGTCCTCTTGTTGCTAAAAGTATTTGTTTAACTATTATTGAGGCTCCACATCCAGCGCAAAGTCTATGTCCTGGAAGTAATTTCTTTGGCTGTTTAGCTAATTCCCTTAAATTTAATGTTAAGCTCATTCTCTCACCCCTATAAATTTAACTGGCTTTTCAATACGCTTAGTTTCTAGTATTTTGAATAGATCATCATAAACTTCCTTAATTAGAGCTGGATGCATGTCTCTACCACCTAAACCATAAACATAATTAACTATTAATGGTCTCTTAGTTTCATCATAAAATGCAGCTCTAGTTTCAAGAAATACTGGTGCTCCAAATCCACCAAATGGTCCGCATCTATCGAGTACTCCTATAACTTTCACATCCTTTAATGCTTCAACAATTTCTTTAGCTGGAAATGGTCTAAATGTGCGTAATCTCAATACACCTACCTTTAAACCCTTACTCCTAAGCTTTTTAACCACGCTTCTAACTGTTCCAGCAGTGGAGCCTAAAACAATTGTTGCAATATCTGCATCCTCAAGTCCATAACAATCTATAAATCCATCACCATATTTCCTTCCACTAATCTTATAATATTCTTCATTAATCTGCTTTATTACCGGCCTTGCTTTCTCCATTGCATCATGCTGTTGCATTTTATGTTCATAATAGTAATCATAAAGATCTAATGGGCCAAATGTTAATGGATTATCGGGGTCCAAAATCATTGGTACCTTACCTAAATATGGAACTTCAATTTCAATGGGCTTTCTATAACCGACAAATTCGCTTACAACTTCATCTGGAAGTATGCTCACATTTTGTAATGTATGGCTTAAAACGAATCCATCGAGCATTACCATAACTGGCAATTGAACATCTGGATGTTCACCAATTCTAAATGCCTGAATTACTGTATCATATACTTCCTGAGAATCTTCACAATACATTTGAATCCATCCTGAATCTCTACATCCCATTGAATCTCCATGGTCACAATGTATACATATTGGGCCTGAAAGTGCTCTATTTACAATTGCCATTACTATTGGTAATCTTAAGCTTGAAGCTATATAGACGATTTCCCACATTAGAGCTAATCCATTAGCTGCTGTTGCTGTGAATGCTCTAGCTCCAACTACAGCTGCACCAATACATGCGCTAAGTGCAGAATGCTCAGATTCAACGGTTACGAATTCAGTTTTCACTTCACCATTTGCTACAAATTCAGAGAATCTTTCAACTATTAATGTCTGAGGAGTTATTGGATATGCAGCTACAAAATCTACATTGCTTTGCTTTACAGCCCATGCAACTGCTTCATCACCATTAAGACCCATAACAATTTGCTTTACAGCCATAATAATCACCTCACTCCAAAACCATTTCAATAGCTTTAACTGGACATTCGTTAGCGCAAATACCACAGCCTTTGCAAAAATCATAATTTATAGTTACTTTCTCTCCATCCCATTCAACTGCCTCATCTGGACAGTAAATCCAGCATGTTAAGCATTTTACGCATTTATTTTGGTCAATTACTGGCTTGAATGTTCTCCAATCTCCCGTTTTAAATTCTGTTGATAATTTCCAGCATATCCCTGCAATTGGTACTTCACGCCAACCTTTTAGTTCACTCATACTTCACTCCCCCTCGTTTCATTAAATGATTTTTCAACCACTTTCACGTTTAATTCTCCAACTTTTCCGGGAAATCTTTCTTTTAATGCTTCAAATACACTTCCCAGTTTAACTATTCCTACTGCCTTTATTAATGCTCCAAGCATTGCAGTATTAGTTATTCCTCTACCTAAAATTTCAACTGCAATATCTGTTGCGCGGACAACGTAAACCTTATAACCCTTACCCTTAATTCCTAATTGCTCAGCAAGTTCTTCAGGTGTTCCACGGAAATTAGTTATTAAATATCCCTTCTCCTTTAATCCCTCTAAAACTGGAACTGATCTAAGTAATGTCGGGTCAAGGACTATAACTGCATCAGGATTATATATCCCGCAATGAATTTCTATTGGTTCATCACTGACTCTAGTAAAAGCCATTATTGGTGCACCCATTCTTTCTGGACCAAATGTTGGAAATGATTGTGCATATTTATTTTCCTTTAATGCTGCAATTGCTAGGAGATTGCTTGCAGTCCATGCGCCTTGCCCCCCTCTCCCATGCCATCTTACTTCAAACAAGTCATTCTCCCCCGTTAATATATATTCATGGTCAAGTAAAACCTATTTTAACTATTCCCTTAAATCTTTCGATGTTAGCGAAAGATTTATTGATTTCCCTATAATTAATGCTACAGTAAAGTGAGGGTGGAAAATATTGAGTGAAACAAGTATGGAAATAAAGCTATTTGGAAAATGGTCTTATGAAGATGTTGAGGTACGTGATCCTGGATTAAAGAGATACATATGTCTTAAACCAGTATTTCTTCCGCATACTGGAGGTAGACATGAACATAAACATTTTGGTAAAGCTGAAGTTCCAATTGTTGAAAGATTAATAAATAAGATAATGAGGCCTGGAAAAAATATGGGAAAGAAAGCTTTAGCTACAAACATTGTTAAACATTCTTTTGAAATTATTCATTTAAGGACTGGTAAAAATCCAATTCAAGTTTTAGTTAGAGCTCTTGAAAATGCAGCTCCAAGGGAGGAAACCACAAGAATAGTTTATGGAGGAATAGTTTATCATCAAGCAGTAGACATATCTCCATTAAGAAGACTTGACTTAGCATTACGCTTTATAACGGAAGGTGCCAGAAAAGCTGCTTTTAGTAATCCAAAAAGTATTGAGGAATGTTTAGCTGAAGAAATTATTTTAGCTGCTAATGGTGATTCTAGATCATATGCAATTCAGAAGAAGGAGGAAATTGAACGAATAGCATTATCCTCAAGATAAATTTCTCAATAAAATTTTTATTAGAAATACGCAAAAACCTTAAATAGCTGGTTTCAAGATTAGTTTCGCCGAAGCATTTAAGGGTGATTGTATGTCCGAGAAGCCACATTTAAATCTTGTAGTTATAGGACATGTAGACCATGGTAAAAGCACATTAATGGGTCACTTACTATTCTTAACTGGTAATGTAGATGAAAGAACAATGAGAATATTGGAAGAGGAATCTAAGAAAATAGGGAAAGAATCTTTCAAGTATGCTTGGATAATGGATAAGTTAAAAGAAGAAAGAGAAAGAGGTTTAACTATAGATTTATCATTCTGGAAGTTTGAAACACCAAAATACTACTTTACAATCATAGATGCTCCAGGACATAGAGACTTCGTTAAAAACATGATAACTGGAGCATCCCAGGCAGATGCAGCAGTACTAGTAGTTTCAGCTAAAAGAGGTGAATATGAAGCTGGAATGAGTGCTGCAGGACAAACTAGAGAGCACGCTTTCCTAGCTAAGACATTAGGTGTTAATCAATTAGTAGTCGCCATTAACAAAATGGATGATCCAACAGTTAACTGGAGTAAAGAGAGATATGAAGAAGTTAAGCAGGGAGTTTCCAAATATTTAAGAGCAATAGGCTATAATGTAGCTAAAGTACCGTTCGTACCAGTTTCAGCATGGTATGGTGATAATTTAGTTATTAGAAGTGAAAGAATGAAATGGTATGATGGTCCAACTCTAATTGAAGCATTAGACTCTTTACAGCCTCCACCAAGACCAGTAGACAAACCACTTAGAATTCCAATTCAAGACGTATATACAATAACTGGTGTAGGAACAGTACCAGTTGGAAGAGTTGAAACTGGAGTTCTAAAAGTTGGAGATAAAGTAGTTTTCATGCCTCCAAATAAAGTTGGAGAAGTAAAATCAATAGAAATGCATCATCAAAGAATACCCAAAGCAATACCTGGAGATAACATTGGATTCAACGTAAGGGGAATAGCGAGAACAGATATTAGAAGAGGAGATGTATGTGGACATACAACTAATCCACCAGCAGTTGCAGAAGAATTTACTGGAAGAATATTCATATTATATCACCCAACAGCAATTGCGGCAGGATATACTCCAGTCATGCACGTACATACAGCAACTGTTGCAGTTAAGTTCGTAGAATTAATGAAGAAAATTGATCCAAGAAGCGGTGCCACCATAGAAGAAAAACCAACTTATCTAAAGCAAGGTGATAGTGCGATTGTAAGATTTAGACCAATCAAGCCAGTATGTATAGAGAAGTATGCTGAATTCCCACAACTTGGAAGATTCGCCATAAGAGACATGGGAAGAACTATAGCTGCAGGCATAGTGGTTGACTTAAAGCCTGCAAAAATAAGCTAAAACCATTTTTCTTTATCTGAGGTGCACTAGTAATGGTCAGAAAAGCAAGAATCCGACTAACAAGTACCGATGCAAAAAAGCTAAACGAAGTATGTGATCAAATAAAGAGAATTGCTCAAAGAACAGGGGTAAGAATTTCAGGGCCAATACCATTACCAACGAAGAGATTAGTAATAACCACCATGAGATCACCTTGTGGTGAAGGGACAAAAACATGGGATAAATTCGAACTTAGAATTCATAAAAGATTAATCGATATAGATGCTGATGAAAGAACTATGAGACAGATAATGCGTATAAGAGTTCCAGATGATGTAAAAATAGAAATTGAATTAACATAAATTTAATCATAATTATTTGTCTATCATCATATTCATAAGTGTAGTTATCTATTTTCTAT
>CAZCCB010000030.1:7511-15088 GCA_964497155.1 uncultured Nitrososphaerota archaeon | reverse complement strand
GAAATTATTGACAGGGACGATTTAATGGTATTAACTAAGAGGACTGCTAAAGTAATTAGAATACCATTAATAGAGGAATGCAATACTGATGCAATAGAAGAACTACTTGGACATTAAGTTTATTAAATCACTTAAACATCCTTTATTTTATTATTTTCCTCATAATCGTAAATTTTAATAGCTAACAGCATATTTTCTTTATTGGAGGTTTAAAAATAAGTTGAGTGAAGGTGAAGATAAAGAGGGTGATTCTCTCAATCTTTTAGAATTAATTGAGGAGAAAGCAGATAACTTCAGATACTATTTAAGATTATCTGGAGTATCTGCAATTGCTAGAAGATACTTTATAATGAATGCATTTGATGGTGCAGTTACAACTTTAGGAGTATTAATTGGAGCATTGATTGGAGGAGGATTATCACCGAGAATAATTCTAGCTGCAGGTATAGGTGCTGGAATAGCTATGGGTGTCTCAGGTTTCTTTGGAGCCTACCTAGCTGAGGAAGCTGAAAGATCTAGAAGTTTAAGAGAGCTTGAGAGAGCAATGCATATAAATTTGAATAATTCAATTATTGAAAAAGCAGCTAGAGTTGCAGCTTTAACTGCAGCTCTAATAGATGCAGTTTCACCATTAATGGCTGCATTAATTTCACTTACACCATTTATGATAGCCATAATTGGGCTAATTAGTGCATGGCAAGCATTAATAAGTTCAATAGCCTTAATATTAGTCTTACTTGCAGTTTTAGGATTATTCCTAGGCAAGATTTCAGGTAAAAGAATGATAATTTACAGCATTGCAACTACATGTGCAGGACTAATTACTGGATTTCTAGGACTATTCTTACATGTAATTTTCAGTTGGTGAGGTGAATTTATTTGTCTGAGGAAGTTAGAATTAAGAGAATTGTAATTGATGTTTTAAAGCCGAGGGAGATTTCAATTATAGATTTATCTAGAGCATTATGTGAAGCTTATGGTGCAGATAATGTTTCAATAGTAGTTAAGGAAGTTGACGCCAAAACCGAAACAGTTTCAATAGTAATTACTGGAACTGATGTTGACTATGAAGATATAGTTGAAACAATAGATGAATATGGATGTGCAATAAGAAGCGTAGATGAAATTGAAGTCTACAAGTCTAGTGAGAAAGGAACTAAATAATTCACCCCCCTTATTTAAATTGGTGTCCCATGTTGAATAGACCTAGAGCTAGAGATATTGGTTTAATTTTTGGACATTTACCAACAGGACCATTAAATTCAATCACAGATATACCTGGCATTAAAGTTGGTCATTGCACTTTAATTAAAGGTGAAGGCAAACTCATTCCAGGTAAGGGTCCAATTAGAACTGGAGTTACAGTAATTATCCCCGGAATTGAAAATCCATTCAAATATAAGTTGAGAGCAGCATCCTATGTAATTAATGGATTTGGAAAGCCAATTGGACTTATTCAATTAAATGAGCTCGGTCAACTTGAAACTCCAATAGCATTAACAAATACCTTAAATGTCGGATTAGTTGCAGATGCAATAATTGAATACATGTTAAAACTTAATCCAGATATTGGAGTAACAACTGGATCAGTTAATCCAGTCGTGCTTGAATGTAATGATAGTTATTTAAATGATATTCGTGGTAGACATGTTAAACATGAACATGTATTCAAAGCAATTGAAAATGCAAATAACAAATTAGTTGAGGAAGGGGCAGTTGGAGCTGGAACGGGAATGTCAGCATTCGAATTTAAAGGCGGGATTGGAACCGCATCGAGAAAACTACCAAATAAACTTGGAGGATATATTGTCGGCGCACTAGTATTATCAAATTTCGGTAGAAGAGAAGACCTAATGATAAATGGAGTTCCAGTTGGATTAGAATTAAAAGATTATATGAGAAGCCCAACACCACAAAAAGGCGGATCCATAGTAATGATAATTGCAACAAATGCACCATTAAATTCAAGACAACTAAGAAGATTAGCCAAAAGAGCAACCCATGGATTAGCTAGAACTGGAAGCTACTCATCACATGGAAGCGGAGACTTCGTAGTAGCATTTACAACAGCAAATAAAATTCCACATTATCATGAAGAACCGTTAATTGAAGAGAAAATAATATTCGAACCACAACTATCATTACTATTTAAAGCTGCAGCTGAAGCAGTTGAAGAAGCAATAATAAATTCGTTATTAAAAGCAGAAACAATGACTGGAAGAGACAACCATATTAGATATGCAATTCCAATAGACAAATTAATTGAAATAATGAATAAATATGGCAGATTAAAGCGATAATCATGGTGATACTATGATTTCAAACTTCATCAATGTTGAAGACGACTTCTATAAACTATTACATCCAAAATTAACCTTACTAATAGTTTCGATTGATGAAAATGGTAAGCCAAACATAATGACATGTGCATGGAATATGCCTGTAAGCGAGGAACCACCATTAATTGCAATTGCAATATCACCAGAATCATATACACATGAATTAATATTGAAAACTAGGGAATTCACAATAAATATCCCAACAATAGACATGCTTAAAATTATTTGGACTGCTGGAACTAGAAGCGGCAGGAAAACCGATAAAATCAAACTATTAAATCTGAAATTAATTAAATCCAAAACTATTAAGACGCCAATAATTAATGGATGCATAGGATATCTTGAATGTAAATTAAATAAAGTTATTGAAGCTGGGGAAACATCAATAATTATTGGAGAAGTCTTAGCAGCATATGCAGATAAAAATGCATTCAAATATGGAAGATGGAATATAAATAAAGTTAAATTACCATTACACTTAGGATCAAAATACTTCACAATTCCAACTCAAATTAAAACACCATAAATTAAAGCTTAACATTCCACTTTTCAGAAATAATTTTCAATCTCCTAAATGCCCTCAACTTCTCCTTTTCTTTAACCTTAATAGCAGAAATTATTCGTTCAAGCTCAAAAATAACATTATCATAAACCCTCCTATTAATTGGATATGGAATACCATCCTTACCACCAACAGTAAAAGACCACTTAACAGGATCATAAATATGAGTTACAGGATCATTCTTCGATGGAGGCTCATCATAAATTAACTCAGAAATCAAAGCCAAAGCCCTAAGAGTAGCCGGCCCAACACCCCTAAACAATAATAAATCCTTAAAATCTTCAGGCTTAACCCTAAACACCCTTTTCAAAGCAATCCAATTAACCCTAACTTCCTCAATAGGCTTATAATAAACAATATTTTCCCTAACATTATCAGGTACACCAATACTTGTCCATTCAAGAATTGAATGACTCTTATCCAAAGACCTCTTAACTTCACCCAAACATCTCTTCAATCTATCCTCATTCCTAACTAAATCCAAAATAACCTCCCTACAACCCCTACTCTCCCTAGAAGTTAAATTCAAAACATTCCTAATCCTCTTAACATCAACAATAGCCTTATGAGGCTCCTCAATAAAACTTTCAATTTCAAATGAAAGCCAATGATATCTCCTAGCAAATCCAACATTAACATTCATACCCTGCTGAACCACAGCCCAGCTTCCATTCTTAGAAATAATCATTGAATGATGGTAAATTGAATATCCATCCTGAATAGCAGCATTATCAACCTTAGCAATTAATCTACTAATCTCAGCCAATTTCCCACCATAATCTTCACCCAAATCAAAACGTTCAACTATTCTCATAATTTCATTTGGAGTAGCCATCCCCCTCTTACCCTTACCACCAGCAATCATCAAACCAAAATCATTCCTATTCAAAACTTCACGCAAAACACCAATAGTAACAGTAGTAGAGCCAGATGAATGCCAATCAAAACCAAGAACATTACTAAAAGCCTGAAACCATAGAGGATTAGAAATTCTCTCCAAAAACTTCTCAACACCAAATTCCTCAACAAAAATAGTTAAAATAGCCTTAGCTAATCGATTCATCCTATTAATAAGCCATCTAGGAACACTACCAGTATGCAAGGGTAATTCAGCAATACCAGAAACACTCATATCCAAAACCAAGAAAATTCACCAAAACCCAAAATATAAAATTACCCAACTAGACATCACACTATTTCATGTCAATTATTCTAATGCTCTCCTCCTCAATGCAGTTAATTCTTCAATTGTAAGCATTCTAAATCTAGTCATTAACTCCTTAAGAACTTCCCTCCAATGCCTATCAATCTTAACACCTAACTGTTCAAGTTCACATTCAATTTTCTTCGAAATAGCTTCCCCCTCACTATCAAAATCTAATAGTAATACAACCCTACATCCCCTAAACTTTCTAGCTATATCTTCAACAAAGAATTTCAACGGCTTTCTAGCACTAGACAACTTAATGATCCTTCCATGATAACCATATCTTCTTAAAGCTCTTTCATCATGTAAACCCTCAACAATTACTAAATCAACAGAATAATTTAATTCATCAATAATCCTTTCAATTTCCTTCATCAAATAATACTCTTCCTTCCTTCTCCTTCTACCCATCAACCCTTCCTCGCATGCAATAATATATGCTTAACCTCAGGCAATAACAATTTAGTTAATGCAAGCCTAACAGCATTAACCGAACCAGGAATACAAACAATTAACTTCCCATCAACTAAACCTGCAAAAGCTCTAGAAAGAATAGCTGAACTACCAATCTCGCGGTAACTCAAAAATCTAAATAATTCACCAAAACCAGGAATTTCCTTTCTAACTCTCTTTCTAACAACTTCATAAGTATAGTCTTTAACTCCAAGACCAGTACCACCAATAAAAAGTATAACATCAACCTTGCCAATATAATCATCAATAACATTCTCAATCATTCCTAGGTCATCAGAAATTATTTTCTTCTCAACCACTTTAAAACCAAATTTCTCAATTAAATTCAAAGCCAAATCTCCAGATTCATCGTCAATTTTCTCTCCTCTTAGAATTTTCTCATACCTAGAGGTACTAACAATAGTTACAAGAAACTTTATTTCACTAAGTCTTTCAGCTAAGGCTTTATGCTCCTTGCTCATAGTAATCCCCAAATAAACTTAATACAATAGCAATTAAGTATTAATTTTGAGCTATCTTAAATATTCATGTGGAATTTCTAGTTCTGGAGCTAATTCTTTTGCTTTTCTAAATGCTTGTTTTGCTTCATAGATTCTTCCAAGTTTTTGTAGCGATATTCCTAATCTAAACCATGCTATTGCATCATATGGATTCAATTCTATTGCTCTTCTAAAGTAATTTATCGATTCAATTACCTTCCCAGTCTCCTGTAATACTATTCCCAATCCTACTAGTGCATTTACATTATTTGGATTTATTTCTAATACTTTTCTTAGCATTCTTATTGCTTCATCACTTCTACCTATTTCATGATATAGATAGCCTAATCCTAAGAGTGCATTTTCATCATTACTTCTCAATTCTAAAGCTCTATTATAGGCATCAATTGCTTCATCAATTTTACCCATAATATGATATGTTGCTGCTAGACAATTCCATGTTTCTACATGTTTTGGATCTAATTCTATAGCTCTTCTAAATGCTTTTACTGCTTCATTATTCCTATTTAATCCTCCAAGTATTGCTCCATAAGTTCTCCATACTTCTACATCTTCTGGATTTAATTTTAATGCTTTTTTAATTGCATTTAATGCTTCTTCAAATCTCCCCATATCATATAGTACTGAAGCTAAATTGTTCCATGAAGTTGAGGAATTTGGATCTAATTCTATTGCTTTCCTATATGCTTTCTCCGCTTTTTCGAATAGGTGTAGGTTTTGATACATTAACCCGAGATTATTCCATGTTATTGGATTGTTTGGATCTAATTCCAATGCTTTCTTATATAATTCTATTGCTTTCTCATATTTTTCCTGACAATGATAAATATAGCCTAGATAGGCTGTGAAGTATGGGTCGTTTGGTTTAATTTCCAATATTTCCTTAACAATTTTCTCTGCTTTATCATATTCCTTTTTACCTACACATATTTTCATTATGCATTTCTTCACCATTACTATTTGATCTAATACTGAATTTAATCTTTCATTTAATGGTTTTAAGCTTTCAATAATTGCTACCTTTATTTCAATTGGATAATTGTACATTGTCATTTTATGTAATGTTACTCTATCTGGTAGTATTCCTCCATTTGTAACTAGATAATGTAATAGTTTTCCTAGACTATAAATGTCATTCCTTTTATCAATTATTCCTTTCAATTGTTCTGGTGCTGACCAATATATTGTTCCAAAAATTTTTGGTTCAGCTAATGCTGTTGCTCCTAAGCTTAATGTTTCTGTTGATGCTTCCCGTATCTTCTCTTTAATTATTTCTGATATTCCGAAGTCTCCAATTTTAAATTGATTTCCTTTAATCAATATGTTTTCGGGTTTAATGTCTTGATGAATAATACCTTTACTATGTGCATAATTTATTGCATCAGCAATTTGAAGCCAAATATTAATGGCTTCCTCAAAACTTAATGGATGTTCCTCAATATAATCTTTCAAATTTGTTTCCATTAACTCCATTACTATGTATGGTTTTGGCTGAACGCCGTAATCAATTAGTTCAACGATATTTGGATGCTTAAGTGTTTTTAGATTTCTAGCTTCACGTAGAAATATTTCATTTGAAACTTTCCTCTTGAAAATTTTAAGTGCAGCTTTATTTTCTGGATCTAATATTTCTTCAACTAAGTAGACTTCTGAAAATCCTCCTTCACCAATTTTCCTTAATATTCTCCATTTACCATAAACATTATCTATTTGCATTCTAATGCTTAATCTAAACTCATTAATCTAATATATTTTACTTGGCAAATAATAATTTAATATATTTAAATGCTAATTTATTTTGGTGATTATTTGAAAATTTCATATGGAATGGTTGCATTGGCAATTTCTCTTCTATATCTCGGGTTTTCTATTGGAATGTATAGTTCTGGAATAATTACTGATATTGTTTTAATTTTTGCTGGTCTTTTAACTTTAATTGGTATTTGGACTTTAATTTACGCCTTTATAATTGGTAAGGATATGACTTACTGGTTGGTTAATGGTTCATTAATAACCTTATTTTCATTAGCATTATTTACATTTAAGGCTACTAATAATATTGGATATGCTTTTTCATCAATACTTATTGGTATTGGAGTAATAATGATAATTTACCTTTTAAGGAAATGACCTCTCTCTTAATCTCCTAATAATTAATAATAATGATGTTACAGCTAGAGCTCCAATAACTATGGTTAAAATTGCAATTCTATGCCGATGGTAATTGACTTCAACTTCAATTATATTATCAATTTCCCTAATAATCTTCATGGCTTCAAAATATGCATTTCTAAATTCTCCCTTAGAAGTTAAATTTAAAATTCTTAAATAACTCCTCTGCACTTCTCTAAATCTTAATTTTGCTTCATTGGATTCTAATTTTCCCTTTAAATTATTTATTCGACTTTCAATTAATTTCAAAATTATTGAAGCCTTATTTTTCCAATATAATTTTTCAATTTTTACTGCTTCGTCCAATACTCTCATTGCTTGAT
>CAZCCB010000030.1:0-7501 GCA_964497155.1 uncultured Nitrososphaerota archaeon | reverse complement strand
CTCTAATACCATCTAAATACTCTCTAAATGCATACTCATACTTTTCCTTTGCAATGCTACTTTCAAATGTTCCATTAAGTCTTGAAATTTCCATTTCAATTTTGCTCTTCATTATTTTTGCATGTTCATTTTCAAATAACTTAACTTCATTTAATAGGTTCATAGTTTTTATTAGTGAATTCAAATAATCCTGCTCCCCATAATATTTTAAGCATTCATTAAATTCAATTAATAAGCAACTTACATTCAAATTAGCATCAACCAATCCATCCAATTCATTCTTTAATTTAATTATAAAGTAATCTGTATATGCTCTCATTAATGCATCTCTATCAAAAATACTATAATTATAGCAGTATGATAAATATGACATTACAGTTGAAGTATAATCTTCAGTCCAACCAAAAGTATGTGGATGCATTAATCCAAGCATATGGCCAATTTCATGGATAATTGTTTGAGTTAATCCAAATCCAAATAGGAATATGTCTGCTTCAGATCTACTAATGAGAATCATTTCTGGTAATGTTACTCCCCATAATCCATTAGAGTCAATAATTGATGGATAAACATTATGTGCAGTATATTCCTTCCATGTCCAACCGAGATTACTTGCACTTGGAAAAATAAATGCAAATATTGGAATTATCTTCGCATCCCCATTCAAACTTAAATTTGTAAGGTTAAGGTATTTATCCATATTTTTAAGTAAGTATTCATAGATCGGTTTATAGTCATAATATACTGCTTCAATTATGGTTTCATTTAAAACATTATAGGTTAATCTTGTAAGTTCACTATTAGTAATGATCCTTCTTAATTCTCTATCCCATGATAAATCAGCAAAACTAACATTAACAAGCCATTCTGCATATGGATTTAGATTTCTAAGTGAATTTAAAATTAAGCTTACATTTAGGATTTCAGTATAATTCATAATATTAATACTGCTTACTCCTGAAATGATTTTAATGAAAATATAATATTTGCCTGAAAATTTGGGCATATAAACATAGCTTGGAACTATTAAATTTCTAATTGCCTCAGCAATATAATCTGCAATATACTCGGTAACTGAAGTCATAGTCTTTTTTCTAAAATTTGAGAAGAAATATCCTATGGGAATATGTTTTGGACCAATTTTCAATATTGGATTAAAACTATAAGTATAGTTTGGATCTCCAGCAGATAAATCAATATAGTAAAATCTATATCTTCCACCCCAAGAAAATGTCCATCTAATTAATGGGAAAATCTTACTATAATACTTAGCTTTTCTTGAGCAATTATCTAAATCTGTGAAGCTAACATTATAATAATGATAATAATCTAATACTCCAGTTAAATTTGCAATTATAATCGAATAACCATTATTGATTGAATTTAATTTTTGATTAAGCCATTCCTCAAGTTTAAATGCATCAATAACTGCATACTCTCTAGTATCATTATAAAAGTTCAGTTTTTCAGGTACCCTCGTAATTATATAATTTGAATTTAAATATTCTCTTAACTGTGAAGTTAAATTATTTAGATCAAACATTATATTATAATTAATTTTGAACTTAACATTATATCCAGTATAGTTATATAGGATGAGTGGTTGAATTTCCCTTTCTAAATTTCTAATTAAATATGTCTTATTAATTAGGCTTTTATTAAATCCAAGTAATATTATGTTCACATTTACTTTCCTATTAATTATTGTTTTTGATCTTAATGTTAATTCATTACAGCTGATTAAGCTCATACTTTTAACTAGAATTAAAGTTAAAAATAGAATGGAAATAGTTTTTCTCATAATTTCACCTTTACTTCTTCAATAATCCTCCAAACTTCATTCGGAATATAATGTTTACCCAGAATTCTTGTTAATATTTTGCTTTTAAGTGATAATTTAAATCTAAAGCCACATGCATATGGATGCCCCCCTCCACCATGATTTAAGGCTACTGGCAATAGGTTTACATCTTTATCTCTCATATCTCCATAAAGTGAAATTGCATTATTCTCTCTTAGTACAACCATAAATTTTAAACCTAATTTTTCAGAAACTTTTCTTGAAATTTTTAACTTCCTTTTCAGCTATTCTTTCTATTTTCTCTTTCATATTAATAATTTCATGGTCAACTGGTTTTCCAGAGCTAAATTTCTTAAGGAGTTTCCATTTCCATTTTTTATTGAATGTTAATGTTCTAATTGTAAAGCTTTCTTTAAATTTATCGGTTAGAGTATCTATATCATTTGCGTATTCAACAATTTTAACCAGTTTATTCATGTTTGGTGTTAGAATTTTAAATGCTAATTGAGCTGCACTCGGTGCTTCTTCCACTATTAAATTGTCTACTAATTGACTTATCTTACTTAGCGCTTTACTTGACCATTTATGATGGTCTATCCAAAAAATTTTCCAATTAAGTTTCTTTAATCTTCTTAATTCATTATATATGTTTTTTAATTCTCTAATGTTTGGTGAAATATCTGTAATTACTATTAAATCGCCTTTATGCTCTATTGCTTTTAATGTGTATGGTATTGCTGTTGGCCCTGAAAATAATATTTCAATTTCCTTCCCATTATATTTTAAAGTTTGAGTTACATAGTTTAGTGAAATTGCTGCACATGCAATTCCATCTGCATCTGAATGTGAAATTAAAATTACTTTCGGCTTCTTAATTTTAAGTTTCAATTTTAATATTCTTCCTCTAATATTCATATTTCCACGCTGCTCTTTAATGGAGTATTCTAGTAAGATTTAAAAGTTGCTTTAAATGGATTTAATAGCGGTGTTCCTATTGAGGATTGAAAGAATTATGACATCTAGTCTTGGATTAATAATTTTACTTATTGGGCTTGGAATGCTTGGATTTTCATTTTACTTAGCATATAATGCATATTCAACTGCTAAACCAGTAACTCCAAGTGGTGAAAGTATTGTTGATATGTTTTCGCAGTTAATTGCAGTTATAATTCAAATTTTACCTCAACTTGTATGGATTGCATTAATGATTGCTATTGGCGGAATAGTTATGTCTAAAGGTATATCTCTAATGGCGATTAAACATGAAGAATCAAGGGAATCCGAAGAAGTTTAGGAGTGAGATTTATAGATGATTGGCTGGGCTTTAAGATTAATTTCAGCATTAATTTTAATTGCAACTTTAGGTGCAACATTATCTGGATTATATTTAATGATTAGTGACATGTCAACATTAGCTATTTCAAATGCAACTCCATCAAATTTAAAGTTAAATATGAATGGATTATTTTTCGATTTAAAGTTGAATATCACTTATAATGGTAAACATGAAATTGACAATTTTATTTTAGAAGTTGAAATTAATGGTAAACCTTTCAAATCTAAGCCGATAACTATTAGGAGTGGAATTAATGAAATAATTATTCCATGCAATTTAAGCATATGGGAATTAGGTAGAAATATTACTGTTAGACCTGGAATTAGTATTTCATATATGAATATTATTCCATTTTCAGTTAAACTTCCATCAGTAAATATTACTTCAATTCCAATTATAATTCCAAAATCAATTGTCAGTCGATATTATAATGAAACATATGTTGAAATAGTTTTTACTGCAATTTCATTAGTTAAAATAGAGGTTTATGGTAAAGTTGATTTAACTGCTAATGGTACTGAAATTGCTTTATGCGACTTTAAACCAGTAGATGTTAATGAAACAATTACTTTAACTTGGAGAATTCCAAGCTATGCTGAAGATGATATTGATGGTGTTGTAATTTACGTTAAAGTTGATGATACATATATTAAAGTTTATGAATGGAGGTTTAAGGTTGGTTAAATTTAAGAAGAAGTTGTCTTCTAAAATTAAGTTTATTATTAAAAGATTGATTTCAGGAATTTTAGGTGGAATTGCTAACTATGTATTTTACTTTATATTTCCAGATTTAATTTACAAATCGCTATATTCATATGTATCTCAAACCTATCCCCAAATTTCAGGTATAACTGGTTTAATTCAATATATTCCAGCATTTACAATTAATACTCAAATATTGGCATTATTCATAATTTTAAGTTGTGCTTCATCATTATTCTCCGGTTCTTGGTTTGGATATATTATTAGTATTTCTGTTTCGGCTTATTTCTTAATGTATGCTCTAGATTTAATGAATTATGGTTTGCTTTCAATTGAGATTGAAAATATTAGTGTTAAGCTTGATTTTTCAATTTTAGCATATGCATGGTTCATTACATTCATACTTGAATCACTTGCTAGAGCATTTGATTATATTGAACATGAAGCTGGATTTTTACCTTCTATCTAAATCCTCTGCTTAATCTCTTTGCAGCTGTAATTGATGCTGTAAATGCACCTATGATTATTAATAGTATTCCCAAATCGCTTCCAGCCATTAAAGCTACTACTCCAAGAGTTACGGTTACTGCACTTAATATTAATAATGGGAGGAAACTATCATCTCTTCTTCTCATTAAAATCTCCAATAATATTATGCAAATATTCATTTTTAAGCTTCAATGTTACTCTTACTTCTCAATATATTAACAACTTTCTCCATTACCTTATATATCTGTCTCAATGCATTCAAATCATCATAGCAATGTTCTTCAATAAGCTTTAATGATTCAACATCTCCTGAAATTGCTTTCATATATATTGGGGGCATATCTCTACCTTTCAATTCTATTTTCTTTGGTATTCCAAAGAACTTTGCAACTGAATCTAAACTATAATCAGTTAATCTTAGAATTTTCTTAGCAATTTGACATAAATCTATATGTTCCTTTTCAAGTATTATTGAAGGATCTAATCCATGAATTAAACATCTACTAACAATCATCGGAATATCAAATCCCTCACCAAACCATGTAACGATTAGATCTATATTTCTAACTGCTTTAATTAATTCCATTAAAACTTCCTTTTCACCTTCAATTATACTTCCTTTAAGAAATTTATGAATCCAATTTCCATCTTCAAACATTAATCCAAATCCAACTATAAATCCACTATCAGCAGTTAAACTTGTTGATTCAATATCTAAGAATGCAATCTTCATTTTCGACTCCTAAATTATTTATAGAAAATTTTAAAATAACTTTTTGAGGACACCATTATGATTGAACTATTCATTATTGAAGTTATGTTAATAACAGTTTCAGGTGCACTTTCACCAGGTCCACTTACAATAGCCACTCTGAGAAAGGGTTTAGATGAGGGTTGGAAAGCCGGATTTAAATCTTCACTTGGACATATGACATTTGAATTTCCACTTGTATTAGCATTAGCTCTTGGAGCTGCTCAAACATTTACTCTTAAAATTTTCAGAATTATTATTGGATTTGTTGGAAGCTTTATTTTAGCATTATTTGGATATATGCAACTTAAATCTAATAGTAGTGATGATTCATTTGAAACCAAATTTATGGGTGGAAGTGCATTTTGGATTGGATTTTCACTTTCAGCATTTAATCCATATTTCATAGTTTGGTGGGCTACTGTTGGACTTAAACTTGTTATTGATGCACTTTCAATGGCTTCTTTAATTGGAATTTTAATTATGTATATTGCACATGTATGGATAGATTATGCATGGCTTTCATTTATATGTTATTTAGCATTTAAGGGTAAGAGTTTATTGAATGAAAAAACAATTAAAATTTTAAATTTGATTTTATCATCTTTAATGTTCTTCTTTTCAGGTTACTTTATATTTAGAGTTTACATGGAATTACTTGGATAAATTGGTCTTATATTTTTATCAATAATTGAAGTATCAATTTTATGGTCGAAGAATTCCTGTAATTTATCTATTAACTTAATTTTCTTTTCATTATGTTCTTTAAGTAAATTTATGATTGTTTCAATTAATTTCCTCTTACATTCCCCACATAATAGTTCTCCTGAAGTACATTTATATTTATGTTCTAATGCTTCCTTTAGATTTTTAAAGTGATGCATTATTAGCCATTCATAAACTACACATTTATCTGGTTCACCACCGAGCTCTCGCTGTTCTTTAACTGTTGCTCTACCACCTGTAAGTGCATTCCAAACCTTTCTTCTAACAATTTCAGGTGAATCTATTGTAAATATACATGTTTCCGGATTTGAAGCTGACATTGGTTCTCCAGTTAATCCACGCAGATATTTTGAGTATATTGATGCTGGCTTAAATATCTTAATTTTACCTGCAATATCTCTAGATAATCTCATGTGTGGATCTTGATCCATTGCAATTGGAACTACAACTGGCTTATTATACATTATTGTTGGCATTAAAATGTGTGCAGCTTGAACTGCAGCATAAAATGGTACTCCTGGATTTGTACTATTAGTTAATCCAAATGTTGCTCTAACAGTACTATACGTTAAGTATCTTGAGAGTTTAAGTGAGAGTCTATATACCCAGTCTGTTTGAGATGATATGTACATGTGTGTTTTATTTGGATCATATCCCAATGCTGCTATGTCAAGCGCATTGTCAATCGCATACATATATGCTTCATTCAAATCTTTAACTTTACCGAAAACATATTTTTCATCATCTGAAAGTGGAATATATACTTCAGCATTTAATGTATCCTGAAGCCACTTCACGAATCCGAATATTAAAAAATGTCCTATATGCATGTAATTTGATGGCCCTCTCCCAGATACAACTGCAACTTCAATTCCCCTCTTATACGCCTTTAAATATTCATCGAATCCTCTATGTGCAAAGTAGAATCCGAATTCAAGAAACTTATGCTTCTCCTTGAAAACTTCAATTAATTCCTTTGTTAATGGTTTTGCTCCAAATTCTTTAATCCACCTTTCATAGTCAGCTTTCTTCTCTAACGCTATGGCTTCACCAAATATGACCACCTATCACCATCAATCCCTCAAATTAAATTAATAACAATTTATTTTAATACTTTACTCAAAAATAATTAGAGGTTGATTTACATGGTTAAAATAATATTTAAGCCTATAAGGGAGGTAATAATTTTTGAATGCGTATACTATCCATCAGTTCAAGAACTGGTTAATAGCCTTAAAATACTAGTGAAACTTGGACAGCCAGCGGTACTTGCTTGGGCTGAGGGAGTATTATTTATACATACTTCACTTGCACCTACAACCATTAAGGAAATATTTGAGGAGTTTGTTAGTGGTAGGGTTTATTGGCCATCAGTATCCTTTACATTAATGCCTGAATATAAGTCGGTGGTTAAAATTGATGCACTTGAAATTCCAGTAATAAATGTTTCATATAATCCAGTTTTAAGAGAAGTAGCGAAATGGCTTAAAAATAGGATTGAAGAGGAAAAATAAATTATTTTATTTAATTTAGAAGGCTACTTTTCCCTTCTCCTAGCGAATCTTGCTTTCACTCTATTATAGATTGCCATGTAATCCTTTATTCCCCTAATTTTGGTTGGTTTTTCAGGTATTAGTCCTTGTGGTCTAAATATCATTACTAGAATTAATAGTGCTCCCAGCATGAACTGTTCAAG
>CAZCCB010000029.1:0-15094 GCA_964497155.1 uncultured Nitrososphaerota archaeon | reverse complement strand
AAATTTAACAAACCAAAACTAATACATACAATGATCAAAATTTTCATCGAGGGAAAAGGATATTTCAATAAACTAAATAAAAATCAAAGAATAAAAATATTTAAAAAGGCTAGAGAGATCATAACTAAAAAATATGGAATAATTGAAATAGAAAATATCATGAATTATTATGAAAAGAAATTAATTTTATAATTAATAATGATTATTAATAGATTAGCAAAGCTAAAAATATTCAAATTAATGCTCTAAATGTTTGAAATGGTATTATTCACCATGGAAGCTGTAAATTACCATAATACTTTCGAAATACCTTACCTGCAAGAGAAATAAAATTAATACGCCAAACAATAAGGTGTATTAATTGTTAGGACTAAATAAATCAATAATTAAAATTATTTTAGCTTCATTAATATTTCACTCAAAATTTTTAAACCATTAATTTCAGCTTCCTTAGCTTCCATTAAATAATTAATTGCTTTTTCACATTTACTCTCATCTCTAGTAGCTCCTTTCTCTAGTGGGAATGGAAATATTTTAGTCAATTCTTTAAGACTATTAGCGGTAATATTATAGTATTTTATTGCTTCATTAAATAATTCTTCAAGCTCAATATCAATAGATTCCTTAGCTTTCTCTAAGAATTTAACTGCATAACTTCTACATTCACTCCAAACAGCAGCATTATATGATACTCCAATATCACTTGCAATACCCTTCTTCAATGCATTAATCCAAAGATCATATCCATTTGGGCCAGTTGCATATTTGGGATAAGTCCACTTATTAGGGCTATTTGAAAATTCAATTGCAAATTTAAATGCATCCCTAATAATCTTAACTTTATCCTCAATATTCTTAGGCTTTAAAACATAAACTTCCAAAACTCCAGTATCCATATCAGCAATTTCACGCCAAGGCTTTGGACCCTTACCAGAAATGCAGTTTGGACCTGAATAATAGTATCCAATTTCATCATAACCATAAATAACATAGTATTCTGGTGGAATATCTATTTCCCATCCAAAGCATGGATAATTATTATCAATAGCATTCCTAATCATATTCCATGCAACCTTCTTCTTTTCATAATAATCACTAGCATACTTATTTGAATGGACTCCAATGAGTTCATAACCTAAATTTCTTCCAAGAATATTTACTGGCTCTCTAATCCATGCAGTCGGCCCACTTGGACAAACAGTCTCATGAATATTAATTATAAATGCATATCCACTTCCACCGAAAACCCATTCACTAGAAATATTAATTCCCAAATATTCAAGACAACCCATAATACATCCAATATACGATGTCCAAAATGGCTTCCATCTTAAATTATTTAAGAGCTTCAAAATTCCACCTTATACATTATCATACTAAACTAAGCCTAATTACTCTTTTTCCTCCACTTCCTACCTAATTTAATTTCAAATTCAACACTCTTAATAGTTGAGAAAGGCTGAATTGCAATTGCTGGATGACCAGAACCTAATGGTGAGAGAAAATAAGTATAAATTGCTGGAATTTCCTCACTATTTTCATCTTTAAGATTAATAATTAACTCCTTAATTTTAATATCCCTTGAAGAATATTCGTAAATTCTAGGGTTATTTTTCCTCTTAACTCTAAATTTTCTAAATATCCTATTAAGTAATTCAATTACAATTTTCATTCTAAATTAAATTAACATTAATGTGAGTATTAAATTTTCAGCCACTACTATCATTAATGGTTAATTAACCATTAATTACTTTAAGAATTTACTTGGCATCCTAATTAATTCAATTAAAGTATTTATCCATCCCTTCTTATCAGCATTTAATGCAACTTTCTCCCAATCAATTTTAATAATTGTAATTAATATTATAATTGAAATTAAAAGTGAAGTCAAACCGGCAATTAGCGGATTTCCACTAAAAATTATACTAATACTCTTACCAATAAAAGCTGTAAATCCAACAATAATTATTTTGCCGAGAAATACTGCGATAAAGAATTTAATTGGATCATATTTTGAAATACTAATTGGAACATAAAGCAAATCATCTGGAAGAGGAAGAGCTGCAAAAAGGAAAATTGCTGTAAAAAGGCTTCTCTCAAATAATTTACTAAATCTATTTAAATTTCTCTTAGCTTCATCAGATAATAATGTGTTCATAGCTCTACCTAAAAGCCAAATAACTATTTTACCAAGAGCAGAGCCAAAGCCACCAAGAAATGAAATTAAAAATAATTCCCAAATAGATGGATTAATAATAGATGCATATTCAATGACAACTAGTAAGTATGGTAAACCAGCATATGGAGTAGCATTACCAATAAATGATGATAAAAATATTCCAAGTAAACCGAGACTTCTAAAAATACTTATCCAATTAGAAATCATATTATTAGTTATAAGCATTGAGTTTATGAAGAATTTTTCAAGTGAAGTTAATGATATGGTAAATATGGCAATTAAATCAATCAACCTACAAAAACTCATAATATTATATTTAGCAATTAATGTAATTAAAGTTGAAATTAATATTGGAGTCACATATAGCAAATTAATTTGAGAAATAATTATTATTGAATAAATGAAGAAAATTAAGGTTAAAATAAATAGCAATTTCAAGGACTTACTCAAACCCAATTTAATGGCAATAGTTTTATAATTTGCTTTCAAATCATAATGATAATCTTCAATATGATTTCTCAACTGTAAAATTAATGAATAAATTGATATTAAAAATAATATTTTAACTATCTCTAAACTCCAATTAAAATTCATATTCAAAGTGAAATATCCATGTAAAAATAATTGGCATCCAAAGAAGAATGCATGGGAAATTAAATCTAATGGAGGTTTCTCCTTTAATCTAAATGGCGGTGCAGAATAAATTATTGCTAGAATTGTCATTAAGATATAATTTAATATTAATTCAATTTTACCTGGTAAAAATATTAATCCAATAATTATTAAAAATATTATTGTTGAAGTAAAGTTCAATTTATTGATTCTTCTTTCAATAAAGATATTATTTTTTCAATTGAATGTTAATCTTATCACTTTCAATATCAAATGCATTATTAATCAAATAAGCTAATGCTAGGTAAGATGAAGTTGAAATTAATAGTCTAATTAGATTAATTAATGATAACCCAGTATTTAATGATGCATATAGAAATCCAATAAATGAGAAATATACATAAACTCTCCATTCATGAATTCTAAATGCCTTAATTAAGTAATTTAAAGCATTAATATTGAGTAGTATTACCATAAGAACACCCTTAACATAATTAAACTTTTATTCAGATACTAATTCATTATAAATTTCTAAAATTCTCTTAACAATAATATTCCAAGAGTATTTTTCAACGGCAATTCTCCTACCATAAAATCCCATTTTAAAAATTAATTTATCATCATTTAATAATTCAATAATCCTATCAGCTAATAGTTCTGGGTCTCCGGGTGGAATTAGAATTCCATTATAATTATCAATTATTATTTCACTTAAACCACCAATATTACTAGCAATAACTGGTTTACCACTAGCCATGGCTTCTAGGGCAACAATACCAAAACTCTCTCTAAAAAGGCTAGGAATAACAACAATTTTAGCCTCCCTATAAATTTCAGGTAATTTATCTTCAGACACCTTACCCAGAAACTCAACTCTATTATTTAAATCATATTTTTGAACTAAAAATTGCAATATTCCTCTCATATATCCCTCCCCAACAATTCTCAATTTAACATCTGAAAATTCTCTAGCAACAATTGAGAAAGCTTTCAAAAGTATATGAACACCCTTCCTATAAACAAGCCTACCTACAAATAATATTATTTGATTGTTAAAGTTAATTTTTGATGGATAAAATTTATTAACATCAACACCATTGGGAATAACAATATTATTGGCATGATCACCAATAATTTTCTCAATAAAACGGGCAGCACAATTACTAACAGAAATAATATAATCAGCTTTAGATAGAAAGTACTTCAAAACTTTAAGTCCATTACAAGTCATTGAGGAAAATAATGAATCAATATTATTCGAAATAATAGTATGATTAGTCAATACTTTTGGTATATCCATTTTATCGGCTAAATGTAAAGTTAGGAGCGGAGTTGGAGTAAATGCATGATGAACATGAATAATGTCAGGGGAAAATTTCTTTAAAATAAGCTTTACTTCCTGAAGATTTGGAGGCAAAAATAAATAATTATTACCAATTATAGATTTAACCTGATAAATGGGGACATTAAATCCATTTCTAATCATAATATTATTGGATTTAGTTAGAATTGCAACTTCAAATCCATTATCAACTAAAATTTTAGATAATTCACGTACATGCCTCTGAACACCACCAATACTAAGTGGATGCCACTCAGAAACCATTAATATTTTCATGGCTATAATAAATATTATACGAAAAACGTATATAAAATATTGCAATAATAATCAATTGAGGAAATAGGGGGTGAAAATACTCTGAATAAAGATATAATTAAAATTGAATTGAGTATGATAAGAGGTTTCTTCAGATTATTAATATTATCATTACTTGAAAATTATAGGATGAAGGGATATCAAATTTTAAAGTCAATAAGACAATTAACTGGAATAAAACCGAGCATGAGTACAATTCATGACATATTAGTTGAACTTGAAAATAAAAATTTAATAAATAGTATCATAACCGAGACAAATGAAAAATATTATCAAATAACAGATCTAGGTAAAAAAGCTCTAAATGAAATAAGAAATAAATGTAGAGAAAAGATAGTTAATATTATTAAATTAATATTTGAATCATAATTCTAATCATAATTTTTAATAAAGAAGTTTTACCAGTTTTCTTCTCCCATAAACTAAAATCCATTTACCAATATTCCTCAATCTTTCCAAATCACTAAATCTGATTAGTCTAATCATAATTAGACTAATTATGATTAGTGTATAAAAATATTTAAAAATGTTATTTCTATTAATTAAGGCTATTTCATCCTCATAAAGCTAATAAATATTAGATAGAATAAATTTATTCATGAAATTCCATAATAGTAAATTTAAAATTTCAATTCCAATAGCAATCATCATATCTATATCGCTATTAATGTTAATTCAAAAGCCAGTCAATAATAGTTCATATTCATTTTACTTCAATGAAGTTGAAATAATTTATAATCCAAATCCACCTCCAGCAGTATTTCCAATAGATCGATGGTTGAAGAATAAAGTTCTAGTTTATAATCATGGTTCAAAACCCATAACCCTATTATTCAATGTATTTTCAATTTATGATGATAATGAAATTGAGGTAAGCCCATTCCCACAACCATTTACTCTCTATCTCGGTCCAGGGGAAAATCAAACCATATGGTATTTTCTTGATGTAAGCTTTAGAACTGGAATTACAAATGAAGATTTGGAATCTGAAGATACACGTCATATAATGGTTAAAATTTATATTGAAAATGCTGAAGATGAATCTGATAATATTGAATTTTATATCAACCATACAATTTATATAATTCCAAGAGACAATTATGAGCCAAATGCATTAATTGAAGGATATGTATTTGATAATAAGACTGGTGAGCCAATATCAAATATTGAAGTTCGATTTATAGGAGCTAATGGTATTCCCGAATATATAGTTCATACTGATGAGAATGGATATTATTCAATAAATTTCCATGCACATAATTATTCCGATACAAATGAACTTCATGGATATATTCTAACTGTTGATTCATTTAAAAAGTCATTCTTCCCAAAACCTGGAGATACCATTAAATGTAATATAACTTTAACTCATATTAAGCATGTACCAATAATTGATTATGAAATTATAGCTACTTATCCAACTGGCTATCCAATATGGCTTGCAGATTTAGATGTAAATGAAACTCACATAGTATTTGCTAGTGGCCATCACTGTATTGAAAATGTTGATCCAAATAGGCATGGAATATATTTCTTCGATACTAATGGAACATTACTCTGGAAATATTCAACACCATATCAAGTTTGGGGCATAGATTTATCTGATAATGGTGAATATATTATTGCAACATTCCTACGATTAGAGAAGGCAATATTATTCCATAGAAATGGAACAATATTATGGGATACCGAGCAATTAGGCTATAATAGATTTGAATCTAGAGAAGCAAAGATAAGTCATAATTGCAAGTATGTTGCAATTGGAACTACACCTGGAAATCTAATGCTATTAAATATTACTAATGGTAAACTTATATGGGAAACATTTCTAAATGGACAGATTAGAGGCATAATATTTACTTCTAATGATTCATTAATCTATGCATCAAGTGGAGATGGCTATGTATATAAAATTTCAGTTGAAAATGGAGAGATACTTGGAAAAGCATATGTTGAAGCTTGGACTCCAAGATATAGTCTTACACTTTCAAAAGATGAAAAATACCTAGTAACAATTAGTAAAATTGGAAGAATATATCTAATCGATACTTCAACCATGAAAACTCTATGGAGCTTCGATACTAGAGGTGGAGGACACTGGACTGCAATAACACCAGATAATAAAATAATTTTAGCTGGAAGTGGAGGTTCATATGGAATAATTGCATTCAATTTTACAGGTGAAATTTTATGGTTCTACCCGAGAATATCAGGTTCAAGATCATTCATAGGAAATGGAAAGTATATACTCATGGATAATGAAATATACGATTTAAATGGAAATCTAATATACACATTCAATGAACTTCCACATAATATAGATTTCATATATGTAACTAAAGATAATTCTAAAATAATTGCAATAGATGAAAATGGAACCCTATATATATTGAAAGGTGAATTTAAAGAATATGAATTAAAGAAATTTACATTCAATCTAAAATCTGGATGGAACCTAATATCACTCCCAGTAATACCAGAAAATAATACTATTGAATATTTATTTGGAGATAATGTTTTCAAAAATGCATATACATGGAATCCAATAACAAGAAAATATGAATCAACAAATAAGCTTAAACCAGGGAAAGGCTACTGGATATTAGCCTACAAAGACTTTAATGCCACAATTATTGGAGAACCATTAATTGAATGTGAAATTAAATTAGAGAAAGGATGGAATTTAATAGGTTCAATAATTGATCCAAATAATGTAATTGAATATCCAGAAAACTTAATTTATCCAAATATATACATTTGGAATTCAATATCTAAGTGCTATGAAGTTAAATCGAATATATGTCCAGGATGTGGTGGATGGATGCTGGCATATGAAAAGTGCAATATAATGATACATTCGAAATCATAGTTTAATAATAATTACATTTTTTAAGTAATGATTATTAAATATAGTTATCAATAATTTTCCATGCAATTTTACTATAATTTCTATTCGAATTTACATGATATACAAATAAAAAGTATCCATAATCTATTTCATCAGCTTCAGCTACTACCTCATAGATTGGTTTAATCGTACCATTAATTAAAATTGGATATAGCTCCCTTGTAAGATGATAATGTTTAATTCCAATAATTACGTCAATATTTTTCGAATTAGTTTTCCTAGCAATTTCACTTTCAATTTCACCAATATACTTACCGATCTTCCAATAAATTTTCTCATCAATTTGCTTCATAAATATTAGCGGGTAAGCATATCCCATAATTAATCTATTGATAATTTTATTCGTAGCTTCATAATTTATTAATTTACGTATAAAATTATAGTCGTCCATAAAAACGAAATTCTCATCCAAAACTTCATTTCTAATGGCAATATCAATAGCTCTATTAATCATGTAATGTGAAGATTCAAATTCACCAATTTCCCAAATGCTCCTTTCAAAGAATAATGATCTCCTAGCAATAATTATTCTTCTAATATCATTCAAATATCTACCATCAAAAACCAATCTGCCATCATGAATGGTATAAGCTCTAAGCATTTCAAATGCATTAATTTTAACCCTAGTAAATCCACAGCTACTCCAACGCATAATAGTATCTAAAACATCTAAATCAAAAGGCTGATTCAACATATCCTGCAAATATAATGGTACATCACTTCTCCCCCTCTTAACAGCGATTCCAGAAATAATTTTAGTATCATAACCCTCATCCTTTAAAACTTCAAAGACGGATTTATAATTATTATTTGGACGTAAATCAATTTCACCATTAATAATCTTCGAAGTTAAATCTTTATGATCCATACCATGAAATATTCTCAAATACTTCTCAGTTGTAAATGATAAAACTGGATGACCAACATCATGTAGGAGAGCTGCAATTTCAACCAAACGTCTCTCATCCTCAGATAAACCCAATCTCAAACATAATCTCCTAACTAAGCATGAAGCTCCAATAGAATGCTCAAGCCTAGTACAATGTGGAAATGGATGGACAAAAGATAATGCACCATTAACATGAATACGTCCAATCCTCCTAACTTCATATGCATATAGAAGCCTAGATAAAACTCCAGAATAAACTATCCTACCATAATATGGAGCTAAAACATTAATTCTACTTGGACTCTTAGGTATCACAATTATATTTTATATATAATATAGGTAATTATAATTATCTCCTACTACTCATTATTCTATAAAGTTTTTCAACCAATTTATCCATGATCATCCTATTATATGAATCCCTAATTAATCCACCATTCCTCCAAGCACTAGGATAATACTCCTTCCCAGTTGGAATAATAGCTGTACTAATAATAATTGATTCAATACCCTCATATTTAGTAGATAAACCAGAAATAATAGTTTGCAATGCAATTTCATTACCAACACTACCAATAATGAAAATAGCAATAATTTTATCATCAAGCAATTCATGAAAATCAGTAAAAGACAAAGCATTCAAACGCTCAAGAAAAGCTTTCAAAATAGCTGGAATAGAGCCAGCATAAACTGGAGAACCAATAATAATTGCATCAGCCCTCTTCAACCTATCAACCAAAACATATAGATCATCTTCTAAAGGACAATTAGCATGATATAAACAAGCATAGCCACAATTAGAGCAAGGCTTAATATTAAAATCAACTAAATGCAATAATTCAATATCAAAACCCAATATCCTCAACTTATTAAGAGCATAATTTAATAATTCAAAAGTATTACCATCCCTCCTACCACTACAATTCAAACCAATAACCTTCAATCCAAATCAACCCTCCAAATTAAAATAGCATACAACTCTAAATAAAACCACTAATCAACAAAACTTAAACAATAAATTAAATTCACAACCACACATTCAAAATAGAATGGAGATAATAAAATGAATAAGAGAAAGAAATTCCTAATACAAATGATTAAAGAATCAATGAAACCCTATGAAATTCCAGGTGAAGAATTCACAGTAGATGAAATAAAACTTCTACCAAAATTCATATCAAACCTAAAGGAAAATTCATTAATATTAGATTTAGCTGGAGGATATGGAAGAATAACTAAAATCCTATTAAACAATAATTTTAGAGTAGTATTATTAGACTTATCAATAAATTCAATTAAAATTGCAAAGAAAAATCTAAGTAAATACTTATGGCTAGACATTATCCATGCAGATATGAATCATCAACCATTCAAAAAGCATTCATTCAATGCAATATGGTTCAGCCAAGCATTCGAATACATCCCACCAGAACATCGCAGTAAAATAATTAGAAATCTATCAGAATTATTAAAGAATAATGGAATCCTATTCATCAACATAGCACATATAATGGGTGAATGCAGTCTAATAAAGTATCTATTAAACTACCTTTACTGGAAAATTATTAAAAGAAAACCAATAAAATTTGGAGACTATATTTATAAGTTAAAATTAAATCATTATGAAGGATGGCATTACCACTCACTAATAATGTCAAGAAGAAATATAGAGAAAACATTAAAGATGTACTTTAAAATAATAGATAAAGTAATAATGAGAAAAGGATACCATGCATATCTATTAAGAAAATTAATTAAATAGAAATTCAGCAATAAGAAGTATCATCACAATTCAGCGAATACATATTTCATTATCAAATCAAAATATTCAACTCCTAAATTTAACCTCCACTATCAATTTCAGATTTCAATAAATCAAAACTCCAAATAAATTATATATTCAACTCTAAGTGTAAATAAATTCTCCAATAATATCTCCACATTAGAAGCAACAATACCCAATAATAGTAAATCCCGATAATTAAACCACTAATCATAGCCCCCACAGTAAATTCAATCCAAATTTTCTCCTCTTCCATAATTCTCATTTAATTACAACTTCATGCGAAGTCAACATATTAAGATGCTGCAATGATAAATATGGAAAGATTTATTGTACTACATGCAATATTATTGAATAAGAAAATAAACCTATTAATATTATGATTGGGGATTTAGATTTGAAGCCATCAATTCGAGAAATTAAATTCCTTAATGAATTAGCTCTAAAAATTAAATCACTAGCCAATAAACTAAACATACCATGCACCAAACTCAATATCGACTACTACTCATTCGAAGTAAAGCATAAAAGAGTTAAAAACGGTATATGCCTATATTACACCGAATCTACCAACAGAATCGTCAAAAGCAAATATACATGGTATACTAAAGACCTTAAACCAATAAGCCAAATCAAACCCATAACCCCTGCATACTTAAAGCTACGCATGGGAGGCAAAAATTGGTACAAAAATACACATCACCTAAGAACCATAGGTCTAGCTGAGCCATCAGGCTTCTTTGGAGCAAGACTCGCTAGAAAAATGAGCCATACGCAATATTCTTTAAACTACCTAAAGGAACCATAGTCTATTCATTCAATCCAAATCCAATCGAAATATATGCTGAAAAAGATAGACTAAACCTACTATTCCTACTACACACCGAAAACCCAGAATATCAACCCAGAAATTTAGATTTAAAATATGAAATTAAGCATGAATAAAAGAGTTTTAAATTATCCATATAAATTATGTTACTATTGAAAATAGCATGAAAGTGCAAAACTTGAAGGCATATAAAATTATTGTTAAAGGCAGAGTTCAAAGAGTTGGCTTTAGATACTATATTCTCGACTTAGCCCAAGAATTAAATTTAAGCGGCTACATAGCCAATCTACCAGACGGATCAGTTGAAATATTCATTCAAGGGCCAAATGGAAAACTAAATGAATTCAAATCAAAAATAAGTGAAGCCCCAGCACCAGCAAAAATTAAAGATATAATAATTCATGAAGCAAAATTCAATTCAAAATATAAGCATTTCCAAACAAAATACGGCTCCCTAGAAGAAGAATTACAAGAAGGATTTGGAACAATACATAGTATACTCCTAATTTACTGGAATAAATCCAGAAAATCTGCTAAGAAGACGAGAGGAGAACCTTAAAATCTTAATGAAACTAGCCAACAAACAACCACCCTTATTAAACCATGTACCCCTCAAATAAAACACCAAATTTTCAGCTTAAATAATACCTATCATCAACTCCCTTCCTATAAAGCAAGAATGAACATAATTATAATTAAATTATAGATTACAAAATTAATTGGTGAAAACTTGACTAGTATATTTAAAGATAGATGTATGAAGGCAATAAATTTAATGAAGAAAAGAAATATAGATGCACTCCTCCTATTCCCAGGAGTAAACCTATACTATTTAACTGGATTCATGATAGGATTATCTGAAAGACCAACAATAGCCCTAATCCCATTCAATAAAGAACCAGTCCTAATAGTACCAGAACTAGAAAAGGAATTAAGAGGGCAAAAACCATGGATAACAAATATTGAAATCTGGAAAGAATGGGAAAATCCATTCAAATTAACTGCAAACATTATAAATAAAATGGGATTAGCTGAAAGCAATATAGGTGTATGCGAAAAAGCACCATGGGGATGGATTAAAAACTTAGAAAAACTACTACCAAAAATAAATTTCATCGACATAACAGATATCATAAATTCACTCAGAATGATAAAAACACCAAATGAAATCGAAAAAATAGAAAAAGCATGCAATATTACAAGTAAAGCAGTAAAAGCAGCATTCGAATCACTACAAAATGGAATTTCAGAATTAGAAGTAAGCCACATAATTCAAAATGAAATGAGAAAACAAAAAGCAACACCAGCATTCGCAACAGTACTATTCAGTGAAAGAGCAGCCCTCCCCCACGCAACATCAAGCAATCGAAAACTAAGAAGAGGAGACATAGTACTAATCGATGCAGGAGCAATAGTAGACTACTACTATTCAGATTTAACAAGAACAATAATTTATGGAAAACCAACAAATAAACAAGAAAAAATATGGAAAATAGTATACAAAGCAAATCAAACAGCAATAAAACACATAAAACCAGGAATCCCATGCGAAAATATAGATCAAATAGCAAGACAAATAATAACCAATGAAGGCTACGGAGAATACTTCATACACCGACTAGGACATGGAATAGGACTAGAAGTACACGAACACCCATACATAGTAAAAGGAAACAAACAACCACTACAAAATGGAATGACATTCACCATAGAACCAGGCATATACCTAAAAAATCAATTCGGAATAAGAATAGAAGACACAGTCCTATGCACAAAACAAGGACCAAAAATACTAACAAAACTAGAATACAATATAACAATATGATGATATTAAAGCTATAATAATCTCATTATATGAATGCTCTTTGATGTAACTATTGCCAGAATTCCTCTCCCCAAAATTTCTCTATTTAATAATATTCTAATGTTTGAGCAATTCTAGAAACATTTCTTTTCGTTATAGGTTCTTCAATATATATTATCCCATAATTAGATTTACGAATAACATGCTGCTCAGTAAAATCTCTATCCCTGGTAAGTACAATTCTTCCCATATTATTTGCCAATTCCAGAAGTTCATGATTAGTTATACCTCTATGTTCAGTTTCATTTATCCATAAAATGTCAATATTCATTGTTTTCAATAAATTAACGAGTGATCGATGTATATTTCATCGATCAATACTTTCAATATAAAATCCCATTACCTTATTGAGATAGCTTACTTATATAGATAACAATTTTAAAATCCATTACCTTCAATTACTAATACTTCAGTTTTCCGCAATAATTCAGAAGCATACTTTAAAGCCTCTAGAACAGCTTCACGAGAAATATTAAATTCAACACAAATCTCATCAACACTCCAACCATTAGCCAAAGACTCCAAAATATCATCAACAGTAATACGAGTACCCCTAATAGTAACCCTACCACCACACCTACCAGGCAAAACCTCCAAATACCTATAACCATAAATACGAAAACCCAAACCAAACACCCAACTAAAATTAAATAAACCACAAAATAAATTTATCACAAACACTCAACAATCATTAATATACCTAAAACCAGTTAATTACAATCTGAAATTTATTAACCTCTAAACTTTCTCCTCAGAACTTCAACCACTCAATTCAAACCACAAAATCTTAACAATCTATCTCAAATCTTAACAATCCCTTCTCTCAGCAAGCACCCAATAAAATTAAAAGCAAATTACTAACAACAATTAAAGATATAACCCATAATACAAAACCCCTATAAGCATAGAAAAACATTCAGAGATGGTGCCTAAATATGGCTAATATACCTCCAGGACCCAACCCTCCAAACGAACTATACGTAATCGTAGAAATTCCAAAAGGATCAAAAGTAAAATATGAATTCAATTCCAAAATGAACATTTTAACAGTCGATAGAATACTATTCACAGCAATGACATACCCATACAATTACGGCATAATCCCAAAAACACTAATGCCAGACGGAGAACCACTAGACGCACTAATCATTACAAACGAACCACTAATACCAGGATCACTAATAAAAGTAAAACCAATAGGCATACTAGAAATGATAGATGAAAAAGGCATAGACCACAAACTAATAACAGTACCATCAAGCGACATAGACCCAACAACCCAAAACATAAAAGACATAAAAGACCTACCAACAGCAACCCTAAACCAAATAAAACACTTCTTCGAACACTACAAAGACCTAGAACCAGGAAAATGGTCAAAAGTAAAAAGATTCCTAAACGCTGAAGAAGCAAAACAAATAATCATAGAAGCAATAAAAAAATTCAATGAACACAAAAATAAACAATAAAATAAAACAGCACATACCAAATCATGATTTAATAATACAGTTTATACACATGTTAATAACATTAGAATACCCAGAAAATGAAAGAAGAAAAGACATCCCTAAATTGATAAAATAAGAAGCAAAACCAAAATGGGAATATTCAATGCCGCCAAAACCATTAGAGAAGACCGCAATAAAATCTAAAGCAATTACCAAATAAAATACATAACAAAATAAAACATCAAACACAGCTTAGTCATAACTAATAAATTATGATTTCATAATCATGAAACCCTAATAAAATTACCTCTCACTTCCATATCCACTTTACCCTGACTTCTTTACTAAAAGAACTACTTCTTCACCTTCAATTACTAATATTCCAGCCTTCATATCCCCATGCTCAACAATATAAAACCTAGTAAAACCAACCGAAACATAACCATCAAATAAAACATTAACCCTACCAATCCAACCATCAGGAAAAACAATCTCAACCAAAGCCTCATAAGGCAAATCAGTAACCATACGCGAACCAGTATAACGAACCCCAAGAACACGAAAATCAAAACCCATAAACCTAACACTCACACCAACCTTAAAGAAATCAAACGGATAACCCACAACCCTACCAAGAAAAGAATCCCCCTCAACCCTAACAACCACAACACGATAACGATAACAAATCCCCAAAAAATAATTCAAACAAAATCCAAACACCACACCAAACAAAAACACACCCAACAAAACAACATACCTCAACCCCACCCCAAAACCTCTCCCCATCAATTATCCACCATCATAAAGATAGGTTATTCAATTATAAAATACTAAAATTTAGAACACAATTTCCAAATCTGTTCTAGGAATAATATAAATTAAACCTATTATTCTATCAATCTGCATAATTATACTAATTCTAAAT
>CAZCCB010000028.1:6262-15907 GCA_964497155.1 uncultured Nitrososphaerota archaeon | reverse complement strand
TGTCTAATTCTATCTTCACGTGTAAATCCTGCTTCAGGACTAAGCCATCTTCTAACTTCATCACCATCAAGTACTTCAACTCTAAACCCTTTCTCCCTTAATACTTTAGCTACTCCTCTAGCTATTGTTGTTTTACCAGATCCCGGCAATCCAGTAAACCATAAAACAAATCCCTTCTCCAAATTTACTCCTCCAAACTAAGAAGTTTTAATGATAAACTAAATACCTCGGTTATATTAATGATCTCTTTATTTAATGTAATGGTTTTTTCAGGATCATAAACAACAATTATTCCATTCCAATCATGAACTGCATCATCAGGCCCCTTATCATTCTCCCTCAAATACATTGAATTCCAACCAAATGTTCCTGCACTTCTCCAATATAGGTCATCGAAATATACAATTAAGTCTGGAGGATCACCATTAACCTCAGGATACAATTCCTCAGGTTTAAAGACTTTAGTATTCCATTTTTCACCATTTGGCCCCTTAATTTTCCTTAATTCTTCAGCTAGTTCATCTCGATAATGCTCATAATCCTCCTTTTTAATAACTCCCTTAGCCTCTCTTCCCTCTACATTTAGAAATACTCTTGCATAATAGCCTCCCCATCCCCATGCAATGGTTTTACTCCAATCAACATCAACATCCTTTAAGTCTATTCCAGGTCTTGATGGTATTTTATTTATTCTTAAATATCCTTTCTCTGCTAACCATTGGTTTATGCAGAATGCTCCCTTCATTCTTTTAGCACCATGATCTGAAACTAATATTATCGAAGTATCTTTCGGAATAACTTTTAATAATTCATTTAACTTTTCATCTATTAACTTATAATATTCAAGAATTACTTTTTCATATTTATTTCCAGCTTTATACTTCCAATGCTCTGGATCCATAAAACCCCAAAATGCATGTTGAACTCTATCAACTCCAATTTCAACAAACATGAAGAAATCCCATTTCTTCAATGCTAAATATTTTAATATTTTAAAGTGATATTCAGTCATATTCCATAAATCCTTTATTAATTGATCACGGGCTTCAGTTCTAAAAATTACATCGAAAATATATGGTCCAAATTTACTTTCAATTTCATTTTTTAACTGTATTGGGTAAGTGTATTTTGATTTATTGCTTGGAGTTATGAAGCAACTAATTAAATATCCATTTAATGGTTTGGGTGGATATCCTGGTGGTACGCTTACAATTATATTTCTTAAACCCTTCTTACTAGTTATATCCCATATGGTTGGCTTCTTTATGAATCTTGAATTTGCAATATAGAACTCCAGGTAATTCCTTGGTTTTTTATGTCTAAATCCATACATTCCAAGTTCTCCAGGTGTCTTCCCTGTAACCATTGATGCCCACGCGGGTATAGTTATTGGTGGATGTGTACTTCTTAATTCAGCCTTACTTCCTTCATCAATTAATTTTGAAATTGTTGGTAATTCATCTTTAAATTTATCATAGATAAGCTTAGGTGGAGCTGCATCCAATCCAATAATCATAAGCTTTCTAGACAAAATTTTCATCCCCAAGATTTTTCAAAACCAATTTTAAAACATCATCTATAGATTCATTTTTAATTCTAATTCCAATCACAGATCTCTTACCTCCAGCTCTTAAACCTAAATTAGCTAACCTATTAATTAATGGTGTCAAACTTATATTCAATTTAAATCCTCTTCTAATATAAATTTCAGAATACTTGTCATGCTGATTAACTGCTATTATAATTTTATTTGAATACATTTTTGCAAGTCTTCTTACAATTTCAGATGTTACACTATAGGGACTGGAAAATTTCTTAATCACTATACTATTAGTCTCGATGACTCTATTCTTATTTAATATTTCTTGAATTTCATTTTCAATTTTCCCATAAATGAAATTTAATATTGAGTCGTTTAGAATTTCCGTTAAACTATTAGCTTTACAAAGCTTAATGGTAATTTCATTAATAATTTCTCTATTTCCGTATCGTCCACATAAATTTAGCATTTTTGAAGCTCTAAGCAATTCTTCAATTGAAAATTCCTTAGAACTTAAGATAGGTTTAATTTCATTTTCATAAAATTTCAATTCTAATGCCTTCTCCTCTAAATCGCCGAATAATCCAATTAAAGCTTTAAAGTCAATATTCCTTCCAAGAATCTTTGTTAGAACCCATGTTGTTGAAGGCCAATTTTCCTCTTTGTCACCTAGGGCAACTGGATTGTAATATAATGGACTTTTAGGCTTTTCAGATTTGTAGTGATGATCAATTATGGCTACTTTAATTCCTAATTTATCTCTAATTAAATCAGCATGATTAAATGGTATGTTCCAATCCAGAATTAGTATTAATGAAATATCCTTTGTTAGTATCTCTTTTAATTCATTAATTATTATTTCATTTATTTCATACTCCCCTATAGGTGGGCAATAAGTTATTGTTGATGAATTTTCCTCAACTATTATTGCTGCCGAGGCTATTCCATCTGCATCCCAATGATGTATTGCTAATAATTGCTTAGCTCCTCTTATTATTTCCTGTAATTGTTTTTTCATGCTATCACTTTGAATGACCTATATTACTTGACTTATAGCCTAAATTTACGAGAGACCATATTCTTTCAAATATGAAGTATGCTGGTGCTTTAATTAGGAATTCTAGTAGGCTAAAGCTTAGGCATAATTTTAGATTTCCTGTTAGAAAATAGAGCATGATTGGTGATATTATGAAGCTTTGATAAATTCTATAGCTTATGGCTTTAGCCAGGCTCCGCTTATTTGTTTCCCAGAATATTAGTTTTTTCAATATTTTCCTCCAATAATAATTAAGTTATGAATGGATTATCAAATTGAAGAATTACTTCAGCTACTTCCGGCCTCATCATTGTTGATGGCGGCCTAGTCTTATTCTTAATCATCTCCCTAATTTTAGTTCCGCTAATATGAATTCTATATTGCTCTGGATGTGGACATATTTTTTCACTTGTCATTCCCCCACATTTATGGCAATAAAATGCCTCTTTAACGAATAATGGCGTTATTCCTAAATCTGGAAAATATTTGAATATCTCCTGAGCCTCATATGGTCCATAATAATTTCCTACCCCAGCATGATCTCTTCCAACTATAAAGTGTGTGCATCCGAAATTCTTTCTCATTATTGCATGAAATATTGCTTCCCTTGGACCAGCATATCTCATTGATGTTCTAAGTATAGCTAATACGACGCTTCTCCTTGGAAAATAGTATTTAATTAACGTTTCATATGCCTTTAAAATTACTTCATCCTTATAGTCTCCAGGCTTCTTCCATCCTACGAGTGGATTTATGAATAATCCATCTACAAATGTTAATGCTGCTTTCTGTACATATTCATGTCCTAGGTGGGGTGCATTTCTAGTTTGAAATCCAACTATTGTTCTCCATCCCAATTCATTGAATAATACTCTCGTTTCTATTGGCCATAAAGTATATTTTTCATATGGATTTTCAAGGTGATTAATTAGTTTTATTTCTCCACCAATTAATAATTCTTTCATTTTCATTGTTTTAGCTACGCCTGGATGATTAATATCATCAGTCTTATATATCAACTCTGCATATTCCTTTTTATTCCAACTATAGATTTCATCTATTCTCATTATTGCAATTGCTTTATTCTCTTCTTTACTTACTAGAGTTATTTCATCCCCCTCTTTTAATCCCTTAATTTCCTCTTTACTTACATCTAATATTATCGGTATTGTCCATGGAACATCATTACTTAATCTCATATCATTTAGGACGTGAATATAATCCTCATATGTCATGAATCCCTCTAATGGACTTAAAATTCCATGGGCAATGTTTTCTATATCAACTGCAATTATCTTATTAACAAATATTTGGGGAATTTCATCAATCTGTTCAATTATTTTTTCACGCTCTTTTTTATTAGCAACTTTATTGATTAGTTTTCCTCCATGAGGCTTTGACACCATAATCTCATTACTCCAAATAACCTAACTTCCTCAATTTCTCAATTATCCTCTTTTTATCCTCCTCAGTATATGGTTCCTTATATTTTGCTTCTTCATGTGCAGCGACAATTTCCCTTAAAATATAAATTACATAACTTGAAACTGAGGTAAATCCCGTATCTTTAATTAGGTTTTTAATCCTATTATATAGGGTTGTGGGGATTGAGACTGTAGTGTATTTTCTTGATTTTAGTTTGCTTTGCAATTAATAGCCTCCGCTTGTAATTAAATTTAATTAAATAAAAAATTGTTGGTTAACTATAACGTTAACCATTAACCTATGTATCCAAGTGCTCTTAATCTCTTCTTTATCTCTTCCTCTTCCTCTGGTGTATATGCATATTCTTCCTCTTCTTCCTTCAATAATTCTTCCAAAACAAATTTCACATATTCATCAACATTCTTAAATTCTCCTTGACTTTTCTTAACTTCTTCTACAATTTTATCATAAAGGCTCTTAGGTATGTATACTGCAACTTTCTCTTCATCCATTTTCTCACCTCACTTTCCTAATGCCCAGTAGGTCATATTTATTGTTATCTATTTATGAATCTGGAGACTTCATATTAGATTGGCTAATGATTTAAACATGTAATTTAATGTTGATGTTAATGTAAATATGAAAACAGCTATTTTGATCGGCTTATGAATTTTAAGCTTAGAAATCCAATATAATGTATATGCAACTAATATTTCTATTGGTAAATTGAATATTAGACGGCTTTGTAGACTTCCATTAGCTATTAGGAATGCAATTGATGATACAAAAATTAAATTTTTCAAATATTTATGGAAAGCATATTTTTCTTCTAATCTATATATCCCGATAAGTGCTAGAGTCATTAATATTGGATTTGATAGGAATCCTCCATAAAGCAATCTAAATGCAAAAATAACATTTCCCCAAAAATTAAATATATTCAATATGAATGGCTGCCTACCAATAGTCCCAGACGCAGCCCTTACACTCCCAACCCCTATAAATTGTTCCTTCAAAACATCTATAACACCAGTTATAACTAGAAACATAATTTCATAATCCACCGATTTTAGTCTCCTATTTTTCATCAGCTTAATAAATGCCATAAAAGCTAATGCAACATAAAATTGAGTGAATGTCCATGGATGAGTAAATATAGCGATCGATGCAAGCATAATGGATATTAATAGCTCCTTTCTATCCCGCCTTTCTATCGAATCTAAAAGTAATGCTATTGCCACATAAATTATTGATAATGCCAACATATTAGTTAAAAAGTATGAATACATGTTTACAGTAATTTTTATACCCATCGAGGTTATTAATGCAGATAAAGTTGCATACTCTCTATTGTTGGTTGTTTTATCAATTAAATAGAATGTAGATAAAACTAGCATCGGGTTTAATATTAGTGGCATCCACTTTACTACCTCAATTAAATTAAGGCTACTAATTTTCCAAATGAAGTAGATTAGTAGTAATATTATGGGTCTTGAGCCATTTGCAACAATAGTCACTTTACTTAAATCATTCTCGATTTCTTTCACCATTTCTGTATAGGCCTTTATGTCTACTCCAACGGGAGAATTATTTGGATTTATGCTCGGTAGATATGGATAGATACTTGAAATTACTGATATGATAATTGAGATTATTAACATTATTCTCCAATTGATTTTTAATATTGAAGTATTTTCATTCTCCTTAATGATTATTTCCTTCCTAATTTTTTGAATAATTTTCTCCTTTATTTCTTCTAATGATATTTTTATTATCCATGTTATTAACCAGTAATATAAAATTAGCAGTGTCATTAGCGGTGTTATTTGGGATGAAATATAGTATATTGAATATTCTAAAGTTGCAAGTTCTCTTAATAAGTCATTTTTCATTGATATTGGTAGGATTATTGCCCAATATGTAAGTGATATTACTTCATAGGTTGATAATATTATTAAGGTGAAGTAAGTGAGCTGCTTTATTTCAGTGAGTATTATTGATGAAAGAATTGCTGCTATGGTTAGTGCTCCTTCGAATCCTAATGTTAAATAACCAATAATAATTATGCCCATAAGTAAAGCAGTTTTAATCGCACCTTTTTTCTTATTTATTATTATGTGGCAGAGTAATGTGAATGTAAGGGTTGTTAGAATTATTGGTTGGAGATTAATGCTTATGCTAAATTGTTGTGTTATGGTTGCTCTATGTATCGTTGGATGGTAATACACCTTTAAGATTTTCAATAAATTAGTTAATGATATTATTAATTGTATTGATGCAATAGGTGCTTGTACTGCTCTAATCTTTTTTAGGTATTTCATACATTCCCCTTCAATTTTTCTTTAAGTTTTAACTTTAATTACTATATTATTTTTATTTTAAATTTCTAGTTTAGTTTTAATTTGTCACGCAAGACATTTAAGCAAAACCAATATTAATTTAACTTGTATATAGTTAAGTATTTGGACGTGGGATCATTGTCTGGTGATAATGTAAGGGAGATAGTAATTGAGATCAATGCTAAGCAGCTGATTGCATTAATACTATTAATGTGTATTGGTGGCTATATTGTTGCCTCATATTTATTCTCATTAGCCAATTATATTGCTCCTTCCAAGGAGCTCCCATTACATATTACTGGTGCATTTACTGCTGATCATACTGGTAATCCTAAAACTGAGTTTAAGCGTGGTGAACTTGTATTAGTTAATGTTACTTTGGAAATGGCTTGGGCATATTACTGGAATACTCCTCCTCAGTATTACTATTATTACTTTACTACTGCAACTAGATTCCTACTGCTTGTTCAAGTAATGTATAATAATACTCCAATATTCTTAGGATTTGTAGTTGAAGATGTTAATCCAGGTGAATCAGAGTCTACTGGTATTGGATTTAGACTTCCCGATGATGCTCCACTTGGAACTTATACTGTTAAGATTATGGTTTGGAGTAATTGGCTTGATAAGGGAGGAACTGTTTTAGCTGATAATAGTGGATTAGTTATATACTTTAACGTAACTAATAGTGGAGGCTAGTGGTGATAATTCATGAAGCGTAAATTAACGTTAATCTCATTTATAGTTTTAATTACGCTATTCATGATAATCAATGTTAATAACGTTGTTTTTGCAGCTTTTCAAGTTGAAACTGATAAGGATCAATATTTCCTAGGTGAAACCATTACTATAATTGTTACTGGCGCTACTCCTAATGGTAAAGTCATGTTGCAGCTTAATGATCCTAATAATAATCCTGTTTGGACATGGGAGGAGAATGCCAATGCAACTGGAGCTTTAACTGTTCAATTAACTATTCCATCTGATTGGCCTACTGGTACTTATACTCTTTATGGTAAGGATGTTAGTACTGATAATACTGATACTAAAACATTTAATGTTCTATCCCCACCTGCAGTTACTACTGTTACTTTAACTGCTAATGCCACTAATATCTATGTTAATGACTATGTTAGATTTACAGCAACAGTTCTTGATCAATATAATAATCCTATGCCAAATGTAGTCGTTAGTCTTTATATTAATGATACGTTTTATGGCAATAGTACAACTAATGCTAATGGTGAAGCAATATTTGATGTTCAATTTACTCAAGTTGGCATTTATCAAGTATATGCTAAAGCTGATACTGTTACTTCTAACATTGTAACTATTACTGTTAGTTTACCTCCACCAGTAGTAACAACTATAAACTTGGTTGCTAATGTTACTGAGATATTTGTTGGTGAATATATTAGGTTTGCAGCTACTGTTTATGATCAATATGGTAATGTGATGCCTAATGTTCTTGTTGGATTATATATTAATGATAGTTTAGTTAAGAGTAAGTATACTGATTCAAATGGCAAGGCTATATTTGATATTAAGTTTAATAATACTGGCCATTTCAATGTTTATGCTATGGCAGATACCGTTAAGTCGAATATTATTACTGTTAATGTTAAGGCTCTTCCAACAGTTACTACTGTTACTTTAACTGCCAATGCTACTAGTATAATTGTTGGTAGTGCAGTGAAATTTACTGCAACAGTTTATGATCAATATGGAAATCCAATGCCTAATATTGCAGTTTCATTGTACATTAATAATACGCTTAATGATACTAAGATTACTGATTCAAATGGTAAAGCTGAATTCATAGTTACATTCAATCAAATTGGTAAGTATGAAGTATATGCCATGGCAGATACAGTTAAATCTAATATCATCACTATCAGTGTTAGTCCAGTTCCACCAGTAGTTACTACAGTTACATTGACCGCTAATGCTACAGATATATTTACTGGTGAGGCAGTAAAATTCATTGCCACTGTCTATGATCAATATGGTAATACTATGGCTGGAATATCGGTTGGACTTTATATCAATGATACGCTCTATACATCAAATATTACTGATGTTAATGGTAAAGCAACATTTACTGTTGTATTTAATCAAGTTGGAAAATTTGATGTATATGCCATGGCAGATACTGTCAAGTCAAATGTAATTAGGATTACGGTTTCATTACGCCCACCTGTTGTTACTACAATAGTCTTAACTGCTAATGTAACTAGTATTCAAGTTGGCGGAGCTGTAAAGTTCATTGCAACGGTTTATGATCAATATGGTAATGTTATGGCTGGGGTTAATGTTGATCTATATATTAATGATACGCTTATGGTAACTAATGTTACTGCTATTGATGGTAGAGCTACATTTACAATTACATTTAATCAAGTTGGAAGATTTCTTGTTTATGCTATGGCTGATACTGTTAAATCAAATATTATTACCGTTAACGTACTTCCAATACCACCAGTAGTTACTAGAGTTATTCTAACTGCCAATACAACCAACATTATAGTTGGGAATGCGGTGATGTTCACTGCAACAGTCTATGATCAGTATGGTAATACTATGGCTGGAATAGTGGTTTCATTCTATATCAATGATTTATTTTATGCTAGTCGCCCAACTGATGTTAATGGTAGGGCAGTTTTAATAGTGAAATTTAATGATACTGGCCAATTTAGAGTCAGAGCTAAGGCTGATAATGTTTACAGTAACTATGTATTCATTAGTGTTTCACCGATTCCACCAATTATAAGTAGAGTTGAATTAACCAGTAATTTGCTTGAAGTTGAGGTTGATGGTGAAGTAGTCTTTACTGCAACAGTCTATGATCAGCAAAATAATCCAGTTGCCAATGTTCTAGTTAAACTTTATGTTAATGGTACACTTTATGATTCAAAGGCTACTGGAGCTAACGGGGTAGCCGTGTTCACTGTAACATTTGATGAGGTTGGAATTTATCAAGTATATGCTATGGCTGATACGGTTTCATCTAATGTTATAACTATTAAAGTTAAGCCTAAAATAGTTGTTTCAAGAGTTTCATTAACCGTTGATAGAACTGAAATTACTACTGGTGAATCAGCAACATTTACTGCAACAGTTTACGACCAATATGGTAGAAGAATGTCTAATGTTCTAGTTAAACTTTATGTTAATGATAAGCTAGTTGATAGTAAGTATTCTGATATTAATGGTGAAGCTAAATTTACAGTGACATTTACTAAAGAGGGAACATATGATGTTTATGCTATGGCTGATACAGTTAAATCTAATGTAATTACAATAAC
>CAZCCB010000028.1:0-6162 GCA_964497155.1 uncultured Nitrososphaerota archaeon | reverse complement strand
CATATGATGTTTATGCTATGGCTGATACAGTTAAATCTAATGTAATTACAATAACGGTTAAAGCTCCACCACCTCCACCGCAAGTTGCAGTAATTTCACTTGAAGTTGATAGAACTGAAATTACTGCTGGTGAATCAGCAACGTTCACTGCCACTGTTCTAGATCAATATGGAAAGCCAATGAGCGGTGTTTCCGTAGGACTTTACATTAATGATAAATTATATTTAACTGGTAGTACTGATGCTAATGGTAAAGTTAGATTTACAATAACATTCACTAAGGCTGGTTCATATGATGTTTATGCTATGGCTGATACAGTTAAATCTAATGTAATTACAATAACAGTCAAAGCTAAACCTATTCCACCAGTTATTCCATGGTGGCTCATAATTGTGGCAATATTAGCTATTGGAATTGCAATAGCTTGGATTATCACGAGGAGGAGAACATAAAGTTACTATTAATTCCCCAATTTATTTTCATCATGGAAATATTACTTTCCCCATTATCACTTTTCTCTTTGCTCCTGTTGCATTTGGAATATTGTTAAAGTGTAAATGAATTACTTCATTCCCTAATATAGTCATTATTAGTGGTTCTTTTGCTTGTGATGGTATTCCAAAATCTTCATGAACTAAAATCTTGCTTTCCTTTAACTCTTCTCTTAGCATTTTCATTAATGTCTTATTATATGCTCCTCCTCCACCAATAATTATTTCATTTGGAATTTCAGGTAAAAACTCTTTATAGCTGAGAGCTATTGATTTTGCTGTAAACATTGTTACTGTAGCTATTAAATCTTCATTACTAATTTCTAATTCTTTAGCTTTTTTAATTACTTTCATCGCATAATGTTCTCCAAATTCTTCTCTACCAGTTGTTTTTGGAGGTTTTCTCTTTAAATATGGATGTTTTATTAACCATTCTAATAATTCATTATTAACTTTTCCTTTAGCTGCAATTTCTCCATTAATATCATATTTCAATTTCCCTTTAGTTACATAATTTACTATTGCATCTATAATCATATTTCCCGGTCCAGTATCAAATGCCATTATATCATCTACACTGGCTTTTTTAGGTATATATGTTACATTTGCTATTCCACCAATATTTTGTATTGCCCTTGAAACATTTTCACTTCTAAATATTATGTAATCTGCATATGCACTTATTGGTGCTCCATCACCTCCAACAGCAATATCTTTTGGTCGGAAATCAGCTATTGTAATTACTCCTGTTTCACTTGCAATTACTGATGGTTCACCAATTTGCAGAGTTGATTTAGACTCATATCCATTAATTCCAATTATCTTCGGAATATGATATATTGTTTGTCCATGACTAGCTATAAAATCAATTTCCTTAATGGAAATTCCAGCTTTATTTGCTATTCTAATCGCTGCTTCAGCGAAAATTTTCCCTAAAATAAAATTCATAATGCAAATTTTATCTACTGTGCTCGTTTTTGGATTAAATAATTCAAATATTCTCTTCCTAATTCCACTTGAATATGGATAAGTTTCATACTCAATTATTTTAAACTTAGTATTAATCCAATTACCTTTAAGCTCAACTAATACTGCTGATACTCCATCAGCTGATGTCCCAGACATTAATCCAATTGCAATTTTAACATCCTTACTAGTTATTTCTTCTAATTTCTCCTTAATGGTAATTGTCATCAATTTACTAATGTTAAGTAACGTTATTAATTACTTATCCTTAAATATAAATTGAAATTTGCGTTAATTATGTGTAAATTATAAATTTCTCTCTTTCAATTGCGAATTTTTCTAGATCTTTTTCTAGTTCAAATGTTATGTTCCATGGATCTTCATTTCCATCAATCATCTTTCTTAACTTATCTGTCCCTGCTAGTTGGTCTATGAAGTATTTGTCTTTAATTTTTATCCATTCAAAATTATTTGGATAAAGCTTTTTAATTGCACTTAAAATGTGTACTCCAACTTCGAATGCCCTAAATTCATTTTTATCCGTTATGTGTACTTGAATTCCTCTACAAATTTTACCCGCATACTTTGAACTGTATGGTTTGAAGTATGCTGGTCTAAATGTTACTCCACTTAATCCTTGCATGTTGAGTTGTTTAGCTAATTCTTTAGCTTTAATCCATGGTGCTCCAATTAATTCGAATGGACGTGTTGTTCCTCTTCCTTCTGAAATGTTTGTTCCTTCAATTAATGCTGTTCCGGGATAAATTATTGCTGTTTTTGGTGTCGGCATGTTTGGTGATGGATTTACCCATTCTAATCCAGTATTTTCGAACCAGTATTCTCTTCTCCAATTTTCCATTGAAATTACCTTTAGTTCAGTATTGAAATTATATTTGTCATTTATTAGTAATGCTAATTCACCTATTGTTAATCCATATCTTATTGGTACTTCAATTAATCCTATAAATGACTTAAAATTTTCATTCAATATTGGGCCTTCAATAATTTCTCCATTAATTGGATTTGGCCTATCAAGTACATATATTGGTTTATTTTCTTTACTGCAAGCTTTTATGCAGTAGTATAGGGTTGATGTATAGGTGTACCATCTAGCTCCAACATCTTGTAAATCGAATATTAGTGCATCAATTTCTTCAAAATAATGTTTTGGCGGTTCAAATGTTTCTCCATATAGACTATACATTTTTACTTGATATTCATCATTAAAATGTTCTCCATGAATTTTCATTCCATTTCTTTCTGATGCTGTAAATCCATGCTCTGGTGTAAATACTATTCTAATTTCGCAATACTTTCTCATTTCATCTATTAGATGGGTTAAATTGCTTGATACTGATGCTTGATTTGCAACTACTCCAACTTTTAATCCTCTAATCTCTCTAAAATTATTCTCAATTAATATGTCCAATCCAACTTTAGTTTTCATGTTTCTTTAACTCCTCTGCAAGTTTAATTGCTTTTGTAGGTATGTTATTTGCTTTAATTAATAATTCTTCAGCTAATTTCCTATCTATTTTAGCTTTACCCATAACTATTGCTAATGTTACATTTCCATTTGCTTCTTTAAGCAACTTACTCGCTTTTTCATATGATATTCCTGCTTCCATCATTATTATTCGCTTAGCTCTCTCAATCAATTTCTTGCTTACTGGTTCTAATGTTATCATTAGGCTTCCATGAACCCTACCTAATTTGATCATTACAGTTGTACTAAGCATTGTTAAGATCATTTTTTGTGCTGTTGCTGCTTTCATTCTAGTTGAGCCAGTAATTACTTCTGGTCCAGTTTCTGGGCATATTATAATGTCTGCATGTTTAGTTATTGGTGAATTTCTTACGCTTGTTATTGCAATTGTTTTTGCTCCAATATTTTTAGCATATTTTAATGCTGCTATTACGAATGGCGTTCTACCGCTAGCTGAAATTCCAATTACAACATCTTTATTACATAATCTTCTTGCCTTTAATTCTCTAATTGCCATTTCCTCGTCATCTTCAGCTCCCTCTATTGGTCTGAACATTGCTCCTGGACCACCTGCAATTATTGCTTCAGCTATTTCTGGTCCAACATCGTAGGTTGGAAGTAATTCTGCTACATCAATTACTCCAAGTCTACCGCTTGTTCCTGCTCCAATGTAAATCCACTTACCACCATTTTTAATTGCTTTAACTATTGTTTCTACTGCTTTAGCTATGTTTGGAATTTCCTTTTCAATTGCATATGCAACTTTCTTATCCTCCTCATTAATTATTCTTAAAATTTCAATTGTTGATAATTCACTTATTTGCCTAGCTCTTGGATTAATTTGTTCAGTTTCGAGTTTAGATAATTCTTCAAATATTCGTTTCTGCTCTTTATTTGAATTCAATATCTCACCCATTCATGATAGTGGATCAGTAATTTTATTTTCCAATTCGATTATAATAATCGTATCTAATTGTTCAATTTAATTACGTAAGTATTGGTAAGTATGTACTTGATAGTTTAATCGTTAAAATTAATTTATCTTGTTTGATTTATATGTTAAATTCCATTTTATTGCTGTTTCATTTATTTTTCTCCATGCATTGTCTAGATCTGCATTTAAGTATTTTAATGCTAGGAGTACTGCTCCAATTACTGGCTTAAATTTAGGTTTCTTTAACTCTATTTCAATACCGTTTTTAGTCACCTCATTTCTAAGTGGTTCTAGTATTATTTTTCCAGCATTAAATACTCCTCCAAAATAGTATACGTTTACTTTGTTTTTGAAATTCAATTTCTTAATTACAGCAATTATCATTTCAGCTAATTTTCTTCCTGCCTCCTTCATTATATTCAATGCCACTTCATCTCCCATTTCAGCGCATTTAGTAACTATTTTTGATATTGAAGCTATTTCCGATATGCTTAGTCTTCCTGTATAAATCATTGTTACTAGATCTTGCAAGTCATTTATATTTAAGTGTTCCATAATTGCATGTTTCAAAATTGTTTTGCTACCTCTTCCATTATACATTCTCATCACTTCTCTTAATGCTTTTAATCCTATCCAATATCCGCTTCCTTCATCATCTAATAGGTAGCCCCATCCACCTGCTCTTGCAATTATTCCTCTATTATTTATTCCAAGTGCTATTGAACCTGTACCTGAAATAATGATTATTCCCGGCTTCATTCCTGTTGCTGAGAATAGTGCTATGGTTGCATCTGAAGTAACTATTATTCTATCTGCAAAATCTATTTCATAGGCTATTTCCCTAATAATTTCTTTACATTTCTTTCTTTCAGTTCCAGCTACACCTAGAACTCCAATTAAAGCTTTACCTTTAACTTTGCTCATTTCAATTGCCTTAGTAATTGCATTTCTAAGTGATTCAGCTACTTCATTTTTACTTGCAATGTTTATGTTTGATGTTCCTCCTAATCCTACTCCTAGTATTTCTCCTTCAATACTGGCTACTACTGCTTCAGTTTTCATTCCTCCTCCATCAATTCCAATTACATAGCTCATCAATTGCACCTCGATAGTCACTTAATTATTGGGAAGTTGTGAATATTAAGCAGTTACTTAAGTTTATGTAGCAAAGTTTATGAATAGCATGTTTATCTTAAGTGTTGAACTTAGATTAACTGATAAATTGGAATTTATATAATGTTATTTCATGGTGATTTGGGGGATGAATTATGAATATTGAGAAGCTACCTATAGAGCAAATTAAGCCTTTAACTTCTGGTCAGAGAGAGCTTATTGAAACTCTTCAAAGTGATGATTACGATATTATTGGTGTTTTTGGTCCAACTGGTACTGGTAAAAGTTTGATTTCAGTAGCTTATAGTATTTCAGAAATATTGAAGGGGAATTATAGTAGATTTATTATTGCTAGGCCATTAATAGATATAGTGTCTGAGAGAGAGGTTACTGCAATAGAGCTTGGAAAATTATATTATGAATTGACTTCAACTTATTTGAAGGACATTTTATCTGGCGTAATTAGTTGGGGTAGAATCGAAGAATTAATGGTTGAAGGTAAAGTTGTTCTTGCGGATATTCATTTTTTGAGAGGTAGAACGTTTGATAATACTATATTATTCCTTGATGATTCACAAAATATTCCGCCTGAAAGTTCACTTGAATTATTAATGAGAATGGGCAGTAACTCTAAGATGATTATTGCTGGTGATCCAGTATTTCAAAAATCTCCAGAAATATTGGTTGATGGAGCTTCATTACTTAGAGAGGCATTAATGGGTGAGGAGAGAGCTAAGGTTATTGATTTAGGTATTAAGGATATTGTTCGTGAAGGTGCTAAGAGGGGTATACGGCTATTATTTGAAGTTAGAATGCGTAAGAGGAGGTTAAGTGAAAATGAGGAGAAAGTATTAGAGATAGTTAGGAGTAATGCTCCAGATGCAGATATTATAACTATTTTAGAATTAATGGATTTGAAGAAGAAATATCAAATTACTAGTGAACATACACCAGATATAGTTATATTCGTTAAGGAAGGGCATCTTGGAAGATTAATCGGTAGAGGTGGAGAGAGAATTAATAAAATTGAGAAGGAAGTTGGATTAAAAGTTAGAGGTTTAGAATTAACATTAAACTTTAAAGACTTAATTAGAGCTATTCATCCGGTTAGTTGGATTCATAAACATGTTTTAGATGCAGATATTGCTGGCCCATATATGCAATTTAAGATC
>CAZCCB010000027.1:0-16733 GCA_964497155.1 uncultured Nitrososphaerota archaeon | reverse complement strand
GTATTGGATGAATTGTTGCCTTAGTAATTTCAATTTCACCTAAAATATCAATAATTTTTAATGCTTCCTTTAGAAAAGCTTTCCTAACGCTTTCATATGGATGCCCCAATTCTAAATACCATGGAGTATGACCAACAATTTCTAAACAATAACTTTTAACTATATCTAAAATTTCATTTTTCCTTTCAGAAATTATTTCTGGAGATGCTTCAGGTTTTTCAACTGTTAGATCTATATAATCAAATTTAGATTCGCAAATAAATTTTATTTCAGATATTATATCTTCATATGGATTATTCATAGCTCCAATTTTCAATTTAATCCCTCAATTATTTTCATGCAATTTTATCATCGTATTAATATAATGTAAAATGTAAATTTAATTTATTTTTAACCCTGCTTCAAACATTGCTTAAACCTATTTAGTAGAAAAGCTTAAAGCATTATTACTTCGAATTTATGTCGAGGTGTAATTTGATTGAAGAAAATGACTGTGGAGGAGCTCTTAAAGAAAGCTGAAAAACCCTCAAAGCTTGCCCCTCCCCTCCACAAGTTTTATGAAGGGAAAATGCAAGTAATGCCTAGATGCGCAATAACCTCATTTAATGACTTTGCAATTTGGTATACTCCAGGAGTAGCAAGACCATGTAAAATTATTCAGAAAGATCCAGATTTACTATCATTTGAATATACTGCTAGATGGAATTATGTTGCAGTTGTAAGTGATGGAACAAGAGTTCTAGGTTTAGGTGATATTGGACCTGAAGCAGCAATGCCAGTAATGGAAGGAAAAGCATTATTATTCAAATATCTAGGCGGTGTAGATGCATTTCCATTATGTATTAAAACTAAGGATCCAGACGAAATTATTAGATTTCTAGAATTAATCGAACCAACATTTGGAGGAATTAATCTTGAAGACATTGCAAAGCCAAAATGCTTCTATATATTAGAGAAAGCTAGAGAAAAACTTCAAATTCCAGTTTGGCATGACGATCAACAAGGAACGGCTACAGTTGTTTTAGCCGGACTTATTAACGCAACTAAACTTGTAGGTAAAAAGCTTAGCGAAATTAAAGTTGCAATGATAGGTGCAGGTGCAGCTAATATTAAATGCGCTGATGTACTTGAACTAGCCGGAGTTAAACCTGGAAATATAGTTATGGTTGATAGTAAGGGGATCTTAAATCCGGATAGGAAGGATATTTTGGAGAGGGAGAAGAATCCATGGAAATGGAAGTGGGCTACTAAGAGCAATGCTGAAGGTAAGACTGGAGGTATTCCGGAGGCACTTGAAGGTGCAGATGTATGCATTGCAATGTCAAGACCCGGTCCAGGAGTAATTAAGCCTGAATGGATTAAAAAGATGGCCGATAATGCAATAGTATTTGCATGTGCAAATCCAATACCTGAAATCTGGCCGTGGGAAGCTAAGGAGGCTGGAGCAAAAATAGTTGGAACTGGGAGATCAGACTTCCCAAATCAAATAAACAATTCACTCGGATTCCCAGGTATATTTAGAGGTGTACTTGATGTTAGAGCTAGAACGATAACTGATGAAATGTGTGTTGCAGCTGGATATGCACTTGCAAAGCATGCTGAAGAGAAGGGTATTCATGAAGACTATATTATACCAACAATGGATGATTGGGAAGTATATCCAAAGGAAGCTGTTGCATGTGCACTAAAGTCAATTGAGCAGGGAGTAGCCAGAATTAAGAGAAGCAGGCAGGAATTATGGGAGAGAGCTGTAAAGATAATTAGTGAGGCGAGGAAGTCGCTTGAAGTATTAATGAAGGCAGGATTAATTAAGCCTCCACCACCAGAGGAAGAATTACTTACAGCTGGTCCTCCATAATCTTCTAATTTTCTTCATTTTATTTGTTTAATTTTAGTTAAAATAAATTTGAATAATTTGCTGGAGTTATTTTTTGATTCCTGTTATCCTTATGCCTGCTTTATGAACTTTATATCTAATGTTTATTCCAATTAGTAATGCCGTTAATTGTTCGACTATTCTTGAATTTTCAAGCTTACCTCCATCAATTGCCCTAATTCCGGGTATGAGTTCTGCTAATTCCATGACTTTTCTTTTAGCTTCTTCATCATCACTACATACTATGGTATCACTATCAACAGGGGAATTTACATCCTGTAATGCTTCTGCACTAATTTCCTTAAATGCAGCAACAACTTTAACATGACTTGGAAGAAGTGATCTAGCTAATTCAGCAGCTGAACCCTGCCATACTCCCAATGTCTGAGTCGGCTCTCCATCTATAGCTGCTGATGCTAATGGAACAGTTACATCTATAAATATGCATCCATTCTTTAAGTAATTTCTAATAGATTTAATAATACCTATTTGAGCGAAGAATGGTACAGTTAGAGCAACAATATCTGCTTTTGCAGCAGCATCCTTATTCTCAAGCCCCTCAATTTCCACTTCTTCACCAAGTATTTCCTTTGCTCTAGCAACCGCCCTCTGAGCTTTTTCAAATCTCCTACTACCAATAATTACATGTTTTCCAGCTTTAGCCCATCTAAGTGCTAATCCAAATCCCTGATCACCAGTCCCACCAATAACAGCTACAACCTCACTCCTACTCATAATTTCACCAAGACAATTTTAGCTTAAAATTTTAAAAGACTTTGCACTTTTCACCTACATTTATATGCCTAAAATACAATTCATATTTGAGGTGCAATCTCATTGGAAGTGAAGTTTAAAGCTATTGTTTCAAGTAAAAGTATTGTTAGAAATGTTCAAGGAGAGAAAATGATTAAAATTGAATTAATTGAGGAACGTGAATTACCTCCACCAGTATTTTACTCATCAAGCAATTCTGAAATTGCACGTGAAGTATTGCCAATAGTTAAGCAAGTTATGCAAGTCATGCCAGTTAGACCTCCAAGTAGCATTTCAATTCCAAGATTAACATTATGGCTTACTGAGGATGAATGGGAAGCACTTAATCCAAAACCAGAAGTTGGTGAGAGAATAACTGTAATTATATCTGGGTCTACAATTAAAATTGGACGTAAAATTGAAGGTGAATTTGAAAATGATTCAGATGACATCAGAGAGTAACAAGGTTATTTATACTATTGGATATAGTGGTAGGAAAATTAATGATTTAATTTCAATTTTAAAGAGCTATAATATTAACTTATTGGTTGATGTTAGAAGATGGCCAACATCTAAGGTTGATGATTATAAAAAGGAGAATCTTAAAATAAAGCTTAGTGAAGCTGGAATTAATTATATTTGGCTTGGAGATAAGCTTGGCGGATATAGAAGTAGTGGTTATGAAGCCTATATGAATACAAATTCATTTAAGGAGGGAATTAAAAAACTAATTGAATTATCAAAATCAAATGTAATTTGCATATTTTGCTTGGAAAGAAAGCCTAAGTATTGTCATAGAAGATTTATTGCAGGAGCATTAGAGAAACGAGGATTTAAAGTTTATCATATAATTTAATTCATCTAGTATAACTTAACCTATCAGCTCTCTTCTTACCTTCAAATGGAAGTGTTGGCAATACTCTTCCCTCCTCAATAACCTTCTTCAAATAATCTCTATATTCACTTGTATGTTTAATATCGAAATTAGTTACTTCAATCATTATTTCCCAAAGCTTCTTCTGTACTTCCTTAATCATTTCATATGGCATTAATCCAATTACAACTGGATTTTGAAGCCATCCTTCAAATCCCTTAATTGTTCTTAATATTTGTGAGCATGCAGTTCTAGCTGCAATTACAAGCGTAAGTCTATCAGCTCTTTCAAGCTCCTTTAAACTTATTTTAGTATATTCTAGAAACCTTCTTTGATCTTCAATCCATGCATTTAATCTCTTAATCATATCGGGATCAACTCTATACATAAAATATCACCTCACATAATTTCTGTGAATCTAATTAACAAATGCTACGCAAATATTAAAGTGTTGCTATAAATCGTAATTTTATGATAGGTATCATTAATTTAATGTAGCGAAAGGAAAATTAGGTTAGCCGTAAAATTCTCATTTGGGGAGAAAATGCATTACGATGTTCCATTCGTATCAACACCTGAACCAGTTGTTAGAAGAATGCTTAAATTAGCTAGGGTTAAGCCTGGAGAAACAGTTTATGATCTAGGTGCTGGTGATGGTAGAATACTTTTCATTGCCGCTCAGGAATTTGGAGCTAAAGCAGTTGGAATAGAAATTAGGCCTCATCTCGTATATGAGATTGAAAGGAAAATTAAGGAAAAGCGTTTAGAGGGTAGAGTTAGAATTATTCATGGAAATTTCTTTGAAGTTGATATTAGTGAAGCTGATGTGGTAACATTATACTTACTAACTAGTGTTAATAAGAAATTGAAGCCTAAACTTCAACGTGAATTGAAGCCTGGAACTAGAATTGTTTCTCATGACTTTGAAATTCCAGGATGGTCTCCAGTTAAAGTTGAAGTAATACCTGATGTTTGGACTACACATAAAATATATTTATACATTAAAGAGTAAATTAACTAGTTTTCTCTTTTAAATATGCTTCACTTTTAATAATTGTTGAATGAATCCCTATTCTGAAGTGAATCCAACTTTCTATAATCCAATTTAATTCACCACTATTAATGCTATTAACCAATATTTTTAAGTACGGATCCTTAATTATCGATATTCCAGTTAAAGTATAATTTTTAATTTTTGAGGGTAAAGTTATGCCTTCACCAACATAGAATATTATTGATCCTAAATACTTATTATTCAATAATATCCTGCCTTCACCACCAGTAATTTCCACATCCTTTTCAGATGGATTATTAATACTTATAATTACGTTTATAGTTGCTTTCCTCTTTTCATAATTTACTCTATAATTTACTCTAATTATTTTAACTTTGATTCCATAAATTGCTCTATAAACTTCAATATAATGTGAAATTGAATTACCTAATATATATGTTGATATCAGTGTTAGGAGAATTGAAAATATTAGAATTATTATTTCTCTATTATTTTTCAATAATTTTCACCTTACTTTAATGGAAAGTGGCATGCTACATAATGATTCTCATTTACTTTAACAAGTTTTGGCTCCTTCTCTTTACATATTGATTGTGCATATAGACATCTTGGATGAAATCTGCATCCTGGTGGTAGATTTATTGGATTTGGTATTTCACCTTTAATCATGATTTTCCTCCTCTTTATTGTTGGGTCTGGTATTGGTACGTTTGATAATAGTGCTTGTGTATATGGATGCATTGGATTCTCCATTACTTCGTCAACTTTCCCTAATTCAACTATTTTTCCAAGATACATTATTGCAAGGTCATCTCCAATATACCTTACTTGAGCTAAGTCGTGGGTTATGTATAGTAATGTTAAGTTATATTTTCTTCTTAATTCTAAGAGTAGATTTAATATTCCTACTCTTATTGATGCATCTAACATTGATACTGGTTCATCTGCAACTATTAATTTTGGATTTAAAACTAATGCTCTAGCTATTGCCACTCTTTGCCTTTCTCCTCCACTAAGTTCATGTGGATATTTATTTGCATACTCTTCTGGCGGTAATCTAACATCTTCTAATGCTTTAAATACTAGGTTTTGTTTTTCTTTGAAGCTTAATTCCCTCCTATTTATTTCTAATGGTTCATTAATTATGTCAAATACCCTACTTCTCGGATCTAATGATTGATATGGATCTTGAAATATCATTTGCATTTCTTGTCTAACTTTTCTAAGCTCCCTCTTACTTAGAGATACAATATCAATGCCTTTATAATATATTTTACCTGATGTTGGTGGAATTAATCTTAAAATTAATCTCGCAGTTGTAGTTTTACCGCATCCACTTTCTCCAGCTAAGCAGAAGATTTCTCCTTCTTTAACTTGGAAGCTTATTCCATCTACTGCTTTCACAAATAGTCGTTCTCTTCCTAGCAACATGCTTATGAATCCTCTTCTAACTGGAAAATATTTCTTTAAGTTTTCTACTTTAAGTATGGGTTCAGCCATTATTTCACCTCTTAATTATGAAGTCTAATTTATCCGCTAAGTGGCATGCTACATAGTGTTTCCTTTCTATTTGTATGAATGGTGGTTCTTCAGTTTTGCATTTTCCTATTGCATATGGACATCTTGGATGGAATCTGCATCCTGGTGGTGGATTTATTAATCCTGGTGGTGATCCCTTAATTTCTTTTAGTCCTCCCCTTCCACCTTTAATACTTGGAAATGCGCTTATTAATAGATATGAGTATGGATGTTTCGGCCTAGTGAATAGGGTTACTGCATCTGCATATTCAACTATTTTCCCTGCATACATTATTGCTACCCTATCGCATGTTTCAGCTATTACTGCTAAATCGTGTGTAATTAATATTATTGACAATCCAAGTTTTTCCTGTAGATTTCTCATTAGCTTCAATATTCTGCTTTGTGTTATTACATCTAAGCCTGTTGTCGGTTCATCTGCAATTACTAGTTCTGGGTCAACAGCTAATGCCATTGCAATCATAACTCTTTGTCTCATTCCACCGCTAAATTCATGTGGATACTCCTTTATTCTTTCAGGATCTAATCCAACCATTTCGAATAGTTCTTTAGCTTTTCTAACTGCTTCTTCCTTAGTTACTTGTTTATGAGCTCTAATTGCATCTACTAATTGCCTTTCAATTGATAATACTGGATTTAATGCATTCATTGCACTTTGAAATATCATTGAAATTCTATCCCATCTAATTTTCCTCATTTCCTCTTCACTTAATTCAAGTAAATTAATTCCCTTAAACATTATTTTTCCAGACATTACTCTTCCTTCTGGCGGTAGTAATCTCATTATTGTTAATGCCATGGTACTCTTTCCACATCCAGATTCTCCAGCCAAACCTACAATTTCCCTTTCCATTACTTCGAAGCTCACTCCATCAACTGCTTTTACCAATCCCTTCCTAGTTTTATAATATGTTTTTAAATTTTCAACTTGAAGTAGAGTCATTTTATCTCCTCCTTAATCTCGGATTAACTATTTCATCTAATGCATAGCCTATGAATACAAATGCTAGCACTAATAGTATTATGCATATTCCTGGTGGTAGTAGATACCACCATGCTCCAATTACTAGTGCTCCATATTCATTAGCATAATGTAGCATCATTCCCCAACTTATATGCGATGGATCTCCAAGCCCTAGGAAGCTTAATCCCGCCTCAGATAATATTGCATTTGCAATTCCAAGTACAGCTGTTGCAAATACTACTGGTGCCACATTTGGCGCTATGTGATGAAATATTATTCTAAAGTCTGATGCATTTGCAACTCTACTAGCTTCTATAAATGGTCTCTCCTTTAACTCCAGTACCTGTGATCTAACTACTCTGGCTACACTTGGCCATGAAACTATTGCTATTACGAATATTATATTCCACATGCTTGGACCTAAGAGTGCTGCTAATACTATCATTAATGGTAATCCTGGAAGTATTAGGAATAAATCTGTAATTCTCATTAATATTGTGTCAATTATTCCTCCATAATATCCAGCTATTAATCCAACTAATGACCCAATAATTACTGATAGGAATGCTCCCAATATTCCGACTACTAATGATACGTGGGTTCCATATATGAGTAAGCTCAATATATCTCTTCCAAGTTCATCTGTTCCAAGTGGAAATCCCTCCATTGGTGCATGTAATGGCGGTCCAAGCCATAACTCCCCTGGGTGATGAGGTGCCAATATCGGTGCAGCTATTGCCATAAATACGAAGACTAAGAGAATTCCTAATCCAGCCATTCCTAATTTGCTCTCCCTATATACTTCAGCAAAATCTTTAAGCTTCCTTTTATATGCATGAAACTTATCTATCCATTTGTATATTGAAACCATAGTCCCACCTTAATATCTAATTCTTGGATCTAAATAGGCATAAATGATATCTGATATTAAATTCGCTAGTATTACCATTACTGAAATGAACCAAAATGTTGCTTCCAATACGGGATAATCTCTCTCCATTACTGATGCATATATTAGTCTTCCCATTCCATACCATGAAAATACTGTTTCAGTTAATACTGCTCCAGACATTACAAATGCCAAGTTTAATGCTACGATTGTTACTAATGGAAGCATTGCATTTCTCATCGCATATGAGAACAGTATTGTTCTATTATCTAATCCAACCGCTTTCGCAGTTAACATGTAATCTTGAGTTAATACATCAAGCATTGTATTTCTCACTATTAGTAGGTAGGAACCTAAATTTATTAGGGTAAGCGTCGTCATTGGTGGTATTAAATGCCATACATAGTCACTTATATAATGTAATAGGTTTACATGATGTACGCCTCTACTTATGGTGCCTCCAAATGGAAATATTCCTAAATAATATGCAAATACAAGTATTATTAAAAGCCCAAGCCAGAACACTGGCATCGAATATAATATTAATGATATAACTAATGAGCTTATATCAATCTTAGTTCCTCTTCTCCATGCTGATATTACTCCAAATATTACTCCAAAGAGTACTGCAAATAATGTCGATGATAACATTAGGACTACTGTATTGACTAGACGTATGCTAAATATTAATTCTGAAACTGGCTGTAGATATCTAAATGATATTCCATAATATCCTGAGAACATGTTTTTGAAGTATATTAGGAATTGTTCCCATAATGGCTTATCAAGTCCAAATCGCTGTATCAGTAATTTTTTTGTTTCAGGTTTAAAGTTCGGATTTTCAATGAACATTGCAAATGGGTCACCTGGCATCATTCTAAATATGAAGAAATTTAATGCAGTTGCTAAGATCAGTAAAATTATTGATTCAATAGCTCTTCTCACTACGAATTCTCTTAAACCCATTCTCTCACCACTAATGATAATTAGACTCGTAAAGCTTTTAATATGAATACCTTAATAACTTTATCTGAAAACTTGTGAATATATATTTGGAGGAAGAAATATGAGAAAAGAGAGAATATTTACTCTACTAGCACTCTTATTCATGATTATTACACTACTAAGCATACCTAAACCAATTGCAGCACAAGAATATCAGAAAAAATATAAGGAATTAAGATTCGTAGTCTTAACTCCAGAATACGACCCAATAAGAGTTAGAATTGGAGATTTGCTTCACGAGTGGGGTAAACAAATTGGAATTGAAATAACTAATAGACCTGTTGATTTCAGTACTCTAGTGGATTTAGTATGGGATAAACTTGACTTTGATATGTACATTATAGGTTGGGGTATGAGTATAATGCCATGGTACTATGATCAAAGATATGCCTCATGGGAATGGTATCCAGGTGGAAATAATGCTGAAGGCTTTCAAAATTCGGAATTTGATACATTATTAAATGAATCTTTAAAAACGATTGATCCAGAGAAAAGAAGAGAATTAATATTTAAGATGCAAGAAATATTAGCTGAAGAATTACCTATTGTAGGATTATATATGAGAGACATGGTTGAAGCAGTGAGGGCAGAAACAACTGGATGGATAACAGGAGTATGGGGCATAGATTGGTTTAGATCGGCACAAACAGTGCAAATAATGGGGCAAACTGGAGGAACTCTATATGTACCATTAATGGATGATATGAGAAAGGAGAGTATTGTAGATTTTGGAGGTACAACTTGGGATGCATATCCATTAGATCTAATCTTTGAAAGGCTCTTCATTTTCGATGAGAAGTATGAGCCAATGCCATGGTTATGCAAGGAGTATACTGTTTCTGAAGACGGTCTCGTTTGGACGCTATACCTGGTTGATAATGCTACTTGGCATGATGGAAAACCATTTACTGCTGAGGATGTTAAGTTTTCAATTGAATACATTAGGGATAATAAGGCACCTTGGTGGTATGCAAGTGTTGCACCAGTAAAGGAAGTTGAGATTGTTGATACATATACAGTTAAAATTTACTTAAAGGATGTTTATGTTTGGTTCTTAAGGAAATTAGCTGATTTACCAATTATTCCAAAGCATTTATGGGAAAATATTCCATGGAATACAACTAATCCGCCAATGATCGGTACAGGACCTTTCATGTGGGTTAAAAGGGTTCCTGGAGAATATGTAGAATTAAAGAAGAATCCAAATTACTGGAGAAGGGGTTATCCAAAAGTAGATAGAATTGTATTTCCAATTATAACTAATCCATCAGCAATGCTATTAGCACTAAAGAAGGGAGAGATACACTATATGACATGGTATGTACCGCCAGCAGCAATAAGCGATGTAGCTAGAGATCCAAACTTAAAGCTATTTGCAACTCCATCACCAAGCTTCTATTACCTAGGCTTTAATCTCAAGAGATATCCATTAAGTGAAAAGGTTGTTAGAAAGGCAATTGCAATGATTATTGATAAGGAGAAAATAGTTAAGGAATTATTAATGGGATGGGGTAGACCTGCAGATTGGTTTTGTGCACCAACTTATGAGTATTGGTGGAATCCAAATGCAACAACACCACCACATAACGTAACATTAGCAGCAAAACTATTAGATGAGGCAGGATTCGTAGATATTGATGGAGATGGAATAAGGGAAGTACCATTAGAATTTAAGCCAGGATTATCAATTGCAGTTTCAAAGCCAACATATAATCCAGGAGATACCTTAGTAATATCTGGAAGATTAACAACTGAGAAGATGGAGCCAATTAAGAATGAAACTGTAAAAGTAGTAGTTCATGATCCATTAAATAGAGTTTTCATTGAGGAAACGAAGAGAACTGATGATAAGGGTGAATTTAAAGTAACATATACATTGGTTGAAGGAGTACCATTAGGTACATATACAGTTAAAGTTACAGCTTTAGGTCAAGAGGCAACTACAACATTTAAAGTAGAATTACCTCCACCACCAAAGCCTCCGGCTCCACCGCCACCATCATTCTGGGAGCTATATGGAGGATACATTATAGGTGCAATTGGAATATTAATCGCCATAGTAGCCATTATATGGGCAACTATGATAAGAAGGAAATAGTTAATTCTCATAAACTCTCCTTTTTTAATTTGGTATATGGAGTGAAGTTAATATTAACCCTTTAATATAAGTATTCTGGGGGAACACTATGAATTTAATATCACTAGGCTTCATATTAATCATAATTGGAATTGCAATAATAGTTATTGGAACTCTAATTTCAATATTAAGGGGTGGTGGAGAAGTTAAGTCTGGAGGAGTTATTTTGATAGGTCCATTTCCAATTGTATGGGGTACAGATTCAAAATGGGTTTTAATTACAATTATAATTGCAATTATCATATTAATTGTTTTAACGTTCATATTGCCCTATATGGTTATTAAGATTTAATTGGAGGTGTATTTTCATGGTTAAATGTGAAATTTGTAATAGAAGGGATGCAAAATATGTTTGCAAAGAGTGTGGGAGGAGAGTTTGTGAATTATGCTTTGATCCATATACTTGGACATGTATAGAATGTCTAGATAGGCTTAAACATAGAATTAAAACTCCAATATACACTCCTACTCAAATATCAACTTCAATGTTTAACTCAATAGTTAAATTCACTACTCTAGGCTTCATTATAATTTTCATTGGAATGATACTAATAATGCTTGGAGCAATAACTGGTGGGGTGCAAGTTTCTGGTGGAATAATTATATTTCCATTCATACCCCTACCATTAATTATTGGATATGGACCTGAAGCATTAACATCAACGTTAATGTTAATTATAATTGGAATTATAGCTTTAATAGTATTGTTCACAATAATTTGGTATGCCAGTAGGAAAATGAATGTCTAGGAGGTTAATTAATACGATATTAGTTAAGGATTATTTAGCATCAATTATGCTATATATATCAGTTATATTAATGATAACTTCAGCATATACCTATACTCACATATACTTATCTCCAAGTTTAATGATTAGAATTGGAATTGGCTTTCTAGGAGGATTAATTATTGGTTTATATGCTAAGAGTATGAGAGAAACAATAGTTGCATGCTTCTTGACATTAATATCATCAATAGCTCTAATTATCATAGTATTATCATTACCAGTAATAATTGGAATAATAAATGAGCCTGGATTAGCAAACATATTTCTAATTTTAACTGTTAGGAAGGGATTCTTAGACATTATATTTTTATTTCCATCAATAATAATTGGTGCAATAATATTTCAACTAATAAAAGAACACACCTATACTTCAAGTAGAAATGAATTATTTAAATTAAAAAGCTTAATACTATAACCTAGCTTGCATCAATATGCTAATATATATTAAGTAATCAATTATGCTTGGTGATTACGGGTGGAATACCCTGTATCAAGGGTAGCTAAATATGCAATTGAAAATCCAAGTTCAATTAGAGAAATAATGACAGTAGTTACAGACTATAGACTTCATCCAGAAAAATATCCAAGAAAATTAGTTTATTTAGGGGGAGGATGGCCTCAAGATTCACCTCCACCAGTTTTAATTGAAATGGTTCAGGAGTTAATTAAAAATAAAGACTTTCTAGTTGAAACATGTAGATATGGAACAACTAGGGGGCAGCCATATTTCATTGATGGATTAGTTAACTATGAAAATTATGTTTTTAATAGAGAGATTTCTAATGATGAATTAATAGTTGGATCTGGAAGTACAGATTTAATTGGAGCAGTTTTCATAGCAACTCTCGATCCTGAAAGTGAAGTTATATTAACAAAACCAGCATATCTAAACTATATTAGGCAGCTTCAAGTTGAAATGAAGCTTAATGTTAAAATTAAGACTTGGCCCGTAATTAAAAATTATGAATTCTCACCATCACTAGATAAACTTCAAGAATTAATTACCGATAAAACTAAATTAATAATTCTAACAGTTCCAGGAAATCCTGATAGTAGAGTTTTTAGTAATGATATTCTTAATGGTGTAATTGATATTGCTGAAGATAAGAAAATTTGGGTTATGATTGACGTAGCTTATAGAGCATTCTTCTTCAATGAACCTCCAAAATACATGTTTAGGGAAAGGCGTGAACCTGAAATTTGGGTCTGCACATTATCTAAAGAATTTAGAGTTCCAGGATGGAGATTAGCATATCTAATTTGTTCTCCAGAATTAGTAAGAGCAGTTGAAGTTGTTGAGCAAGCAAGAACTCTATGTCCAAATAGACTTGTGCAAGAAGTTTTAGCTAAACTATTAAATGATGAGGAGAAATTGAAGCAAGTTAAAGAATATTATGAATCTCAAAGAAAGCTATATGCTAAAGTAGGATTAAGTACGGCTAAAATGCTTAGAGAAGAAATTCCTAAGCTAAGGATATTAGAACCTGAAGCAGGATTCTACGTATTCTTCAATCATGAAGCATATGAACGCAATTCAAAGAAAGTTTGTAATGAATTACTTAGAAAATGGCAAGTAGCACTTGCACCTGGTGTAGATTTCCTAATGGAGGGATGGACTAGATTAAGCTTTGCACCATGTGTATTAAATCCAGAAGTATTGGAGGAAGGTATTAAGAGAATGAAAGCATACTTCGAAGAATTAAAATAAAACATTAGGTAGTGCCAATAACCTGTACAATTACTCTCCTATTTCTAGGTCTAGTGTCCAGTTCAATGAAAACTATTTGCTGCCACACACCTAAAGTTAATTCACCATCTACTATTGGAACGGTAATTGAAGGTGAAAGTAGAGTTGCTCTTAAATGACTATGAGCATTAATTGGATGCCTCCATCCACCTTTTTCAGCTAATTTACTTAGCAATTCTTTAAAGTCCTCAATTAAATTTGATTCAAACTCAATAGTCGATATAGCCGCAGTAGATCCAGGCACAAATACTATTACAACTCCATTTCTCACACCCGAATTTCTAACAAGCTCCCTAATTTTACTTGTAATATCAATAACTTCAATTTCACCCTTAGTTCTTAATTGAAATTCAAAATTAACTACCTTCAAGTTCCCCCCTCACCTTTTTAATCGAAATTTTAATTGCAATTTCAACTGCCTTCTCAATGGCATTTAATGGCAAGCTTGGTGGAGGCATTCCGAGGAAGGATTTAGGCGGCTTTTTAGCTGCCTGTTCTAATGTATATGGTATGTGTATGAATCCTGCAATTGCATCTAAATTATTAACTGTAATATAATGAAGAGTATGATACATCGTACAATTACATAGAAATGTTCCAGCACTATTTGATATTGAAGCTGGAATACCCTCATTCCTAACTGCTTCAACAATTTTCCTCACTGGAATAGTTGCAAAATATGCTGCCGGTCCATTAGGAATTATTGGTTCATCAACAGCCTTATATCCATCATTATCTGGACCAGCATCCATGATATTGATTGCAACTCTCTCAACTCTAATATAAGTTGTTCTTGGAGCCAAACCTAAATTAATTACAATTTTAGGCTTAACATCATCAATTAACTTAGCCAGTACTCCGCCAACTCTCTTAAATGAAACTGGAATTTCAAATCCAAATATTTTAGCATCATCAATAACTTTACCATTAAATTTACGTGCAATCTCACCTGAGGGATTATATTTCTCCTCACCATAAGGTTCAAAACCAGTAATTAAAACATTCATTTTATCACCAAACCTAATATTAATTAACAACTATATAAAGCAGTAATGAACATAAATTTATCATCAATATCAATTAAAAGAATTAATATAATGTGAAGAATCATTTTAAACTGAGAGTGATAGTTTATGACTACACCTATTATCGATAAATTAAAAATTATTGAAGAGCTAGTAAAATTACCACAATATGGCATTGTCGGATTAACTCATAATAAGCTAGTCTATGTATCAACAGTAGAAGGAGTTAGAGATCTATGGTCATTAGATATTAAAACTAATGAAGTTTCAAGATTAACTACTGGTGGAATTCATAGCGTCGCTCCTGTAAAATCGAAATCACCATTAGTAATATATACTAGAGATGTTAGAAGTGGAAGGGAGCTTCATCAAATATTTTCAATTAATGTTATAGATGTTAAAGAAAAAGTAATTGTCGATTTTGAACCTAAAAGAATATTTGGCATTTCATTTGATGGTGAAAAAATAGCTTTTAGCTGCGCAGGAGAAAAAGAAGTTGAAATATACACTGCTAAGCCAGAAAAAGAGTATGAGAAAGTTTATGGGGTCAATGCTGTAGCTATAGTTTCAAGCAACAATAAAAATTTAATTGCAGGCTACGGCTCATTTAAAGATCCGAGAATATTTGAAATTTTCATATACAATCTTGAAAATGGAGAATTCAAAATCTATACCCCAAAGGAAGGCGCCTCATGTAAACCGCCTGAAGTATTTAATGGTAAGATACTATTTTCTACAAATGCTTTTGGTGATGAAAAATTAATGATTTACAATTACTATGAAGATGAACTTAAGGAGCCTGAATTATCATATAGTGATTATAAGAAGTATAAGTTTACAGAATATGCAGGATATGGCTGGACTGAAGATGGTAAAATATGGTTCACAGGTGAAATTAATGGTAGAACAAAACTATTTATTGATGGTAAGGAAATAATGCTTCCAAAAGGTTTTGCATTTAATGCTAAGGTTTACAATGATACGGTCTATGTTACATGGTCATCAATGAAAATGCCCACAAGAATTCTAAAAATCGATTTGAAGAAAAATGAGATTAAAACATTACTTGGAGCAAATATTCCAGAGCATATTTCAAAATGTTTTGGAGATGTAAAATTTGTTAAATACAAGAGTTTTGATGGACTTGAAATTCCAATGTATATATTTGAAAGTAATATTGCATCTAAACCCGGACCAGCAATAATTTATATTCATGGAGGCCCATGGGCTGAAGTTGCAGACTCTTGGAGTATTTTCATAGCATCACTCGTAGCATCAGGATACCATGTATTAGCACCAAACTTCAGAGGATCTACAGGTTAAGGTGAGAAATTTAGACAATTAGATATTGGCGATCCAGGCGGCGGAGATTTAATGGATATAGTTTATGCTAGAAATTACGCAATTAAAATTGGATCAGCAAAGGAGGATAAAATTGCCATTATGGGATATAGTTATGGAGGTTTCATGACTTTCCTAGCAACAGTTAAACATCCAGAGTTATGGAGATGTGGAGTAGCTGGAGCTGGAATTACAGATTGGAATGAAATGTATCAACTCAGTGATCCACTATTTAAGCAATTTATAAACATGCTATTTGCAGGTAAAAAGGAGCTTTGGAAGGATAGATCAGCAATAAACTTTGCCAATAAACTCAAAGCTCCATTATGCATATTGCATCCACAAAATGATAGTAGAACACCATTAAAACCAGTACTCAAATATTGCATGAAATTACTTGAAAATGGAAAGACATTCGAATTACATATAGTTCCGGACATGGGTCACATGGTAATAAAAATGGATGATGCATTGAAAATACTATTTCCAGCAATAATATTCTTAGAAAAATACATGAAGTAACATAACTTCAATATTATTACAATTGAGAGGTAAATTAGATGCAAATAAAACAAATCACATATTTCGATAATCCTGGAAAGGAAAACACTGAGAAAACCTTAGAATTAGCAAAAAAGAGGGCCAAAGAACTGGGAATTAAGCATGTAGTTGTTGCATCGACTACTGGTGAAACCGGAGTTAAAGCATGTAAAATATTTAAAGATTACAATGTTATTGTAGTTACACATTGCGTTGGTTATGGTGCTCCAGGAATAAGTG
>CAZCCB010000026.1:300-16787 GCA_964497155.1 uncultured Nitrososphaerota archaeon | reverse complement strand
AGTGGGGAAATACCCGGTCTCATTCCGAACCCGGAAGTCAAGCCCACTGCCGCGCGCCTGAGTACTGGTGTCCGCGAGGCACCGGGAAAGGGGCGTGCTGGAGGTGCACTCATTAAGTAAAGTTCTAAAGTGCAAATACATTTATTTATAACTTTAGTGCTTCTTTAAGCGAGTATTGGGGGCCTAGAGGTACTTGGAGTATCAGAAGGTATTACCAATGTTACTTAAAGACATAACTGATAATCTACTTATTAACATGATTTTCTTTATGATACTAGCGGTAGTTTTAACATTTTTTAATCAAAGAATTCAAATTTGGATGTGGCTTCGTGAAGCTGAGAGTGCACTTAAGCGTTTACATTTTTTAGTAATTAAAGCGAAGAAGATTACTGTTGATACTGTTAAAGAAATAGGCAAACCTAATTTTGATCCATCCCCTCTAATAGATGATTTTCTCGATTTCTTTTATATTGAACCTGTATCTCTTGATCCGTCAGGTGTTCTTAGAAGACTTGAACATCTTCTTAATGTAAGGGATAGGAGAATAGAAAGTTTTGCTCGAAGAATAGCCCCTAATGCTGATCCAATCTCTCTATCTAATATAGAGGGCTTACTTGAAGCTACAATAGTTCTTAACTATTTATATCGTGAAATCCGTCATCTTCTTCTATTAGGGAAGAAGACTAAAAGCGTTATTTTCATAATGCAGTTACAAATGTTTCTACCATTAATAATGCGCTATGCTGAGGCTTTCTTTGGAGCAGTTGAAGCTTTTTCAAGTGGGAAACCTATTGGGGATGGCGTTGGGGCTTTAGTTGCGGCTAAATTAATGCATGGTAAACCATGGAAAGAAATTGCTGAAAAAATAATAGCTTCAGAATTTGATTTCAAAGGGAGGAAAGTAATAGTTATTAAAGCTAAGGGACCTGGAGCTGAAATTGGAAAGCCAGGTGAAGCTATAGCTAGAATAGTTGCTGAACATGGCGGCAATATATCCAGAATTATAATGATTGATGCTGCAGCTAAACTTGAGGGTGAAAAAACTGGTAGAGTAGCTGAGGGTGTTGGTGCAGCAATAGGGGATCCTGGTCCAGAGAAGTATAAAATTGAGGAGATTGCTGTGAAATACAATATTCCATTAGATGCTATTGGAATTAAATTGTCACTAGAGGAAGCTATTACAGTGATGAGAAAAGAACTAGTAGAGGCAGCTGAAAAGGCTGTAGAAAAAGTATTAAACATAATTTTAGAGCGGGTAAATGAAGGAGAGACGGTGATTATTGCTGGTATTGGAAATACTATTGGTATAGGTCAATAGGAAGGTGTCAATATTGAGAAAAAGTAAATCATTCATATTATTATTCCTCTCGATAATTTTTTCATTATTATCCTTCACGTTCTTGACCCTAGGATTAATTGAATTCCAAAAAAGAACTAATTTACAAATTTCTCTAGATTACTTAGCCTCTGGAATTCTATGTTTAATTTTATCATTTATTCTTGCTTATCAACATAAACGATATTTACAATTTAGGTTAACTTCGAAATATCTAAGCATTACAGTAATTAAATGTATGAATAAGGATTGTAACTTTAAGGAGGAAAGGGAATTTAAGAAAGGTGATTATGTATTTAAAGAAGTTGGTTTATGTCCTAAGTGTAATAATAAATTAGTGATTGCCTCTATTTATGCTAGGCCATTAAAAACACGTTAATTCATAAATTAATATTTGAAAGTAAATCATTTACTTCGTTTATTAATTCACCAAACTGTTTCTTAACTTTACTGTCTAATTTTCTTAACTTTCTTATTAGTCCGTCAATTATTTCATTGAATCCTATTAATAATTGATTTTGCTCTCTTTTGCTAAGGCTTCTTATAATTTTTTCAGAATATCCTTCAACGGCTTTTTCAGATGGAACTGCTATGGCATTCTCCCATAATGAGAGCCTAATAAACGCTTTAACAATCTGTCTTATTAGATCGAGATTTATATCAAAAATATTAATATGTATCCTGTTTTCCTCTTTAGCCTTTATAAGATCCTTTAAAGTTATTCCTTGAGGAAGTATCCATCCATCTTTATCATCAACTATAATTCTAACTGGAGGATGATAAAATGCAAATATATTAATTAAAGGTCTTTCAAGTCCCAATGCCCCCATCTCTATAAATATCGGTCTGAGAATGAGTTCTATATCGTTTAATTCCTCTCCTATTGCCATTAAATTAACTTTTAACTCTTTTCCTGCAAAAGTAGAATAACCTGTTAACACTGAAATTTCTAAATTAAATTCTTTCCCTAATAAAACTAACTTCCTATATACTTCTTCTGATAGCTTAATGATTTCAGTGATCTTTTTCATAATTTCTGGAGGAGCTTCCTTTGATGACAATAAGAAGTTAAAATTACTTCGATAAAAATATGCTTTACATAATATATCAATACTATTCATTTTATGCCCCCTTCTGCATTGATTTATCTCCTTATTAATTATTTCTTTCCGCGTAAAGCTTTTTACTTTATTTCCTTACTATCCTTAATAGGTGCTATTATGAAGAATCCTCGAAGAATGCTTAAAAAGTTCATAAAACTTGGATCCTATATTTATGAAAACTTTAATAAAATATTACCTATAATTTTCATAGGTATATACCTAATTTTCATTAGTGGTTTCACTTATGTAATTGTTGAACCCCCAATATGGATGATTCCTGCAGGTAATAGAATTATGTTTATAGCACCTTATCTTGATTTTCAAACAATAATTGAAACAGTTGCAGTTTTTATCTTAATGCTATTTAGCTTATTAGGTTTAATTCTAATTCAAATGAGTAGTAAAATAACCTACGATCGTAGATATGCTTCACTTCTCTTAACGCTTGGAATTATCTTATTTTTAATAACTTTTCTTACTTTAGAATATTTTCTAGCCATGAAAATGGGTTGGCTATAATTACCATGGAACCTTCTTTATCTTTAACAAAAATGCTATAACATTAGTTATGAAATGAAGTGGTATTGTTATAACTACCAGAATTATTATTTCAAATAATGTAAACTTCTCAATCAAACTTGATAGTATTATTGCTCCAAAAAGAAATGAAGTTTGATCTAAAATTGGTGCTGGTCCTCCTCTGCCAATATCCAATCTTCTCTTAATAAATGATCCTATTAAATCTCCACACATTGCTCCAATTGAAAGCATTAATGCTGCTAATATTCTATTCTGAAGGATTCCTACTATAGTTCCACTGAGTATCCCAATAATAAATCCTTCAATAGTCTTTCCTCTACCGAATAATGGCTTATTATCAATAAATTTTCGATTAAAATCTATTGGGTGACCATTTTTTATGAAGATTACAGGTGATGCATTTGCAATGTAGGCTGGAAGAATTTTCCATATTAACTTAATAAACCATAGTAGATCTTCAATATTCAAATTCTATCCCTCTTGAAGTTATTTTGAATAGTATTCTTGACCCAACATATTTTGGATATATGGTCTTCTCTATATGTGCGATCCTTTTCTCTTTTATTTTTTCTAACTTTATTATCTTATTAGACCAGTTTCTTAGTAATTTAGATGCAATAACTTCCTCTTTTCCTTCTTCAATTAATTCCCTAACTTGACCACTTATAATTATAATTATTTGTTTAAGTTTAGCAAGTCCATAAAGCATTGCTAATTGCCTGTTTAAACATTTACTCGCTTTTAGGGGATTTCCTCCTTCTGATAAAAATTCTCGATATTTTTCTGTTATTGTATCAATAGTTATCAATTTTATTTTCGGATTTATAAAGAATTCAAGTCTTTCAATTATTTCAAGTTGCGTTTTAAAATCTTTAATTTCTATGATGGTTATTCGCCTAGAAATTTCCTTCCATCTCCTACCAGACATTTCAACTAACCTTTCAATTGCAAATGGCTTTTCAGTAGTTAAGAAAAGGACTCTATGTCTTAATAGTGTACAGAGCAATGTATAATACAATAGAAATGCTGTTTTACCAGTTGCTGCTTCTCCATAAAATAACATTAAGTCTCCACTTTTTGCTCCACCACCTAATACTTTGTCAAATTTTTCATAACCAATCTTAATGATTAATTGTTGCATCTAAATATAAATTAAATGAGAAGAATATATAACTCTCGGCTTTTCATTAATATGTTGAACTAAAACTGGTGATGAAGTATTGAAGAGAATAGCTGTCATATCAACTAATCCAAGAAAATACTTTCATTTAGTAAATTTGTTAAGGGAGTATAATATAGATTTCATAGTTACTGCATCATGTAATCTCTTATCTAACGATGTTAGAGTCATAATAACTGATAATCCACTTGTTAAGAAGGAGAAACCTGAAATTACAGTGCTAATAGATAATGATAATTATGAGCAAGCTATCTTTAAGGCTATGTGCATGCTTAAGGGCAAGGAAGAGTTTAATACATTAGTGATAGGTATTGACCCTGGAGCCACGCATGGATTAGCTGTATTAGCTGATGGTTCACCTATAATTCTTAAACTATTCAATAATACGAAATTACTATTAAATTACATTAAAAGGCTTATTGATCAATTTCCAGCTAAAATAAAAATTATTAGAATTGGTTCCAATGCAAAGCATTATTTAAAGGAGATAATCTCTGAACTGGAAAACTTAAATTTCCTATGCAATGTAAAAATTGAGTTAGTTAGTGAATCTCTTCCTCCACCTCCATATATTAAGGAATATACCTTGCCCAATGATATTAAATCGGCCTTGAGTATTGCCCTCAATAAATCGAATATTCGGCTACTAAGAGGTGTGAGAGATGAAGATTGAACTACCAAAATCTAAAATTATAAAAATTGAGGGTCCTGCTTTCATTAGAGTTCTTGAGGGTTCACTCATTGTTCTTGGTAAAGAACTTAAACCAAGGGAGCATGTCATAATTCCTAAATCTAAAGTTATGGTATTTAAAGCCGATGAAAATTCAATAATTGAGTTAAGAATAGGTGAAGGTGGGGCATTTGAAAAACTTGATGATGTGGAAATGACAGTTCCTCCAGAATGGAATTTTGCTGTTAATCGTATATTAGATTCGAAAAAACCAATTTCAGTAATAGTTCTTGGGAATGTTGATAGTGGTAAGACTAATTTCTGCACTTTTCTAGCTAATAAAGCTTTCCTAAAAGGCTATAAAACTGCTGTAATTGATAATGATTTAGGTCAATCAGATATTGGGCCACCAACAACAATAGGTCTTGGATTCCTCGAGAGACCCGTATCCTCATTATCGGAAGTTCCATTGCACAACGCTTTCTTTGCAGGTTCAACATCACCTAATGGCTTAATTGATAGGGTCATCGTAGGTTCAAGAATATTATTAGATAAAGCATTACAGCAAGGAGCTGAAGTAATAATTGTCAATACCAGTGGATGGATTCTTGGTAAAGGTGCTAGGTCACTTAAATTGTCACTATTATTATCATTAAATCCAAGAATCATTGTAGCAATCCAACGAGAAAGCGAGCTTGAACATTTATTAAAACCCTTCCAAGGATTATTAAGCGTTGAAATAGTTAGGGTTCCAACCCCTAGAATTATAAGAGCTAGAAATAGAGAAGAAAGACGTTTCATTAGAGAAGCTCTATATAAGAAATATCTAATTGGTGCGAAAACTAGAGTAATATCAATTGACAAAGTGGGCTTATTGTTCTCATTTTTGGGTTCTGGTTTCCCTCTATCTAAAACTGATATTAAACGTTATGAAGAGATTTTAGAAGCTTCCATTATATACGGTGAGTCCTCCTCAGATGCAGTCATACTAGTAGTTAAGGGTGAATTAAAGAGCGAAAAAATAGAGTGGTTCAAAGAACTAATTAAGCAAGAAACTGGAAAGGAAGAAGTCATAATATTGCCATACGGATTTGAAAAAGGACTACTGACAGGCATTTTTGATCCACGGGGGAGATTCTTAGGTCTTGGAATAATTAAGGAGTTTAATTATGCAAGACGAACAATAGAAGTATTAACTCCAGTAAATGAAGAGATAGGTATGCTCGCTATAGGAAATGTAAAAATAGATGAATCTGGTAGAGAAATTAAAAAATTCAGTTCTTGGTCAATATGAACCCCAATGACAAATATTAGCTACTTAAAACTTTTCTTTATGGCTTCTTTCTCTATAAAGAAATTAATATATAGTTGCACTAGTGTTTTCTGTTGGGGCGATAAGAATGGCGGCGCGAGGAGCTAAAGTTGCTACTATTGGGCAAATTGGTGGTGTTCCAGTTTTAATATTAAAGGAGGGAACAAGCAGAACTTTTGGTAGAGAAGCTCAAAGAGTAAATATAATGGCTGCAAGAGCAGTTGCAGAAATAGTTAGGAGTTCTCTTGGTCCTCGTGGTATGGATAAAATGTTGGTTGATAGCTTAGGTGATATTACAATTACTAATGACGGTGCAACTATACTAGAAGAAATGGATGTTCAGCATCCAGCTGCTAAGATGATGGTAGAAGTAGCTAAAGCGCAGGATAAAGAAGTTGGAGATGGAACGACATCTGCAGTAATAATTGCAGGAGAACTATTGAAAGAAGCAGAATCATTACTTGAAAAAAATATTCATCCAACAATAGTAATAAGCGGCTTTAAGAAAGCAGCTTCTAAGGCTAAAGAGCATCTTGAAAAAATAGCTATTCCTGTTAATATTGATGATAATGAAACGTTAAAGAAAATATCAATGACTTCAATGAGTGGAAAAGTAGTGGCTGTAGCAAAAGAACATTTAGCAGAAATAGCAGTGAAGGCTGTAAAGCAAATTGCTGAGGAAAGAGATGGAAAAATATACGCCGATATAGATCAAATTCAAATAATTAAGAAGAAAGGTGGAGGAATTTTAGATACTAAATTAGTTTATGGTATGATAATAGATAAGGAAGTTGTTCATCCTGGTATGCCCAAGAGAGTAGAAAAAGCAAAAATAGCATTATTGGATTGTCCATTAGAAGTGGAGAAGACGGAAATTGATGCAGAAATAAGAATTTCGGATCCAGAACAGATGAGAGCATTTTTAGAAGAAGAAGAACGAATACTTAAAGGCATGGTAGAGAAAATTAAAAACATCGGTGCTAATGTAGTATTCTGTCAGAAGGGTATTGATGATGTTGCACAGCATTACCTAGCAAAATATGGGATATTAGCTGTTAGAAGAGTTAAGAAATCAGATATGGAAAAACTTTCAAGAGCTACTGGAGCCAGAATAGTTACAAATATTGATGATTTGACTTCAGAGGATCTTGGTGAAGCTGAATTGGTTGAAGAAAGAAAAGTTGCTGACGAAAAAATGGTATTCGTCGAGGGATGTAAAAACCCAAGGTCAGTAAGCATATTAATACGTGGAGGATTAGAAAGATTTGTAGATGAAGCCGAGAGGGCGCTCAAAGATGCATTATACGTAGTCGCTGATGTATTAAGAGAACCTAAGATTGTTGCTGGAGGAGGAGCACCAGAACTAGAAGTAGCCCGTGTTCTAAGAGAGTATGCTGTCAGCGTAGGTGGAAGAGAGCAATTAGCTATAGAGGCTTTCGCTAATGCAATAGAGGTTATACCAAGAACTCTAGCTGAAAATGCAGGTCTAGATCCAATTGATATACTAACTGAATTAAGAGCTATTCACGAAAAACCTGAAGGTAAATGGTATGGTGTAGAGGTCTTTGAAGGGAAACCTGCAGATATGTATAAACTAAATGTGATTGAACCATTAATAGTAAAGTTAAATGCAATAAAATCTGCGGTTGAAGCTGCAGCGATGATTCTCAGAATAGACGATATAATAGCGGCTTCAAAATTCGAAGAAAAAGAGGAGAAAAAGGAAAAGAAAGAGGAAGAAGAGGAAGCTGAAACAAAATTCTAAAATTTAAGGATTAATATTTTATTTTTATTTTATCTCAAAAATAATAAATAAAATTAAGAAATTAGTAAGTTTCTTTTTCTCCTTTCTCCTTTTCCTCCTTACTTGGTGGTGCTGCAGCGATAACATCGTCGATTCTAAGAATCATTATTGCTGCTTCCGTACCTGATTTAATGGCTTGCTTTTTCACACTTGCTGGTTCAAGTACCCCTCTTTCCCACATGTCTGATACTTTACCTTTAATTACATCTATTCCAGCCCATTTCTCTCCTTTCTCATGTTTAGACCTTAATTCAACCATTATGTCTACTGGATCTAAACCCGCATTCTCAGCTAGGGTTAGTGGAATTGCTTCTATTGCATCTGCAAATTTAAGTGCTGCAAGTTGCTCCTTTCCCTTTAAAGTTCTTGCCCAATCTCTAATTTTATGCGCTACTTCTGCTTCTGGTGCTCCTCCTCCAGCAACAATCTTAGGTTCTCTTACTAAGTTCCTGATTACACATAGAGCATCATGTAGTGATCTCTCAGCTTCATCAACCAAATGTTTAGTTCCCCCTCTCACTAGTATTGTTACTGCCTTGGGGTTTTTACATCCCTCAATGAATATCATTTTATCTTCTCCAACTTTTCTTTCTTCAACCAATTCAGCTTCACCAAGATCCTCTGAAGTCAAATCATCAACGCTTGTAACTATTCTGGCTCCGGTAGCTTTAGCTAACTTAGCCATATCTGATTCTTTAACTCTTCTAACAGCTAGAATCTTCTTCTTTGCCAAGAAGTGCTGTGCAACATCATCAATACCCTTCTGGCAGATCACTACATTAGCACCCACTTCTGCTATTTTATCAACCATTTTCTTTAACATTTCAGTTTCCTGTTCTAGAAACGCTCTCATTTGCTCTGGACTAGTAATATGTATTTTTGCACTGATTTCTGTTTTTTCTATTTCAATTGGACAATTTAATAATGCTATTTTTGCTTTTTCTACTCTCTTGGGCATACCAGGATGAACAACTTCCTTATCTAGAACTATACCGTAGACTAGTTTAGTATCATCAAGTGAACCACCTTCTTTCTTCTCAATCTTGACGTTATCAATATCAACAAACCATTTCCCTTCTTTCTTCTCAGCTACTTGAAGAATTGCATCTACTGCCATTTCAGTAAGCCTTTCAATTGCTCCTACGATCATTGCTTTGCTTAATAGGGATGTAATTCCAGCTTTCTTTAGCATTTCTTTATCTGTTGGATCAATTGGCGCTGCAATTTCATCAATTATCTTTAAAGCTTTATCCATTGCTTTCTTATAGCCTTCAATTATTATTGATGGATGTACATCCTGCAATAACAAGTCTTCTGCTTGTTTTAATAGTTCTCCTGCAATTATTACCGATGTTGTCGTTCCATCTCCAACTTCATCATCCTGCGCTTTAGCTACTTCTACCATCATCTTAGCAGCTGGATGCTGAACATCCATTTCTTTTAGTATAGTTGCACCGTCATTAGTAATTACTATATCTCCGAAACTATCAACCAACATTTTATCCATACCACGAGGACCAAGAGAACTCCTAATGGTTTCTGCTAAAATTCTAGCAGCTAATATGTTTGCTCTGAGTGCTTCTCTTCCTACAGTTCTACTTGTTCCCTCTTTTAATAAGAGTACGGGCTGACCCGCAGCAGCCGTCATAAAAATTCCCTCCCTACACCGTAACTGCAACCTCAGTCGATTATTTATTTTTTACTTTGTTACAATGATGTGTTTCTTGTATTTTTTACGTTCGGCATTAATGTTAAAATGTGTGTATGTATTTCTTTTAATGGGTGTAAGAGTGCATAGTCCTGACTTAAGAGATGCGATAAAAATACTAGAAAGTGAAGGCGAACTTATATGTATAAAGCAAAATCTTTCTCCCAAATTTGAGATCCCGGCTGCTTTAAAACTTTTGGATGGTGGTCCAGCAGTTCTTTTCGAGAACGTTCAGGGCTATAGTTTTCGTATTGTAGGTGGTATCTGTAATTCCAGAAGAAAACTTAGTCTAGCACTTAAAGTCCCGGAAAATAAATTGCATGATTTACTAATCAAAGCAATTGATAATCCATTACCACCGATTGAAGTTGAGGATGCACCAGTTAAGGAAGTATCTGAATCAATTGACCTTAGAAAGCTTCCAATTTTAACTCATTATGAGCGTGATGCAGGCCCATATATAACATGTGGAGTTATTATTGCAAAAGATGTAATTGAAGGTTTTCAAAACATGTCTTTTCATAGAATGCTAGTTTTAGATCATGAAACATTAGTTCTCCGTGTTGTTCCTAGGCATTTATATCAAATGATAAAACGAGCTAATAGCATAGGAAAACCGCTACCAATTGCTATAGTCATTGGTCTTCACCCTGCAATTCTTCTGGCAGCTGCATCTTCTCCTCCTTTCAAAATTGATGAACTTCACGTAGCCAATTCGCTATTGAATGGAAGTTTAACTGTTACAAAGTGTACTCATAATGAAATATTTGTACCTGCTAATGCTGAAATGGTGATTGAAGCATATATCTATCCGTCAAAACTAGCCGATGAAGGACCATTTGTAGATGCAACTGGAACTTATGATATAAAAAGAAAGCAGCCAATAATTAAGGCTATACGTCTTTTTAGAAGAAGAGATGCAATTTATCAAGCTCTTCTTCCTGCTAGTCTAGAACATAGGCTTTTAATGGGTTTTCATAGAGAAGCCTTAATAAAGAAATATGTTAGTCAGGTAGTTCCGGAAGTTAAAGATGTAAGATTAACTTTCGGCGGATGTGGATGGCTCCACGCAGTAATATCAATAAAGAAATTATCTGAAGGCGATGGAAAAAATGCTATTTTTGCAGCTTTTGCTGCACACCCAAGTTTAAAACATGTAATTGTAGTAGATGATGATGTAGATATAAATAATTTAAATGATATTGAATGGGCTATAGCCACAAGATTCCAAGCAGATAAAGACCTAATAGTAATTCATAATGCAAGAGGGTCTAGCATAGATCCATCTGCCAATCAAGAGAAACTTTTAACTTCCAAGATGGGATTAGATGCAACAAGACCGCTAGATAAGCCAATAGAACATTTCATAAAGGCAAAGATTCCAAATCTAGATAAAATTAGAGATATATTAAAGGAGGATTTACATTATGTATTTAACAAAACTTCAAGAATCTATGCTTAAGGGTGAATTTGGTCCTGCTGTTCAAAAAGCCATGGAAATTCTCGTTTCCCTAGGCGATGCACTAGGCGCTGAAAAACTAATTCCAATTACGAGCGCACACGTATCCGGAGTAAGTTATGCCAGTATAGGCGATGCAGGTCTTTCTTTTATAGAGGATTTTGCTTCACTCGGTGCAAAATCTAGAGTCATTACAACAATCAATCCTGCTGGAGCCGATTTAATGAAATGGAGACGCATGGGAATTAGTGAAGAATTTTATGAAAAACAATTAAGAATAATTAATGCCTTTAGAAAAATGGGTTTTCAAATAACTTGTACTTGCACTCCTTATCTCATAGATAATTGTCCTAACTCTGGAGATCATATAGCATGGGCAGAGTCTTCAGCTATAGTATATGTAAACTCAGTAATTGGAGCTAAAACAAATAGGGAAAGCGGGCCATCAGCTATTGCTTCAGCAATTACCGGATATACTCCCTATTGCGGATATCATCTTGAGTCAAATAGAGTTCCATCTCATAGAGTAAAAGTTAATTTAAAGATAAACACATTATTGAAGGCAAGTGCCTTAGGCTATCTTATAGGTCAAGAATTGATTACTGGCATTCCTCTTCTTGAAAATCTTGAATTACAACAAGATGCCAAAAAAGATTTGCTTAAAGCAATTTCGGCAGGTTTAGCTACTTCAGGTGGTATCTCACTATTTTACCTTGAAGGTAAACGTATCTTTCCATCAAGGCTTGAAGAGTATTGTGTTGATAGAAAAGATTTATTGAATATTATTGAACATTTTCAGGAGTGTAAGATTCCTGAGTACATTTTCATAGGTTGCCCGCATTGTAGTCTTAGTGAAATTAGAGAGCTTGCTTTAATGCTTGGAGCTCAAAAAATTAAAAAAAATGTAGATTTCTGGATATTTACATCAAGAGAAATATTTGAAAAAGCGAGAGCATATGGATATGTTAAAGTCATAGAACATGCTGGTATTAAGGTTTTTTGCGATACTTGTCCTGTCGTTATGCCAAATGAAATAATTTATAATGCTGAGATCATTACCAATTCGTGTAAAGCAGCTCATTACTTAACTTCTCTTAAAAAGGCTAAAGTTACTTTAATGGATTTACGTTCTATTATAAAGTTGTTTACAAGGTGATTTCAATGCAAGAGAATGAAATAATAGTTATTAAGGGGCGTGGATTATCAAAATACATTGGTGAGGGTCCTGCACTAATTTCCTATGAACCTATAACTTTCTTTGGCGGCGTTGATCCGTATACTGGAATTATCATTGAGCATAATCATCCATTAAGAGGAAGATGCATATCTGGTAAAGTACTGGTTTTCCCATACGGTAAAGGTAGCACTGTAGGGGCGTATATTCTCTATCAATTATCTAAGCTTAATAAAGCCCCCAAAGCTATAATAAATATTGAAGCTGACCATGTAACAATTGTTGGCTGTGTAATTTCTAAAATACCTCTGATTGATAGGTTAGAGATTAATCCATTTAGTGTAATCGATGAATCCAGTTACATAATTGTAGATGGTATTAAGGGTTTAGTTAGAGTTATTAAGAACAAGAAAATTTTCTAGTAAAGAATGATATATGTTAGAAGGATATTTTTGTAGATATAGGTCCTTCACCGAGTACTTCTCGAGCGGCTTTTCTCACTTTTTCTCTATGTTCTGGGAAAGTGTATGCTCTTATTACGTCGAGATATCCCTTTAATACGTTGACTATTCCCGATATTTCACTTAACCTATGAATTACTTTACTTCCATTTCTATATTCAAATACTATAATTTCCATGGGGTCTAATTGCCTGGGATTATATGGTATTGAAGGTAAAGTAGGTACGTCAATAAAAACTTCATCATTACTTATACCAGCTTTCCTAGCGATTTCCTCTTCTAATTCTCTTCTCACTCCTTCACGCGTTAAAATACTTGCCATAAATTTATCCTTTAAATGAACAGTAATTTCATACGCGCATTTTAAGAGTGCTCTTCTATCTAACATTTCAATTAGCTTATAAGCCTGCTTTAAATTATCATCTGAACTGTTTTTGAGCTCCCTAATCTTTGTTATGACGTAAGCATCATCAAGTTCAATATATTCTTCTGGAGATTTAAAGTTGGTCAAACCCAAATAATCTTTAGCAAGCTCCATGGCCTTAGAAATCATTACGTTTGCACTTCTAACTGTCCTATGATAATAAACTGCTTTAAACATTTCATATCTTGCTATGAGAAATGCTTCAATAGCATACAATGCCCCTGGAATTTCAACGGCCAAGTTATTCTCTATTATATCCATTGAGTATATTATTCTAAACACATCAATCAATCCATATTGAACACCAGTGAAATGTGAATCTCTAACTAAGAAATCCATTTTATCAACATCAAATGGACTTGAAACTACTTGGTCTAAAAATATTTTTCTATCAAATACTCGTTTACTGACAGCTAACTTAGCAACTTCTATTGGGTCAAACCCATTGGATTTTAAAATATCACTAATTTCACTTTTGGAAATTAGCCAGTAGGTTATATCTTCATGATCTTTTCCTAAATATTTGATCGAAATATCTTCATATACATGAGAAAAGGGGCCATGTCCAATATCATGTAATAATGCTGCAATACGAATTAGTTCAACTTCATCCTCATTTATTAATCCGTTTTTCATTAGATGTTCACCTAAAATTCCAGCTAAATGCATAGCACCTATAGAATGACCAAATCTGGTATGCTCTGCACCTGGGTAAGTTAAATATGCCCCGCCAAGCTGCTTTATTCCTCTAAGTCTTTGAAATGTCTTAGTATCAATAATTTCTTTTTCAATCTCACTAATAAACACATAGCCGTAGATCGGATCCCTAATCTCTGAGTATCTCTTCCACATTTAATCTCTCTCCTATTTTCCATGAAGTTTATTAAGATGACAGTTATATATTTAGTTCCTCACATACCATTAACTTTGAGGGACATTGTACAATGGGATGTCTTATCGCGCTTGAAGGGATTGATAAATCCGGTAAGGGTACTCAAGCAAAGTTAATTAAAAAATGGCTAGCTTCTCTTGGATATGATGTTGAGATAATTTCGTTTCCAGATTATTCAACTCCAATTGGGCGAGAAATTAAAGCTTTTCTTAGTGGTGAACGTACTTTTTCATCTTATGTTCGTCAATTACTATATGCAGCTAACCGTTGGGAGCGAAAAGATGATATTGAAAAATGGCTTTCATTAGGTAAAATAGTTATAGCTGATAGATATACTCCTTCAGGGTTAGCGTATGGGCTCGCAAATAATCTTCCTCTGAAATGGATGTTATGCCTTGAAGATGGGCTTCCCAAGGCTAATATAGTTATTGTCATTGATATTTCAGTTAATGAAGCACTATCAAGAATTAAACATAGTCAGGATGTTTATGAAAGAGATATTCACTTTCTTAAACGAGTAAGAGAGAGTTATTTGAGGCTGGCCAGAAAATTTAATTGGTATGTAGTTAACGGTGAGCAAGAAGTTCAAGAAGTTTTTAATGATATAAAATGTATACTATTTAATTTTTTAGTAAAGAAAACAAATAAAAAATACTACTCACCCCTTTAAGATCGATTTCCAATATCCAGGAAGTCTTCTCCATCTCCATAATCCATATTTTATCCAGTTATTATTAAATCCATGTTTCATAGCCCATTCCTTAAGAAACTCTTCCCATCTTTCCCAAATATTTGGATGTATTTTCTTAACGTTTTCAAAGTCAGCTAAATCACTTGCTGGGCACATATAACATCCAATTCTATCAAAGCCCATAAAGTATAGCGGATTAACTTTTATTCGTTTATATGATAGGAATAGCCATACCTCAAGGGCATTCCAATCTTGTATTGGACTTGCTTTTACTTGGCCTGGAACTTGAATAGTAACAGTGACTTTAGGTTGATAAGCACGAGACATAGATTCATACATTCTCTGACCAGTAAATGTTAAACATTTTCCACCTAATTCTTTCTTAATGATCTTTGACATTAAATTCAATTTACAAACTTTGCAGCACCATCTATAATCTCTACTTGGAGGACCTATTTCTTTAGCTTTTTTCCAGAAGACATCACTTGCCGTTTCATAAATAAAATTATTTCTCAATCCTAAGTCTTCCATTAGTTTGACGGTATACCTAACTGTTTCAGGAAACTCTAAGCCAGTATCTAAAAATACAATTTTTACGTTACTATCCCCTAAACATTCTAGAACTAAACTTAAAGTACAAGCACTATCTTTTCCTCCGCTAAATGCAACTATTTGAGGCAAATCTCTGTTTTTAGATGAAACTTCGGTTATGAAATTACATGTTAATTTAATTTTTTGCATTATATATTCTCTATTTACATAAACTACTTCTTCCCAAGAAGATGATACTTTATTCTCACATGCTTCTCTTGGTATATCTGCATATTTTGTTTTTACCGCAATATTAATGCTTCCACCTTTTATTTCCATACAACTTCCTCTTGCTTTTCCGACAGCTATCACTTCATCGTTTGGGGTAACTATATATACATAATCTCCTTTGCAGATGGAATCATCAAGATCTGTAACTCCGACAGATAAAACATTCATTTTATTCGATATTCTTTTTGCAGCCTCTTCATCTACCTTTATCCACTTCTTTCCATTATACTTATGTATTCGTCTTGCTCCTTCAATCTTAGGGATAAATTGCCATTTCCATTTTTGAATGTCGTACATTATGATCCCTATAACTTTCCCATCCACAATTACTTCATTTGCAGCATCAATTCCTGTAATTTTATTTAGCATTATAACTTTATTGTTAGGAATTATTTTACTACCAATCCCATGTCCATAATCATCATCTATAGCTTTTCTAATTAATTGCAAATCATACTCCCATGCTGGCTTAAGATCTTTTGGTGGAGATATTTTTAGAATTTTGGTTTTTTCACCACATTTAGGACATTGATTTATAAGCACTGGTATATTACAATAGTCGCACCAAAAAACGTTTCTCTTTCCTACCTTAAATAGGAATTTTTTGATTTTTCTTTTCATATCTCCCTCCCTAATCAATAAGTTTCATATTCCTTTTTTATTAACGGTTTTTCACCAATTTTTCTTAAAGATTGAATGATATTTGAAATCAATATTCCACCTAACTCTTCTGGCGCTAGTCTAAGTAATCCACCTAAATGAGTGATTTGAATATCAAAAGACTTCTCCATAAAAATTAGTCTAACAAAATATTTGTCTGACCAAGTAAATCCTCTTCTTCCACTTGATTTAAGAAATTTATGTTTTACGTAAATTTTAACATCAAGTACTTTTAGCTCCCCCTTATTAAT
>CAZCCB010000026.1:0-290 GCA_964497155.1 uncultured Nitrososphaerota archaeon | reverse complement strand
ACCTTCCAATTCATTCTTCTGAAATTTTTCCCATATGCAATGCTTACTACAAAAAATCTTCTTCCTACAAATTCTCCCTTCTTACCAGCAACAGATATAACTGCTTCTTCCTCTTTACTACTTATTAGCCTTAAAGCTTCAATTATTGCTTTCTTTATATCCATTATTTTGTTGCGTACTGAGAAATGCGCAATGTAATGTCTATAATTGGGAGCTTTTGAATAATTCCCGATAGCTATTTTATCCAAGATACTCTATTCCTCTCTCAACTTTCTTATTCTAATTATTAC
>CAZCCB010000025.1:13011-16974 GCA_964497155.1 uncultured Nitrososphaerota archaeon | reverse complement strand
GGAGGATACCAATGTTACATTTACTGGTAAGCCAATATCAAATTTAAATTTAAGCCTAAATAGAGGATGGAATTTAATTGGATCAATAACCTATAAATCCGCAATCACTGCTCAACCAGAAAATGCAATATTATCGTCAATATATGCATGGGATCCAATTAGGAAAAGATATAGGGTGATAAGTGAAATTGAACCTGGAATTGGATTCTGGATATTAGCATTAATGGATTGTCAAATAAATTTAAGGGTAATTGATTAACCATGAAAATTAGCAATAGCGTTAAGGTTGTAGTGTTTTCATTTCCAATAATATCTTCATCTCAATTAATTATTTGGAATAATTTCTTCATAATTGGATTCATAATTATGGGATTAATAAATTGGATATGGTGGCATGGAGGATATGTTGGGTCAAAATATGATGTCGAGCTTGAATTCCTAGAGCATTATCATTGGGCAATAATTTTATCAATAATTTCGATTGCAATGAATTCATTATATAAAATGATGAGTTCAATAATTTATGGTGCATCATTAATTTTATGGATTGACGAATGCTTCTATCAAGATCATCCATTTGCAATTAAAAGCAGCCATGAAAAATTAAGCGATTTAATAGGCTCAATCTTAACATTAACATTTATAATTGAAATTTCAATGCTAAATTTAATTAAAATATGATCTCCTCAGATCGTAGTCCCATCATCACTCAAATCGGCCTAGGTGTTGATCATCATCGGCATAATACTTTTAAAATTCAAACTTAAATTAATAGCTCAATTTTAACCATAGAAACTTTTAACCCAAAATGGTCTTTCAATTTCCATTAATTTCAAAACTTCTCTCCATTCACTTTCAGTTAACTTTTCGCTTATATTTCTAGTAAATTCGTAATATGAAAATATTGGACCAGTAGTAGCGATTAACTTTCCATCAACTGTCCTGATAATAACGATTATGAAATCAATATAACCGCAACCAATTATTAAAATCTTATTAATATCAGTGCTTGTATATGCATTTCCAATACATGTTGTCTTTAAACTTCCTCCTTTAATACTATTGATTATTGATTCGAAATTTAAATCAATATTAAATATGAATTTATAATCTATATTAGAAAGCTCAATTCCAAGTAATTCTTTAATTGCTATTCTCCTTAACTTATTTAGTAAATTAATTAACTTTAAAATTCCATTTTCATATTCACTATTAATTAAATCAAGATTTCTAAGTCCAATTAAAGTTAAATTACATAAATCAATTAGTCTACCATAAAATTCTGGAATTGGTTCAACATAGCCAAGGCTAGCTTTAAACTTAACTTTAAATAAACTCTCGCTGCTAATAGTTGGTTTGAAAATTGGAATTAATGTGCATTTAATTTCAGTCCATGAACCTAAAAATGTATTTAATTTCTCATCAAGCCAAGCATCAGTCTGCATAAATGATGGATAACCTGAATCAAATTTCCTAATTAATGATTTTAAGATATAAAGCCAATATGAATATAGATTTCCAATCCAAAAATCATAATTCAATCTCTCAATTTGACTCTTCAACTTCCTAACTTGCTCTCCATAATTAGCATATTTATTAAATTCATTTGATAAATGCCTCTCAGCCCTATCAGAGCATAGTATTAATGGTAAATCTAATCCAGATGGTAAATATCTAAATTTAACATTATCATGACTAAGCATATCAAATATATATGAATCCAAATTAAAATTATGACACAAAAGTTTAAGTCCAATCATATTTGTTTCTTTAATCTCAAATGGAAATTCAGCAACTTTCCTTCTAAAAATGTTTTCTAATTCTTCTTTAAGGAGCATAATTTTAGATTTATCATTTAAATCGAAAATTGAAAACTGTTCACCAAAAACATTCCTAATGGCATTAATGTAATCATAAATCGTTAAACCAAAATTATTTCCAATAAAGAAGGAATAAGTTAAATACATTTTCTCCCATAAATCTTTAACTCTAAATTCTTCACCATCAATATTAACCTTAGAATTCTCTAAAATTATAATCAAAATAATAGATTGAATTAATGAAGAATCATCTTCAATTGGAAATATCATGATACTAAGCCAAGTTAAAGCCCTATAATAATTCATTAAATCTTCATTAACTAAATAATGTCCTTTAGGCTTAAAACATGTATAACCAACTTTATATCCGAAAATTGGGCTAATATGAATTCCATCAGCCTTATTGATATAATTCAATTCAGTTTCAACAATATCTATGGCATAATCTGGAATTTCAAAATCCCTATTCATTAATTTAGCTATGATAGATAAGTAGCATACAACTTTCATGGAGGACTTTTTAATTAACTCATATTCAATTGGTATCGAATTATACATTAAATCAGCCCTATAAACCATAGACTTACTCATTTCCCTAATCCAATTAATGAAATATTTGCTCTCTAAATCCATAAGCAAATTTACATAAAAATTATAATATATATGGAGAATTGAATCAGCAGTAATGAATATTGGTAAATTATTACTTTTAATAAATCTATAAGCATCAATAAAACTATCAAACCTACCATAACTTTTAGCAACAAAACCATTCAATCTAATTCCATCTAAATCACTATCAGTTAAACCTAATTTCTCCCTTACATTTCCCAAATTAACTATTTCATCCAAATTTAATGGTAAGCTATATTGTGGAGCATTAAATTTACCTAAAGAAGATTCAATAACTCCTTTAGGAGCAGGAACATTAAATCCCCTACTAAATCCCTTCAAACCATAAGCTTCCTCAGCAGAAAATTTTGCAGTTGAAATTTCCCTATAACCTGGCTGCCAGTACTCCATTAATATTCCACTCAATTGATAGGATGATGTGAAAATTATTATTGCAAGTAAAACTGCAACAATAGACCTAATAATGATCTTACGCTTAACTTCCTCATAAGTCACATTTAGCACCAAAATTAAATCTACATCTACAAAGTTTTATTAATACTGTTGTACAATTAACATTAATTTCTGTTCAATTCAAATGAACATTATGAAGTCATATTAATCTCAAAGATTCAGCCAATGGATGACCAATACAATGAAGAATAAACTCTTTATAATATCCAAATGGAGACCTATAAACCTCAAATCCAACCTCCTTAAGCTTAGTCTCAATGCCATGAATAACCTTAACTGCAATTTCAGGCTTACTAAGATTTTTTGATAAATGAGCATAAGGATAAACTACAATTTTCTTAACACCAATTCTACTTGCAACTTCAACTATAGCCTCAACAGCCCTACTAACTGAATCCTCAATATTAACTTCATCACTCTTCTCAACACAAGTAAATGATACAAGAACATCCTTAACTTCAACCTCATCAACTTCAACTTCATCCCTAAAACTGATTTTAGCAGGCTCCCTAATTTTCCACCAAAACTTTTTGGCATGTATCAATAGTAGACGCATATTTAAACCCAAAATTAAATTATAAACTAAAAATATAACATTAATCACTAAAGCCTAAATATTAACCCTAAATAGTTAATTGGGGAAGTGAATTCTTCAATGGAAGACGTACTAAGAGGAAAAACATTACTAGTATATAAGTATATGTTAAAAGTAGGAAGACCAGTAGGAGTAAGAGAGGTTCAAAGAGCATTAAAATTCAGTAGTCCAAGCTTAGCACACTACCATTTACATAAACTTTACGAAGCAGGATTAATTAGGAAAAATGAGGAAGGACTATATGAAATAAGTGGATTTGTTAAAATAGATGTGGTTCAAGGACTAATTAAAATTGGAAGACTAACAATACCAAAATACTTCTTCTACGCAATATTCTTCCTAACAGCATTAATCCTACAAATACAATCAATAATGAAAATGAAATTCATAACCCAATTTCACGTATTCTCAATAATAATATGTGCAATAGCATTCATATCATGGATCTATGAAGCAATAAAA
>CAZCCB010000025.1:0-12911 GCA_964497155.1 uncultured Nitrososphaerota archaeon | reverse complement strand
TCAAAAGATGAAAATCTAAATAAAATAATTAGCTTCATTGAGAAAGCAGCAAGCAAAAATGTAGATTTAATAGTATTTCCAGAATACTCAATGATATATCCACTACCAAAAGAAAATCCATCAATCATTGCAGAACCAATAAATGGACCATTCACATCAAAAATAATAGATGAAGCAAAAAATTACAATATAAATGTAGTAATAAATATATGTGAAGAATGCATTGAAGAGCCAAATAAAATCTATGACACATCAATATTAATATCAAATAAAGGAGAAATCCTATTAACATATAGAAAAACCCATCTATTCGATGCATTCAAATTTAAAGAATCAAGAATAATTAAACCAGGAAATATTATTCCAAATCCAGTTAAAATTAATGAATTTAATGTTGGATTATTAATATGCTATGATATTAGATTCCCAGAGGCAATACGTGTATTAGCATTGAAAGGCTGTAACTTATTATGTATATCATCAGCATGGTTCGCTGGAAATATGAAGGAAGAACATTTACTAACAACATTAAGGTCGAGGGCAATTGAAAATGGAATATATATTGCAATTGCAAATCAAACTGGCCCAACATTCTGTGGTAGAAGCTCAATTATAGATCCATTTGGAGTAAAACTTGTAGATGCAGGTGAGGAAGAAACTCTAGTTTATACTGATATTAAAATTGAAAGAGTAGAAAAAATTAGAAAAATACTACCATTATTAAAGCAGCGAAGACCAGAGCTGTATGCTGAAATCACTCAATTTTAATTTCAAATCCCTTTTCTTCTTCCTCCTTCTTTTTCTTCTCCTTCTTCTCCAACTTAACTTCTAAAACACCATTCTTATAATTAGCCTTAGCAGTTTCAGGTTTAACTTTAGCTGGTAAATCAATTTCCTTATAATACTTACGATCACCAGTTTGAGCACTAATAATTAATGTATCCTCAGTAGCTCTAACCTTAATGTCCTCCTTATTTACACCGGGCATTTCAGCAATAACTGAAATATATTCTTCATCTTCAAAAACATCAACTAATGGTTCACGCTCCTCACCAACAGTAGGTCTACCAGCAATTCTACGAACATTACCAAACTCTCTAATAATTGGCTTACCATCAGGACCAATAGTAATTGAAAAACCATAAATATATGGACCCTTAATCTCCATTCTCTCAAATAGTTCTTCAGGTCTCATTCTAAAAAGCCTTCTATGCAAACGCTCAAGCTCTCTAAACTCTCTAAAGAAATCCTCGAAGAAGTCTCTGAAGAAGTCATCCCAGAAACTTCCACCTTTTCTTCTTCTAGACATGCATATTCACCATGCATAGTAAAAACACCAAATTAATTAAAACTATCGCTCAAAATTGGAAATAATAATCCATTCAATATGGAATTTCCTCAAACTACCATAGAGTTCTTGAATAATTGGATGGGAATAAACTCTACTATGACAGTTGTACTAAATAGGAGATTCTAGGGGATCCCACATCTCTCAATTCTAGGATTGGAAATCAGTTTTCTATGAATAAGATAAATGATCTTAGAAGTAATTCATCGGAGGAAGTAGATATATCAGTATGATGTTAAGATTAAGATAATTGTTTTATTCTCTCCTTCTCTTTATCACTTAAACTAGCGTAATATCCTTTCCCAATAATATTAGCCACTAGGCCTGAGAAGCTCCTCAAGTTAAATGATGCCAGAGTTCTTATATCGAGTTCCTCGATAATCACTATAATAGCTGCATCACATAAGCTAAGACGTTTAGGCATCTCAATTAGTAGTTTTAAGGCCTTCCTGAAGATCGGTTCATCTACAACTAAGATCAATATACCGCTCCTATTCAGAAAATCTATCATGGCCTCAACAGCCTCTACCCCTAGCCTAGATTTCAGTAAGAGCGTAGTTTCTAGAATCACGTAATCAATTGTATATGCCCTGCCGAATTTTCCTTCAAGCGTATGAGTCATTACGGCCACAGCATCTAAATAATTCACATCCCCTTTATCAAGCAAAGCATAAAATACTCCTGTATCTATGAGAATAGCCATTCTAATCACCTATTCTCAGCTTGAAGAATCTTAGCTAGCTCTTCATCTACGCGCTCAGAAATATCACCGCCAACGACCTTAGCGTGCTTTAATAGCTCCTTGAAGGCCTCTATATCTCCCCTAAATTCCTCCAACTTCTCCTCAGCCATAGATAGAGCTATCCTAAAGGCTTCAGCTAAACTAGAAGCATTAACTTTCTTAGCAAATTTAGCTAGCCGTTCCTTATCTTTAAGTGAAATTCGTATCGTGGTGCTCATAATGTCACCTGTAGATATGTAAACTAAGCTACATATAAGCTCTACTCCAGAGCTCCAAGTATAGGAACCTCTTTTAAGTTTTCTGGCTAGTACAACGGTTATGGCACTAGCTATACATGCTCTCTGCTATTGACTAATCGAGAGATTGAAGGCCGAGTTACTAAGTCTATTTTTCACATTATTAAAGACCTTCCATTTTCAGGTTTTTGTACATGCTTAAGATTGGAGAGAAAGTAAGAATTCTAACTAATCATTCATGCTATACTGGTAATGCTGTGAACTTAATTGTGGGGCATAGAGGTGAAAAGTTGTAAGTGTTATTCCTATTGATGCAAAGAATTATATTTGATTTGAAGCTAGAGATTTTGAATACCTTATTAAAGTCAGCTTAATTCAATTAGAAATATTAATAGTATATTTCATTAGGGTATAAAGTACACTTTTATTCCTAATTTACCAGCTATATTAGCCTGTTTTTTATCGCTTGTAAGGAGTTCTCCATATTTTTCTGCCTGTATAATATAAAGTGAATCATAAATTGTTATACCGTTTTCCAATGATAATTTTAATGCATCTTTCAAGTACTCATTTTCACTCTCTAATATTATTACTTTGGTTTCAAATAGTCTTAATAAACTTGAATATAGATCCTCAGCTTTTTTCATATCTATAATTTTCATTAAATATGAATGCTTCCATATGGCATTTCCAACTTCTTTAGTTATATGGTCTATTGAATATAGAGGTTTTCTTTCCCTAATAAATAATCCAATATCCCTCCAATTTTCTTCATGTAAAATGTATTTTGTTAATGATGATGCATCAATAACTATCACGATCTTCCCTCACATATTTTGCACCTGTCCCCTTAGGTGAAATTGGTAAGCTTTCTATGAGTTTTTCAAGTTCATTTATAGCCTTAAGCTGTTCAATGCTAATTATTTTCCTTTCAATAAATTTCCTAATTTCCTCACTCCAATTTATAGTACCTCGTAGTTCATCCATCTTCTTCTTTAATTCTTTAGGTATTCTAAATGAAACTGTAACACTCAATTATAATCACTACGTATTACATGTCTGTGTGACATATAAAGTTTTCTTTTCAAGTTAATTTTAAGTTATGGGGAAGATGCTAAATTTCAATATAATAGTTTTTGACTAATAGTATGCTTTCTTCGGCTCTTTAATTATTGTTATTAATAAGATTAATGTTATTGTTGTAAATATTATTTCTATTATGAATGGTGTTATTGGATTTATTTCGTATCCTGCACCTGCAATATATCCTATTGGTATTAATAGTAATTGATTTAATATTAATCCAATTGCATTTATTCGACCCCTAATTTTTCTTGGAGTTAAATCTGCCTGTAATGTTCTTAATCCAGTTTGCAGTCCACTTCTAGCTATTGTTATTAATGTTACTGATAATAGGAATAGATGGAAATTATTTGAGTATATGAATAGTGTGCTTGATATTATTAATATTAATGATAGTATTATGCTCATTAGTCTTCTTCCATATTTATCTATTAGGTATCCTATGATCATTCCAATTCCAATTGATATTGCACTTGAAGTTGTAAGTATTATTCCCCATGAAACTACACTTAACTTCTTAATTTCAGTATAGTAAAGTATTCTGTATTGAGCAATTGTTTGACCTAAGAATCCAGTGAATAATGCTATTAATAGACACCAAATTTCCCTGGGTATTTCCCTCATTGTCTCCATTAAGTCTTTAAATAAATCTTTAATTGATGATTCTCCGCTTTTAATTGTTAATGTTTCTCTTAGAAATAGTATTCTTAGTGTTGCTGCAATTGTTCCGCTTATAAATTGTAGTGTAAATGCTAATCTAATTCCCATATCATATCCATAATATTGTATTAATAATGCTCCCACTATTGGTGAGAATATTGCTGGTATGCTTGGCAAATAATTTTGAAGGGTAAATCCTATTCCTCTATATTCTGGTTTTAATGAATCAGCTGTTATTGCTCTTAATGCTGGCATATATATTGCTGCTGATGCAGAAACTATTGTTGCCATTAATGCCCATGTCCAATCAATTGCAAATACATAGAATAAATATGAAAGTGCCATAAAGAATGTCATTATTGAAATTATCTTCCTTCTACCCCATTTATCAGCAATATATCCTCCAGGAATGAATACTAAAAGCCTAATTATTGATGATACTGATGATAATAATCCAATTATAGTTGGACTTCCACCCAAAACTTTAATTATAAATGGAGATCTATATGGCTGTGCAAGTCTCATTGAGAAGCGCCATATAATCCAACTTAAAAGTAAAATTAAGAAATTTCCCTTAAGCACTTCTCTCCAAACTTTAAGATCTCTTAGTGATATTCTTCCCCTTTCAATCGAGGCTAACTCTTCTTCACTTTGCACTTCCATCATTCACCTCACTTGATTTTAATAAATATGTTAATTGGAGAATTTATGATTTATCTTAACCAGTTATAATTGCATCATAAATGATTAATTCAAACTATTCAATTTCCATTATGATGCTGGATATACCATCATGTATTATAATAAAATTAATGATTAAATAATACCACTTATAATCTAATTTAATGAATATTATAATTATGTATAGGTTTAGACCCATTATTCGAGGTTTTAATGGAATTCAATTCTAAATGTTTTAAGCATTATTTAAAATTAATAGCAGGATTAGTGAGAGAATTTCTGGAGGAAATATGTAGTAATTTGCTTTTCAGTAATTGAGGTTGCTTCGAAATTTTAATTTTATATTTTGAAGCCATTATAGTTTCATTTGGTGATAGGATATTGATATTATCAAGTTTACCATGCATCGATAGTATTCAATTAATATCCATTATAATTACATTATTAGTTTCAATAGCATCATCACTAGTCATTTTTATGCATGTATCATATTACTGGATAAATAAGTTAAAATCTAGGCGAAAAATTAAGTATGGGAAATTAACTTCATTTCCATTAGTTTCAATATTTATCCCAATTAAGAATGAACCATTAGATTTAGTTTTAAGAATTTTAAATTCAATAAGTAATCAAAATTATCCTAAAGATAAAATTGAAGTAATAATTGTAAGTGATGATGAAGAAAGCTATTTTAAAAAGATTAAGGAATATGTAAATTTAAAATATGGAGATAAATTAGATGTTAAAATTTATCATAGGTTAAATCCAACTGGATTTAAGGCTGGAGCATTAAATTACGCTTTACGTAAAAGTAATGGTAAATATGTTTTTATATTTGATGTTGATGCAATTTTTAAATCAGATTTTCTTGAGAAGATTGTTTCATTTCTTGAATATAATGATGATGTTGATGGTGTAGCTGTTAAATGGATTCCATATAATGCTAATTCAACTCCAATAGCTGAAGCCCAAGCAATTTCACTTGAATATTTAACTTCAATTTTCTTTGATGGAAAATCGAAAATTAATTTTCCAATAATAATTCCAGGATGTGGATGTGCATTTAGAAGAAATGCTTTAATTGAAGTTAATGGTTGGAATGAAAATTGTTTAGCTGAGGATATAGATTTATCAGTTAGATTAATACTTAAAGGTAAAAAATTGGCTTATCTAGATGATGTTAATGTTAAAATTGAAAATCCTGAAAGTTATGAAGCTTTTAAGAAGCAGCAGGCCAGATGGATTTATGGTTCAACCAAAGTGTTATTAAAGTATTTTCCAAAATTAATTAGAGCTAAAATTCCATTTCTATGGAAAATAGATATAACATTATATTTACTTCAATATCACATTTTATTAGCAAACTTTATTTTCATATCATTAGCATTATCATCAATAATTATTGGAGCTGATTTATTAATTCCAAGCATTTATTTCTCACCATTCCTAATGGCCTTACTAGCTCTTCAAGCATATTCATATTATGATGCAGCTAGAAAACTTGGACTAAATAATATTAGGAGCATTATAATTATGGGTAGATGTACTGCAATGGCTGCAGTTCTAGCTCCAATAGTATTAATCCAAAATCTCAAGCTTATATTCAATTTAAGAGAGAAATGGCATATTACACCTAAAGGTCCACTAGCAAGATCAATTAGAAGTTCAAATATAATTGAATCCCTATGCGGCTTCACTAGTTCATTATTAGCATTAATACTATTTAATTTCGGATTTAAAGTATCAGCATTATGCCTATTAACTTTCAGTTTACCCTATCTTTATGTTAGTTGGAAAATATCTAAGGGTTCATGGCAATAATTATTCCATAAACTTTTATTTATTGTTCATGATAAACTATACTGAGCAACATATCGTTAATATTTCACGGTGAAGTAATTGACCTCCAAACCCATAATAAATGAATATGTATTAAATTATATTGAGAAGATTAGGGATATAATAAAATTTTTTACTAATGCTATTGATAAATTAAATGATTTAGATTTGGAAAATGCAATTAAATTACTTTCAGATTCAATTAAAACTGATACTGAAGCAGACCAGTTGAGAAGGAAAATTTTACTTGAAATTGAGAGGAAAGTTGATGATGCTTTTCTTAAAGATTACCTAGCTAAATTATTAAGAATGCTCGATAGAGTTTCTGAATGGATTAAGGAGGCCTCAAGATACTTAGACATAATTCCATATCTAGAAATTCCAATTGAATTAAGAGAGAAAATTGAAGAATTAAGTAGACTTGATTTAGAAGCTATTGAATCAATATTTAACGCAGCTAAAGCATTAATTAAAGGTGATAGAAATGCAGTTCTGAAATATACTCTTGAAGCTGAGGAGATCGAGGAAAAAGCTGATGAAATACTTCATATTGCTAGGAAGAATTTAGTTGTCATTGGAGGTTCAATTGAAAATCCAGCATTAATAGTTATGCTAAGAGATTTTATAGAAGCACTTGAGAATGTAACTGACTATGCCGAAGATGTAGCTGATATTCTAAGATTAATAGCTCTAAAATAACTAAACGCTGCTAGACAAACCTAATAATTACGTAAATTATATATGAAGTTAACATTGTGGCCGGTATTAATAAGATCCACATTATAAATATTCTAATTACAGTTCTAAAACTTACAGTTTTAAATCCCCTAGCTAATCCAACACCAATTACACTTCCAACGATTGAAATTGAAGTTGATGCAGGCAACTTAAATGCAGTGAAAATAATCATTGAAATTGAAGTTGCAAATTGAGTTGAAAATGCAGATAATGGTGAAAGTAAAGTTATTCTTTCACCAATAGTTTCAATAACTCTCTTACCCCACATAATAATTCCAATTGAAAGTCCCAAAGCCGAAATAATTAGTGAGAAATGTATATTCTCAATTGAATATTTATGCTCTAATGTCGATAATATCAATGCTAATGGAGCTGCAGCATTAGAAACATCATTTGCACCGAATGAAAATGCCATAAAGATTGATGCTAATATAATTGGAGTTCTAAACGAATAATAAATATTACTTAAATTAATCTTTGTAAAATATTTCTTCGCTTTATAATAAATAAATATGGTCAATATTAAACTAATTATAATTGAAGTTAAAACTAGATATTCTTTAGCCATGAATATTCTATTTAAAATTAGCGTTGTAAATATTAAGTTAACTGAAAATACTGATAGTGTAAATATAAGTATGACGCTTCTTTTCTTATTTAGATTCCTACTATAAATTTTGCATGTAATATATGATATTAATGCTGATATGAATGGTAATATCATCCAAGCTATCAATATTCTCATTATATTTCTCCAATTAATTAAGTTGGCATTATATGATAATCCGAATCCAATTACACTTCCAATAATACATGCATGAACACTAACTGGAATCTTAAATATTGAATTTATGAAAATCCAAATTCCAGTTGAAATTAAAATTGTGAGAACGCCTTTAACAATTATCCATTTATCTTCAATTAACTTAAATGCTACAATACCATTCATAATTGTTTCAGTTACTAAGTTTCCTAGTAAAATTGCGCCAATAAAGCAGGTTAGGCTTGAAATTAGTAATCCTTTTTTAAGTTTAATTGATCCAGATCCAACTGCAGATCCTATGATATTAGCTGTATTATTACTACCATTATTCCATGCTACAAAGAATGCTGTAATCACTGCTAATATTATCCAAATTATGTACATTGTTTACTCTCTCCATTGAATATTCAATTTTGATATTAGTGCAAAAATTACTGTAATGAGTGTTTAAATATTTTATTTAGGTGAATAATATGATTAGAATTATGAATTGGCTTAAGTTGTACTAAATATTTTATGCTGAATAGCCTTAATAGTTAATTGCTATGAAGAGAAGCCTTAAATTAAGGGTTTCTGCTTTAATTTTGTTTATAAGTTTATTATTGTTACTAATTATTAATCTAATTTATGGTTTTAATGTAAAGAATTATATTTTAATTAACATTATAATTCTAATTTCAATTATCTTTATATCCTCCATAATTGAGGTATTACTTATTAAGTTTAATCTGTCTTAATAGATAATTCTTCTTTAATTGCTTTAGCCAATCTTTCTATTCCAATTTCTATTTCCTCTTTCGATGGATAGGTGAAGTTTAGTCGCATAGTATTTTTACCGCTGCCATCAACATGGAATGATTGCCCTGGAACATATGCAACTCCATATTCCTTAATACATTTCATTAACATTTTCTTAGTATCAATTTGCTTTGGAACCCATGCAAATATGAACATTCCACCAATAGGCTTAACCCATTTACATCCTTCTGGCATATGTTTCTCTAATGCTTTAAGCATAATATCTCTCTTTTCCCTATATGCTCCTCTTATCCTTGGAATATGTCTTTTAATAACTCCTTTCCTTAAGGCTTCATATGTAATATATTGGGTTAATGGTGATGTACATAGGTCCATTGACTGTTTTGCTAAGGCAATTTTATTAATTATTTCCTCATTTCCAGCAACCCATCCAATTCTAAATCCTGGGGCCAATATTTTGCTAAAAGTACTCATGTAAACTACTCTATCCTCAGTATCCATAGCCTTTAAATGTTTAAAATCAACTTTTTCATATAAGTAGTAACTATATGGATCATCCTCAATTATTAGTAGGTCATATTTTGAAGCTATTTCAAGTAAATGTTTTCTTCTATCCATGCTCATTGATAATCCAGTTGGATTTTGGCATGTGGGGATGGTATATATAAACTTAATTTTCTTTTCTTTTCTCTCAAGTTCTTTAATTTTATCTTCTAATGCCTCTGTAATCATGCCTTGATCATCAATAGGTATTCCAACAAATTCTGGTTCATATTGTTTAAATGCATTTATTGCAGCTAGATATGTTGGAAGTTCAACTATAACTATATCTCCGGGATCAATTAATATTCTGCCTAGAATATCTAAGCCTTGCTGGCTACCATTAACGATTATAATGTTTTCTGAACCATTAATTTTAAATCCCTCCTCTCTCATGAATTTATTTAATTCTTCTCTTAATTCAGATATTCCTTTTGTTGGTCCATATTGAAGTGCTTTATCTCCCTTTTCAATTATTACTTCACTTGCAATTTCAGCTAATTCTTTTCTTGGAAAAAGTTTTGGATCTGGCATTCCTCCTCCAAAACTTATTACTTTTCCTTCAACTACCCATCTTAATAATTGCCTTATTTCAGATGCTCTCATGTATTTTGTTCTCTTTGCCCATAATTTTTCATAATTCAAATTTATGCCTCCAAATTTTCAAGTTTCAATCCGAGGTGATTCGATAAATTGTGCTTATAAGTTTTGTCGTTGAATATTTCGACAATTAACGATTATTTAATCACTTCTAGTTGTTTTCATTTTTTCAAGTGCAATTTTAATTATTTCTCTAGCTATTTCACGTTTACTTTTCTTCGGAATATGAATAACATTCTTATTTCTATCAACAATATATACTTCATTATAATCTGATGCAAATCCGATGTCAGTTCTAGACACATCATTTACAACTATTAAATCTAAATCTTGATCAATTAATCTTTCATATGCCCTACTTATCATTTCCTCTATAGTTCCACCATATTCAGCCTTAAATGCAACTATGAAGCTATTTGGTGCATATTTCCTAATTTCACTTGAAATTTTAGGTGTAGCTATTAATTTTACATTTAATTCTTTCAATTCGCTTGGAATTTTCCCTTTAAACTTATCTTTAAATGTAAAGTCTAGTGGTGCTGCTGGTAGAAATATAAAGTCATAATCATTTTTAATTAATTCATTTATTACAGCATTTCTCATTTCATTACATGTTACTACTTTAATTACCTTTACTCCTAATGGTGGTTCAAGCATTGTTGGTCCAAGAACTAATGTTACATTTGCTCCACTTGCAAGGCATTCTTCAGCTAATGCTAATCCCATTTTACCGCTACTTGGCGTTGTTAGGAATTTAACATTATCTAAATATTCCCTTGTTGGTCCAGCTGTTATGAGTACTCTTTTATCTTTAAGTATTTTCGGTGTAAAGAATCTTATTATAGCATTAATTACTTGTTCTGGAGTTGCGATCTTCGCTTTTCCTTCTTCAAATCTAGGTCCAACAAATATTACTCCCTGCTTTTTAAGTTTTTCAATATTCTCTGTTACGAAGGGATTTCTATACATTGTTTCATGCATTGCAGGTACAATCATTATTGGAATTCCAGTTCCGAGTGCAGTTGAAACAAATGTTGTTACTGGTGTATCGTCAATTCCGCATGCAATCTTACTTATAGTATTTGCAGTTGCTGGCGCAATTAATATTAGATCAGCTTTAGTTTCAGTTTTACCGCAAAGCATTACATGTTCAACTTTGCCAGTTAATTCAGTTACTACTGGGTTTCCAGTAGCCCATTCCATTAAGTATGGATGTATAATTAATTGTGCTGCTTTACTCATAACAGTATATACTTCAGCTCCATGTCTCATTAATCCTCTAGCGATTTCTGGGGATTTAATTGCAGCAACACTACCACATATGCATAAGACAATTTTCTTACCCTTAAGCAAGTTACTCCAAGTTCCAATTATCTCCTTGCTTGGATGCCTCATAACTCTCATTATCGAAGTAAACATTGATAATTAATAAAAATATCCACTTACTACTTTTCAATGCATTTATATTCTCCTAATCAATTTGGCCAATATAAAATATTTTCCATCAAATACTATTCTAACTTTAAATGGTAATTTACTTGGATGCCGTTTATGAATTAATATGAATATGTGATTATATTTCCTCCATAATTCATAATTTATTCTCCCTTTAATTAAGTCACAATTAGTTATATATTCAACCCAATATAATGCTGGTGATCTGACTTGAATGGCTGAATTTTTAGGAATAATTTTCGCAATTTCCTCTAATTCTCTATATTCATTAATTGTTATTACTGGACCCACCTTCATTCCCATATTTATTGATTGAAGAATTATTGGCGATAATATGATTAGTATGAGGGCAATTAGTGTGGCTCTATTTTCTACTTTACTAATACAGTAACCTAATATTATCGAGATTGGTATAAATTCCATTAATGTAAATCTCCAGAGCCATTTTAATGGTATGATTGGCAAACATAAAATTAAGCCCACTATAATTATTGATAATAATGATAGATTATTAACACTTCTATTTTCAAATAATTCACTAATTGAAATAATTAAACCTGCAATTAAGAATGGTAAAATTGGAATTCCACTTCTAAAATCAAATAGTATCTGAGTTAATCTTAATTCTATTGGAGATGAAATTAAATCTATTAAGAATGATTCCCCCTTATAAATATCGGTGAATAATTTTGGAAATGTTAGAAATGTAATTGATATAATTATTATAAGTATGATTATCAATATGAGCGTTATCTTTATTGTATTTCTCCTACTTATATTTAGAACTATGGATAATAATGAAAATGTTAGCAGGTATAGTAGTGCGAAACCAAAATCTAAAATATGTGTCATATATGTTAATGATAAAAGTATTATTGTAAGTAAGAGCTCCTTAGATTTTAATTCCTTTTCAATTAATTTATTTAAATAATGTATGAATGTTAATGTAAAGAATATTCCGATAGCATTCTTTAGAAAATCGCTTATTAATCTAATATAAAGTGGATTAAATGTGAATGAAATTGATGCTATTAAGCCTGAAGCTTCATTACTTGTTAATTTTTTCATCAAAAAGTAAATTGAAATTGATGATAATGCTGAAAATAATGCAACACTAATTTTAGTGGCTAAAATTGAATTTCCACCGAGAATTAATGTTACTAAAGTAAATATTAAGAATGAAAGTGGAGGATCTCCATATTTTAGTTTTCCATAATTAATTAAATGTTCTATTTGAATTAGATAATAAGGGCCATCAATTCCATAGATTAATGGATTTCTATTTAGAATTATTATGTGAAATGTGAATGCAATTACTGCAATTATCATTGGAATAAATTTTTGAAAGTTAATTGTTAGGGGATTTCCATTTCTCATATTCCCATCAACTTTATCATTATAAGACTATTTCGGTTTGTTGATTTCTCTTTTACCAACTTGATTCATGAGTTATTCACTTCTTTAAGC
>CAZCCB010000024.1:17317-17903 GCA_964497155.1 uncultured Nitrososphaerota archaeon | reverse complement strand
GAGGAGCAGTTTTTGGATCTAAGAATTTAAAGGCAATAGTAATTAAAGCTTCAGAAAGAAAAGTCAATTATTACAATGAGGAGAAGCTTAGAGAAAAAATTAAGGAAATTCATGGAATAATTAAGGAAAGTAAACCACTTCAAGGTTATGCTTTAAGAGGAACTGTTGGTGCAGTTGAAGTTGCAAATAAACTTGGATTCTTCCCAACTAGATATTGGAGTAAAGTAGTTTTCGAAAATTATGATAAAGTATCTTGGGATTCATATAAGGAATTTAGAACTAGAAAAATGACATGTATTGGATGTCCAATTGCATGCCACCAATATGTTGAAATTAAAGATGAGAGATATGGATTAATTAAAGTTTCACTTGAATATGAAAATATATTTGCAATAGCAGGATTAAATGAAATTTCAGATAGAAATGCAGTTGCATACATTAATCAATTAATTGACGATTATGGATTAGATACAATTTCAACTGGAAACATAATTGCATTTGCAATTGAAGCATACATGAAAGGTAAATTAAAAATTGATAGAGCATTAAAATATGGAGATCCAGAAACATTCATATATCTAATAAG
>CAZCCB010000024.1:5258-17307 GCA_964497155.1 uncultured Nitrososphaerota archaeon | reverse complement strand
GGAGTAGCTAAAGCAGCTGAAAAATTTGGTTTAAGTGAATTTGCGATTCATGTTAAGGGATTAGAACCACCAGGATATGATCCGAGAACACTTAAAGGAATGATACTTTCATATGCAATGTCATATAGAGGAGCATGCCACTTAAGAATGATGGGATATCATGCAGATCTAACTGGACTTGGAGGAGATAGATATTCAACTGGAAGAGAAAAAGTTGAAGCACTAATAGACCTAGAAGATAAAGGAGCACTATACGATTCACTACCAATATGCAAATTCGGTAGATACATTTATGATTGGAATTTAATGACAGAACTACTAAACTATGCTACAGGATTCAATTTAAAAATAGATGAGTTAAGAATGATAGCAAAAAGGATAATATCATTAGCAAGACTAATAAACATTAAATTTGGAATTAAAAGAGAAATGGATTATCTACCAAAAAGATTCCTAACAGAATCAGTTGAATATGAAAATAAAAAACATATAGTTACATGGAATGAAATGACTAGAATGATTGAAACATACTATGAAATTAGAGGATGGAATAAAAACGGAATACCTAAAGAAGAAACATTAAGAAAACTAGAAATCCAATAAATCCATCACATTAATATACCATAATAATCATATTGATAAAGGGAAAATTGATGAAAAGCACAGTTGAAACAGTATTCTCAATAGTATTAAAAGAAGCAATAGAAAGAATAGCTAAGAAAGTAGCTTCAGGAAAAAAGCTTACAGATAGTGAAGTAATGATATTAATTTTAAATCAATTGAATAAGAGAGTTGAAGATAGATTCAATAGTTTAAGTAGAGAAATTGAATTAAGATTCACAGAATTAGAGAAGAGAATAGATGAAGTAGATATGAGATCAAATAAAAGGATAGATAATCTAGAAAACAAATTAACCAATAGGATGAACGAAATTGAAAATAAATTAAATAAAAGAATTAATGAAGTTGAAGAAAAACTAAGTGAGAGAATAAATGAAGTTGAAGCTAAATTAAATAAGAGAATTGATGATCTAAAAGAATTAATGAATATTAGATTTGAAAGCCTAAAAGAGTATTTTGATGGAAGACTAAATGAAATGAGCAAAAGAATAGATGACCTAAGCAAAAATATACATGCACTATCAATAGAAGTATCATCAATAAAAACAGATATAATAAAAATTTTAAAGGAAAAATAAATTCTAAATAATATTCGGTGAATAATATTGAAAATTAAAGTTACTAAGCGTGACGGAAGATTAGAAGACTTCGATAAGAATAAGATAATTAAAAGCTGTATTGAAGCAGGAGCAACAGAAGAAATAGCTAGAAAAATTGCAAATGAAGTTGAAACTAAAATTTATGATAAAATACCAACATCAGAAATAAGATGCATAATATTAAATGAACTCGGAAAAGTAAATCCAGAATGGAGAGATAATTGGGAATTCTATGACTGGATAGTTAAGAAGAGAATTACATTTGAAAGTGGAAGATATGTCGAAATCAGGAAAGGAAACCTATACTTAGGACGTGAAGTTAGAGACATAGGTGAAAAAGGCTTAACCCATTTAGAGGAAGTTGAAGGCATACTTAGAGAATTAGAAGAAGACCTAAAATATGGAATTCCAAGACAGAAGATTCATAGAAGAACCTATGTATTGTTCATGGCAGTATTAAAGTCGAAGAAAATGAATAAAGAAACCAAGTTAAAGGCAATTGAATTAATAAATAATTTCAGAATTAAAATGGGATGGAAACCATTCAAACCTAAAAAGCCAATAGAATAAATTTTCCAATAACACTTAGACATAATAGTTATTTCAAAATTTATTATAAACTAGTTGATTTAAAGCCTAAAAGCCATTTCCATAGTGAAATAAATTTTATTTTCCCCTCTTTCCAAACCAATGTAATTCTTTTTCATCATCATAATTCCACGTCAATACTATTAATTCCGGAACATCCTCATTTAATAATTCTTTAGCATGTAGTAATGCTCTTATCTCCCTTCTATCAATTTCATCAAAACTTTTGCATAAATTACTTGAATTAATTTTCTTACTCTATTACCCTCCTTTATTAGGAAATCTACTTCATAACCTTCTTTTGTTTGAAAATAGAAGAGATCTTGATTTAATTCAAATCCTCTTCTAATTAGGTCTAGTAGGACAATAATTTCAATCTTCCTTCCAATAACATTTGATTCAAATTCAAGTAGGGGGTCACAAAGATAAACTTTTGGTTGAGTAAGATAACCTAGCTTTAATGAAAATGTAAATTTTCGTAGATAGAAGACGAATAGGGTTTCTTGAAGTAAATTAACATACTTTCTTACCGTTTTATTGCTTACCATCATTACCTGCTTTATCTGTCTATATATTTTATTTACAGAAAGTTTCGATGCATTTGATTGAATTATAGAATATAAAATGAACCTCGCTACTTGAGGATTCTCTATTTTAAACCTTTCAATAAAATCTCTATATAAAACAATATCTATATATTCTCTCTTAAACTCTTTTTCAGAAATTTTACCTAATACAACTTCAGGGAAACCTCCAATCCTCAAATACTCTCCAAAAACCCATTATCCTAGCTCTCTCCCTTCTAGAAATATAGCTCTTTATTTCCTCCCCTCTAAACATTAAGAATTCTCTAAAAGATAATGGCAAAAGAATTTTAAACAAATCTTCCTCTTAAAAAAGATGCTACTTCCCTCGACAAAAGTTTAGAAGTAGAACCAGTTAAAACCACATGATATCTTTTCCTTTCAACTAAGGAATAAACAAATCTTTGCCATTCATCTAAAATTTGAACTTCATCCAAGAAAATATATTTCGACTCCACCTTATAGATTTCTACATGTGCTGGAATAATTAACAATGGATCCACTCCTCTAACTTCATAATCCTCAAAGTTTACATATAAGAAATCACTTTCTGGAATACGGAGACTCTTAACTAAGTTGAATATAAAGAGTCTTTCCACTTCTCCTCCGCCCTATTATGAAAGTTAGAAAATTTATATTAATCTTCAATTCTCTTGGAAAATTCTTAAATTCCTTATATCTTCCTTTACTTCAACCAAATAATCTTCCATCATATCTTACCCTATAGGGATAAATTTACTCATAAATTTTTATCCCAAGGGGATTAAATTAACAAAAATTTAATTATAACAGAATTAAATTTACCCTACTTCATTTACCAAGATATCTAGGCATACTAGTTAAACCCTATGTCCCATTTATTAAATTTAATAAATGACTTCAATACCTCCGTAATGAAGTCCTCAAACACCAGCTCATTATCGAACATATTTGGCTATTCCATCTCTATATACAAGGTTTTATAATTTTAAGTTCAGTATAGGGTATATCCACATAGATCATAGCAAAATAACCACTATTCAATACTACATACATAAGTAGTAATAATAGTATTAAGGGCAGGATCTGAAGAAATTATGATGAGATTAGGGTGCTTAAGATATAGAAAACTTTATACCTTATCTATATACTATAAGTTACCATGATAATAACTACTATAGTTATCACCGCCGCGGAGTAGCGCTCAACGGTAAGTATCAAATGCTCCGCTGGGTTGCCGTGACGCGGCGCCTCCTACTTCTCAAACCTCAACAACTCTTCCCTAAACTTTCTAGACCCTTCTATCATTAGTATTCTAAAGTAATTTGCCAGATTATCTGCTAGTAACATCAATCTCTTATGATGTTTATACCTAATATTCTTCTCAGGAATAACTAGTGTATTTATATCTTTAACTACGTTTAGTAGCTTATCATCTATTAGTATTACGGATGGTTTCAGCTGCCTAATAAACTCTGATAACTGGTTAATATCTCTAAAAGCTCTTAATATATATTAAGTAGCTCGATATCTTCGAGAAGCATTTAGGAAGCTTCGTTAAGTAACTATACTTTCTCTTAGAATATATCCTCCTAAAATGTTTTATCCACGATGTATAGTTAAGGAAATCACTACTCTTCAGAACATGTTCCCTAGCACCTATTAAAACTATTACTCTTGTACCATCCTCACTTAGGTCTATAGCTATCACTAGATCACTTAAACCCATCATCTTTAGAGGTTATAACTTTAAATTCTTAAGCTTATAGTCTATACATAACTTTCCTTCATTTCATGTTACTACTACTCTTATGATCTCTTAAGTAAGTTTCCTGATACTATAAGGTCAAATAATAGTGTAAATGTGGCCCAAATCTCATAACGAGAATAAGTAAATATTATTGCTGAAGTAAGCTACTTCACTATCCAATTCCTCTTCATAAACATCTATATCGATATCATTTATTTAAGAAAATCAAATTATAATTTTAACAAAATTTAGTTAATATTATTGTTGATGTAGCTTTAATACTCTTCCGGGTTTAGCTCCTGTATGCTTTCCATTATCGACTACAATTACACTATCAATTATAACGTAATGAATACCTTTCGGATAGTGTCTAGGCTCTAATGGATCGACAATATCACTTATAGAATTAAAATCGAAAATCGTTATATCAGCATAAGCTCCAGGCTTAATTACACCTCTATCCTTAATTTTAAAGACCTTTGCAGGTAAACTCGTTATCCTTCTAATGCCCTCCTCCAAACTTAAAATTTTCATTTCACGAATATAACGCCTAATATATCTCGGCATTCCCCTATAAGTATTTGGATGAGGCAAATAGTATAGAGGAATCCTCATACTCCACTTATCATTAAATGTATAAGTATCTAAACCAATCATACAGCATGAATGCTTAATAAATTCAGCTATCTCCTCATCACTCCTATAACCTAAATTCATAAATTTGGCTTCCGGATCCTCCATTAAAACATCAAATAATGCTCCAATATCATCGACATTCTTATTTTCAGCAATTTCACTAATAGTCTTACCCATATAATCATTATTTTTATGCTGAACAACCTTAATCCTCCTAGACCAATATGGATCAATTCTAGGATTCAAACCCCACCACTTACCCTGAAGAATTAAATTCTTAACCTCATCCCTAAAATCCTTCATCCTCAAAGCCCTAGCAAAACCATCAAGTGAACCTATCTCCCTAACCCATGGAGCTAAAAGCGAAGCCAAATGTATACTAGTTAAAGTACCACCAGTAACATTAGGTATAATATCAAAATAAACTTCTAAACCATCCTTCCTAGCTTCATCAATAACTTTCAAAGTTTCACGAATAGCAGCACAAGCCAATGAAACTGGAGGTTCAGGATAAATAGTATAGCCAGACATTAAATGAGAAATCTCAGTAACAACTCCAGTCTCCCTACAAATCCTAATAGCCTCAAATACTCCATTAATCTTCTCAACAATTGGAACAGTCCTCTCACGTCTCAAACCAGTTCTACGCCAATGAGTAGCATAAATACCATCAAATTCCTTAACAACCCTAACTAATTCAATTATTTCCTCAGTCTTAGCATAAACTCCAGGAACATAATCAAGACCAGTAGATAATCCAAAAGCACCAGCCTCCAATGCCTCACGTACATGCCACTTCATATCTTCAAGCTCCTTCCCACTAGGCTCACGCTCCCAATCAGGACCCATAACCATAGCCCTAATAGTATTATGGCCAGCAAGAGGAACATGATTAACAGAAATACCATTAACTTCAAGCCACTCAATAAAATCCTTAAATAACCCCCAAGTAATATCTACACCATAAACCTCCCTAATCTTCCTCTTAACTTCATCAGCAGGCAATAAACCCTCACTATAATACTTAAAAGGCTTCAATTCAAACAATATACCTTGATCCTAAAACATATTTTGAGGCTGAAGGGAAATAATGGTAAAGTCTTTTCAGCATGACTATTAATATCAATAAATCTGGATGAAACAATTTGAATTATAAGTCCATAAGATTGCAATTAACAATTTTTAAATAATAAACATTATTGTAAAAACTTTGGTAATGGCACTTTCAATTTAAATGCTAAATTTCTTAATTTATTAATGGTGCCCTTATCCAATGGTATTCCATGCTCAGCTCTAAATTTAGTTTTTATAATTTCAATTTCTCCAGGAAGAAAAATTTCTTTTATATTTGGGCGTTTTGGTGAATTTTTAATCACTTTTACATATTCATTTAAATCTTTAAGGAATTCCTCATATGGTCTAAATTTATTTATATCGATAGCAATAATTAAGAAAGCAGTTCCACAAGGTCCACTCATATCGTTTAATGTTCTTAACTTCCAACCGAAAGCTGAACCAGTTAATATTCCACATAAAACATCAATCATGAAAGCTAAACAATATCCTTTTGGACCTCCAATTGGTAGTAATGAACCCTTAATTGCCTTAATTGGATCAGTTGTCGGTACACCATTCTCATCTAAAGCCCAACCCTCTGGTATTTTCTCACCCTTTAATGCAGCTAGCCTAATTTTACCTCTTGCAACAATGCTCATTGCCATATCAGCAATTATTGGGTCTTTCTCTCCATAAGGTATTGCAATACATATAGGATTTGTTCCAATAAGAGGCTTCCTTCCACCCCAAGGAGCTATTGCTGGAGGAGCATTAGAAAGCACTATGCCTATCATATTATTTTTAGCAATTTTCAATCCATAATATGCAGCCATTCCGAAATGATTTGCATTTTTAACTCCAATGATAGCTATGCCATACCTTTTAGCTCTTTCAATAGCTATTTCAGTAGCTTTCAATGCTGCTAATTGGCCAAAACCATTATCTGCATCTAAGACTACAATTGGTCCATTATCATTAACTATTCTCATTTTAGCATTAACTTTAATTAATCCTTTAAGTACTCTTTCAACGTAAGAAGGCAGTCTTACAACTCCATGAGAATCAATTCCCCTTAAATTTGCTAATACTAAACTATCAGCAATTATTTCGGAATCCTCATATGATAAACCTATTTTACATAAAACTTCTTTTATAAAATTCTTTAATTCCTTAGGATAAACTACAATTTTATCGCTCATGATAAACACCAATTAATCTATTAATTAATCTTAAATTTTCAATATCAATTTGACCTGGAGCTGACGGTGCATTAGGGAGACATGCAAAGATCAAATCTGAGCCAATAATTGATGAGAAAAATCTTGTAATGGAACCAAGCTCGCCCATACACATTGAAATTAATGGTTTTTTAAATTTTAATTTAAATTTATAAATGAAGTTCATCATTCTCATAATATCATCTATTGAATTAGCGTAAGTAACTATTTTAACTATATCTGCTCCAGCTTCAATTTCAGATTTACCAATAAGCATTAGTTTACGTATTGATGGTGTATTTCTAAAGTTATGATAAGAGATTATTACGTATACGTTTTGGTTTTTCGCTTGGTTAATTACTTTATTCCTAAGCTCATATTTTGTATTTAATTCAATATCAACAATGTTCACTTCACCAGTATTGATTGCTTTAATAATACTATTTATTCTATAATATTCATCTTGGAATTTAAATCCGCCCTCTCTTTTAATTCTATTAGTTAATATTATAGGAATTTTTCCAATAATGTTTCTCACTTCACGAATGAAACTTGGAAGTTTTGGTGTTTTCTTGAGTGAATCAATTCTTAATTCAATAATATCAGGCTTATATTTAACCGCCCTTTTAATATTATTTAAAAATAATTTTTTATTTGATCCAATAATTGGGATACATATCAATGGATAATCTCCACCTAGAAGCTTGTTATTTAGCTTTATTGGATTTAATGCTTTAAGTCTAAAGGATTTAATTGACAATGAATTCTCCCTCTTAAGGTTTTAATATTACCTTCAAACATTCACCTTTAATACCTAATTGAAAGCCTTCAATAATTTTATTCATTGGAAGAATATGCGTAATTATCTTATCTAAATCAATTTTACTTTTACTTATCATTTTTATTGCATCATTAAATTCACTTAAATAAACAACTATTCCTCTAATTTTTAACTCGCCTCGAACAATTTTGTAGACATCAAATGAGGCTTCATGTGCACCTAGACCTATAACTAAAATTGTTCCGCCCGGTCTAATTAAGTTAAGTGATTGTTTAAAGCTTGACGGGGTACCAACTGCATCAATTACTATATCAGCATATTCTCCATTAAAACATTCATTAATCATTTTTTTAATATCAGTTTCAGTTACATCATAAACCTCTTTGATTCCAATTTTACTTAATAATTCTCTTCTAATTGGATTAATCTCCTGAACTGCAATATCCATATTCATTGACTTAAGAGTTAACGCTGTTATAGCTCCAATAGGTCCTCCACCAACAATTAATATGTTATCACTTGGCAAAATATTCACTTGCCTTAATGCATGAAGTATAACAGAGAAAGGCTCAATTATAGCTGCAACTTCAAAACTTATATTCTCAGGTAGTTTCCAAGCATATTTTGAAGGTATTTTAACATATTCAGTAAAGACACCATCTTGAGTTACACCTAAGTTTTCCTTATTTAAGCATAAATTAGTTAAGCCTCTTCTACACATTATACAATATCCACAAGTTATTGTAGGCTCAATTACTAATCTATCACCAACATTAATATTATTCACCTTAGAACCGACTTCTACAGCTACTCCTGAAGCTTCATGTCCAAGAATAATTGGAGTTTTAACTTTCCTCCTGCCTCTAAATATTTCAATATCAGTACCACATATCCCTGCAGCTTTAATTTTAACTAGGACTTCATTATCATTAATCCTGGGAATATTTCTATCTTCAACTATAATTTTATTAGGTTCAGTAAAAACATATGCTTTCAATTAAATCACCAAATAAATAAAGGTAAATTATCATTTTATTTTTGCGTTTTTGCTCTAGCCCTAATTTTTCTTTCATCACCAGGTGGAGTGTAGATCCAAATAAACATTAATTCCTCATTACCAGCATTTTCTAATGAATGTAATTCTCCTGGAGGAATATAGGCTGTATCTAATGGGTTAAGAATATATTTTTTAGTTCCATTTGAAATTTTAGCTTTACCCTTAATAATTATTATTGTTTCTTCACCAGTATGAGTATGTGGTTTACCTTTCTCACCAATTGGATATACAGCTATGCCAACGGCAACATGTTTAGAACCTATTTCGGGATCAATTAATATTTTACTATATTTTGCTGATGGTGGTGGAGCTGGAAACTTTGGTGCTTCCTCATATTTAGTTACAATCACGTCAATCACCTCTCAAATTTCTTTTCTAATGGACTTACTCCGGGAGGATATTTAGCTTTTAATTCCTCAATTAATTCACATAACTTCTTCACTGCAGCCTCAACTATTTTTCTTCCTTTTTCAACATTAGCCTTAGTTGCATCTCCAATTACTCCAGTCTTATAAGTATCCTTTTGGAAGAAGAAAGCAGTAATATTATGTCCAGGAAAACCTCCCTCTGGAGGGAAGTGTGCTGGTCCACCAAAGAGTTTCCTATCAATAATTGTTGGAGCAGTCTCCTTACATGCCTTACTCATATCAACTAATTCTGGATAAAGTGCTAATGCTACTGAAGTTTCGCATTCATCTGCATGAATAAAATGGGTTTCGCAAACTTTATTTATTGTATCTTTAGCTAACTCCCACCAAGTAGCTATTGCTATGAAAGCCTTAGTTTCTAAAGCTAATTCGTGAAGAGCAGCTATTAATGCCCATTGCTGACCATGACCATTAACAATTATTATTTTCTTAAAACCATTAGAAACGAGCCCTTTCACAACGTCTTTAACTAATTCTTTAATTACATCAGTTCTAACCGGAATGGTACCAGGATAACCATATTGATGATACATATGCGCTCCATACCATATTGGAGGAGCAATAACTACACCTGTTCTTTTAGCAACTAATTCTGCTATTTTTTGAGCATTAAGTGAATCGGTTCCTACTGGTGAATGTGGACCATGTTGCTCAATAGAGCCTATGGGTAATAACACTATGTCACACTTTTTAACTTGATCAACAACTTCAGGCCAGGTCATTTCATAAAGCCAAATTTTACCCATTCTAATCACCATATCAATATTATTTTAACTTATAAATTAAATCGTTAAGATAAATTATGCTTTTAAGTGCAGCTCTGTCTGGTTCATCAAAGTATGGGTAAACTTCAATTGATAGGAAGCCATCGTAATTAATTTCATTTAACAATTTTAATATCAATGGAAGTCTGACTTCGCCAGTAGTTCCCGGTAATAAATGTACATGTCTATTATCAATTATGTCGCTTACATGAACGTTAAATATTCTATTACCTAAATTCTTAATTACATAAACTGGATTCTCTCTAAAAACATAAATATGAGCTATATCTAAGATTGCTCCAATATTATTTAACTTAACCTCACTTAAGAATTTTAATAGGTCTCTATAACAATTAATTATCGGAACATTTCTAGATAAAGGTATTCTCGGTTCTGGTTCAATTGCAATCTTAATACCATATTTTTTAGCAAAATCAGCTAATTCAATTATAGTTGACTTAAATTCATCCCATTTTTCTCTCTTATTATTCAATTCCACTTCAAAACCAGGACCAATATTAACTACAGTGCAATCAAGTTTCCTAGCCAAATCTATTCTAAGTCTCGCATATTCTTTATTTGTAAATGGAATGCCTCCCTGTATACAATAGAATTTTAATCCAAAATTTTGAGCCATACTTTTTATTTCATTTATCTTATCATCACTTAATTCGTGAATTGCATGTGTCCTTGCAATTTCAATACCTTCATATCCCATTTCATATACTCTTTTAATGACATAATCAATTGCATAATCAATATATACATTAGAATTAATACCAATTTTAAATTTCAAACTAAACACCAAATGATTCTTATGATAAATCATAATTTAAAAGTTTTATGATGATATATTTACATACTAGAGAAGTTTTATATATTATACTGTTTAAATACCACTAATGTGGTGAAATAATATGTCAAATCTATTAGTAGGTCGTGAAGTTAGAGAATATTTGAAAAAACTTGGATTACCAGATAGAGACTTATATGAACTACCTGAATCTAAATTAAGATTCCCTGATGGAGCTCATTTTAGAATTGAAGTCCCAACAGTTAATACCATTGAATGCATGAGATCATTGCTTGAAGCAGCCAAAGATTTAGGTGTAACAATTAATAGAATTGATGAAACATATGGAATTATGAGGCACACTGATAAGGAAATAATAGAAATGATTGAACTTGCAAAGGAGTATAAAGTGGAATTTAATATGTCTGTTGGCCCTAGAGCAAAATATGATACAAGTGCTACAGCTAGAACCCCAATGGGTGCATTTATAGCCTATAGGCTTAGAGGTATGGAGCAAATTGTAAGAGCAATTGAAGATATTAAGAGAGCAATTGAATTAGGTGTTAGGGGATTTCTAGTTTATGATGAGGGCCTACTCTGGATTTTGGGTAAAATGAGAAAAGATGGATTATTACCTAAAGATATTAAATTTAAAGCTTCAGCTCATATGAGCCATGCAAATCCAGCATCAGCAAAACTGTTGGAAATGCTTGGAGCGGATTCATTTAATCCAGCTAGAGATTTAACATTACCAATGATAGCAGCAATAAGAGCGGCAATAAAGATACCAATAGATGTTCATACTGATAATCCACCAGCTTCGGGTGGATTTATTAGGACTTATGAAGCCCCACAAATGGTTAGAATAGGTGCACCAATTCATTTAAAATGTGGAAATTCGGTTTTACCAGCACATGGAACATTACCTGGTGCAAAGGAGGGAGTAAAGATGGCTGAACAAGCATGGTTAGTAGTTAATATGGTTAAAAAATATTTCCCAGAAGCTAAACAAACAATTACACCTACACCAGATATGGCAATTCCAAAATAATTTAACTATCCTCCAATAGCGATCGGCAATATAAAAATTTCAACTTCATTAGAAAACTCCAAATTTAAATCACCATTTAAATCAATTTCCTTATTATTAACTATTAAAAAGAAGCAGAATTAGAGATTAGTTTAATAACATTAAT
>CAZCCB010000024.1:0-5248 GCA_964497155.1 uncultured Nitrososphaerota archaeon | reverse complement strand
ATTATGAAATCTAAATTTAATTCCTTTAGTTTCTCCTTTAACGGTTTACCTTCATAATCTAATCCTCTCTCCTTATAATATTCGTTCAGCATTAGCTCTAAGTTTACTGTTTGACCTTTAACTGGACCATCTGGCATAGGTTCGCTAATAAATCTATATGGTAATATATCATCCTTTCTACTAAATCCCATTTTAATGTTAAATGATCTCTGTATGATCCATATTCTTTCTCCAGCTCTCATTAAGTCATTTAATGTTACATTTATTCCAGTTCCAGCTACGTATAATTCTGATAATAATGTTAGTGGAACTATTCCTAAGTAATTAAATTTACATGCACCAATTGCATCAATCATTACACATACATCTTGGTGAATTTTAGTTATTCTACCTTTACCAATTTCAGTTAATGGATTAACTTTTTCCCCAAGACCAATTTCAGGTAGAAGCCTTCCACGCTCAATATATCCAGGGCTACCTCTATTATGGCATGCACCTCTGTTGGATGTAGCGTAATTCAATCCCATTGATTTTAATAAGTATGGATTATGAGCTGGGATTTCCAAACCTTTAACTTGCATTGCATATTTAATTGAATTCTTACCAATAATTTCAGCAGCTCTCTTTGATCCTTCACTTAAAAAAGCTCCAAAACCTCTTTTCTCAACCATCTGCTTAACAAGCTCTAAAATTACCTTAGAGTCACCCCAGTTAATTTTTAATCCATTAGTATCTTTTTCAGAAATTATTCCCTTCTCAAATAATTCCATTGCAAAGGCAATTACAGCTCCAGCAGATATAGTGTCTATTCCATATTCATTGCAAATATAATTTGCTTTGGCAATTGAAATTAAATCACTATTCATACACATTGAACCAAACATAGCTATTGTTTCATATTCAGGTCCGGGCACTTCTTTATATTCACCATGATTAACTTCAATTCTAACTATTCGCCCACAACCTGTTGGACACATGAAGCAAGACTTAGATCTAACAAGAATTGTTTCAGCCATTTTTTGACCACTAATTTCATAAGCATATGGAAAAGTTCCTTTAGACCAATTCTTTATTGGCAAATTCCCTATTTTTTCAAATGATACAACTCCCGATGAAGTTCCGTATAATCTCCTATTCTTCGTTGCAGGACTATCAATAATTAATTTCCAAGCTTTTCTAGATAAGTCATTAAATTTACTTTTATCAACTGGTTCTAGAGGAGAAGTACCTTTAACTGCAATTGCCTTTAAATTTTTACTACCCATAACAGCCCCTAAACCGCATCTACCCGCAACTCTCCAATCATCACTAACGATACTAGCAATCCTCACAAGTTTTTCACCTGAAGGTCCAATTGCTATTATAGAGGCTTTAGGTTGTTTTAAATCATTTTTAATAGATTCAAATGTTTTACTAGTTGTTAATCCCCAAATGTTATTTGCATTTCTGATCTCTACATTATCTTCAGTTATCCATAAATAAACTGGTCTTTTAGCTTTCCCCCTAACTATAACCATATCATATTTAGCCCACTTTAATTGAACACCTGCATAAGCTGAGAAAATTGAGTCCCCCCAACCACCGGTTAATGGAGATCTTGAAATTACTATTGACTTATTGATTGAAGGAGCTATTGAACCAGTTAATGCACCTATAGCCCATATGAAAATATTATCTGGACTTAATGGATCAATATTTGAGTTTAATTCATTTAACATAATTTTTGAAGCTATTCCTAAAGGACCAATAAATAACTTTGCTTCATCCATTACATTCCAATACTTAATTTTAACTTCTTCACTTGATAAATTGATTTCTAAAATTCTACCAGTGAGAACACCATTACTCATAATTATCACATTAATAAATTACGTATTGAAGTAATATAAATAAATTAATATTGAAGCTAATTATATTAAGAGCCAGACTAACCTATATTTCTCAATTATTGATAGCAATTGCTCAGATTTTTCAATTTTTCCTAAAATACCGTCTGGTAGAAATCTCATTATTAAAACTATGGAAATGCCGAGGACTACTAAATATACGTATGGAAATGATATCCATAGAAATTCTAATAATGTTGTAAATACTACTGCCCCAATTATTGGACCGTAAATCTTTCCTAAGCCACCAAATATAGTTGAAACAGTTGCAATTAATTGAATTAAACTATCAAATGAACAATATGGGTCAATGAATACTACATACCATGCCCAACATCCACCAATGATACCAGTTATGAATGCAGTTAAAGCTAATATCATTACTTTATATTTAGTTGAAAATACTCCGCATGATTCGGCAGCCAATTCATCATCTCTAATTGCAAATAATGCATATCCGAGAGTGCTATTCTTAATTATATATGCTATGATTGTTGTAATAATTAGCATTACAATCATCATATAGTAATAGCTTTCATACATGATTAATGGAGGTAATAAAATACCATTACCTCCGCCAGTTAACCATTCTTCATTTATAGCTATTACCTTTAAAATTTCAGGAAGCGCTAATGAACATATAGTAAAGTAAGCTCCCTTAAGTCTAAGCATTACTGCACCAATTGGAATTGCAAATAGCATTGCCGAAAAGCCAGCCGCTAAAGTAGCTAAATAAATATTAGCATTAAATTTTACAACTAAAATTGCAACTGTATATGCTCCAATACCGAAGAACATATGGTGACCGAAACTCCAATAACCAGAAAAACCTGTAAATATGTTCCATGCCTGTGCTGTTGCAGCATACATAAATAGTATAGCGAAAAATGCTACAATATATCCTGATGCAAATTTCGGTAGGATTGACAGTATAATCATTATTAAAATGAATAATATTAGTCTTAATCCAATCATATTCCTTGAAAATAATATGCTCATTCAGCCTCACCTGCAATACCGGTTGGTTTAAATAGTAATATTAATACTAATGTTAAGAAGTAAAATAGAGGTTGATATCTAGCTCCAAGTAAGTATGTTCCAATAACCTCAGCGAATCCAAGAAGTAATCCTCCAACAAGAGCTCCAATATATGATCCTAAACCGCCTAAAACAACAATTGTTACTGCCTTAACGCCAAGTACTGATCCCATTTCTGGTGTAACTGCAAAAATTGTGCAGAGAAGGCCTCCAGTTAATCCGGCTAATGCGGATCCAACCATAAATGTAAATCTTGAAATAAATTCAGTATTTATTCCCATTAACATTGCTACTGGGCTATCTTGACTTGTAGCTCTAATTGCTTTTCCAATATAGGTTTTCTTTAATACTACATATAGGATTATTGAGGATATAAAGGCAAATAATCCTCCATAAAGGTATGGTCTTGAAATACTTATTCCACTAATGTTAAATGGTGGTTCCTTTAAACTCACTCCTCTTAAAACATCGGTCCATAAAACTCTTGCTACATTTATTAGCAATATTGATAAGCCGTAAGTAATTATTAATGCCATAGCCCTAAAATATTTGGCTTTAAATATTGGTCTCAATGCAAGTTCATGAACAGCCAATCCCAACATGGAAATTATTGCAGCTGCTATAATTGCTCCAATATATGGATAAATTCCATATAAAACAAATAGCCAATATGCAATATATGCACCTAACATTACAAATGCGCCATGAGCCCAATTGACCATTTTCATTACTCCATAAATAATATTAAGCCCAACAGCCATACATACATATATTAATCCTAAGAGTATTGACAAAACAATTAATTGACCAATATAAATTATATTCATTATATACTAACCTCCATTAACATAAAAAATAAAATTATGGAATTTACTCACCCCAACCTGGCCATGGAAACATTATTTCCACTGTTGAATACTTCCTTGGAATAACAATTCTCATTTGTCCTTTTTGTATTTGCAATACTAAGTTCCTTCCATTAAGATTTATTTGATAAAGTTTCTGTCCCATTGGATTAGTCCAATCACCATAAGTTACTGGACCTACAATTGTTGGAATATTCTTCATTGTAAGTAATGTTTCCCTAATCTTCTCATTATCAAGTGTTCCAGCCTTCTCTATTGCAGCTTTAATTACTTGACAAGCAGCATATGGGAAAGCAGACCAATGTCTTGGATATTCACCATATCTAGCTTTAAACTTCTCTGTAAATTCTTTAACTCCTTCAAATGGTAATTCCCAATGCCATGACATTTGAGTTAACACTCCCTCAGCGACATCACCAAATGTTTCAACGAATTTCGGATCATTCGGTCCATCATCAAACATTATTAGTTTAGGCTTAAATCCTATGCCCTTAAGCTGTCTCATAATAATGTATGCATCTGCAGGATAGCATACGAAGTATAAGAAGTCTGGATTTGCTTCCTTAGCCTTTAAGAGAATAGCTGAGAAGTCAGTTAATCCCTTAGGATATTCTTCATATAAAACACATTTATAACCCTCTTTTTCAAGCAATGTTTTAGTTGGTCTAGCAACTGAAAGTGGATATAATTCACTTGAAGTTATTAATGCAAATGTTTTAATATCATAACCCTTCTCTTTCTTCAAATAATTCAACAATTCAACTCTAGACAGTGCGAATTGCGAAGTAACAGGTAGTGTTGTAAATACATATTTATATCCTTGAGCAGGAATCTTATCTGCAGCTGCCATCTGGCTTATCATAACCTTCTTATACTTCTCAGCAACAGGAGCAACAGCAAATGTTATACCGCTTGCATATGGACCAAGAAGAATATCAACCTTATCTTCGGTTATTAATCTCTCATATAATTTAACTGCAGTTGCAGGATCACTTCTATCATCATAATAAATTAATTGAACCTTAAGCTTCCTACCATATTCCTTAACATATATTCCTCCCTGCTCATTAATTTCCTCAACCCACATCAATACGCCCCAAAGTTGTCTCTGGCTTGGAGCAGCATATGCACCACTTAAACCAAATGAAACTCCGATTTTAATTACTTCCTTTGGTGGTGGAGGAGGCTTATAAAACACTGTGTAATATGCAGCTGTTCCAATAGCAATAATTATAACAATTATAACGATAGCGTATAAATAAATTGGTTTTATTTGACCATGTCTTGACTTAAACACTTAATCCCCTCCAATTTAATATACTTAATTGAAATTACCTAAGAAAGATTTTGCATTGAATAACTTATAAATCTAATCATTTATTATTATATTAAAGTGCAAATGAAATTTCTAAAAAAGTAAACAGAAAGGTTTATCATATGTATATATAGCTTGAGTAT
>CAZCCB010000023.1:0-18000 GCA_964497155.1 uncultured Nitrososphaerota archaeon | reverse complement strand
TTCATAGTTGCTCCAATTGGGGCTGGATATTGGTATTGGAGAGTTAGAGCAATCGATTATTTTAATCAAATAAGTAATTTCTCAGATATTTGGAGCTTCAATGTTACTGGAATATTACCTCCAATATACAGAGTTAAAGTATCATCACCTAAAATTGAATATGCATCCCCTGGAGAAGAGAAACCATTATTATTTAAGATATTCAATTTAGGCAATATTCATAATGAATATCAAATTGAACTTAATGTTTCAGGTAACTATCAAGTAAGTTTAAACACTACTAAAATAGAGTTGGGTCCATGGGAATCAAGCATTATAAGCATTAACATACTCATACCTGAAATTACCGTTCATGGAGAACGAATTAATATTACATTAAATGCATATTCAAAATTAAATCAAAATATTAATGATAGCTCAACGACAACATTAATCATAGGCGGCCCAATATATGAATATAAATTAAAACTTAAAGCTGGATGGAATCTAGTTAGTGTTCCATTAAGATTGCTAAATAATTCAATAGCCAATATATTTGGAAATAATTTATATTACGTAGCATATATTTGGAATCCAATTTTAAAGAGATATGAAATTGCAGAAAACTTTGAAGTTGGAAAAGCATATTGGATTTTGGTTAACGAAGATGTAAATATAACATTAATTGGAGAAGTAATTGAGGAATTAAATCTAACTATAAATAAAGGTTGGAATATGATTGGATCCATATTTGGATCTAAAGCCTATATTGAGGTATTTCCAAGCAATTCAATTTACGGTAAAGTGTATTTATGGAATAATATTAATCATAAATATGAAATAAGCAATTTAATACCTAGTGGGGCTGGATGCTGGATATTGGCTTATGATACATGTAATATTAAATTAATGCCATGTCCACCATCAAAACCATAATTTAAATCATTTATTTACCTATACTCTAAATATTCATTTATAGTGGTGGATGGGTATGAGTTTAAATCAATGGAAAATTAGAATTGGTACTTCGGGTTGGGATTATTCTGATTGGATTGGAGTATTTTATCCTTCTCCTAAAAGGAAGTTTGAATATTACTGTAAAATTTTTAATACTGTTGAAATTGATTCAACATTCTATAGTTTGCCTTCACCTAAAATGGTTAATTTATGGGTTAGACGTTCACCTAGAGGATTTACTTTCTCAGCTAAAATTCCTAAAATTATTACTCATAAGAAGGAGTTAAAGGTTAGACTTGGTATTGAGAAGGATTTAGATTTATTTCTTAATTTAATGAAGCCATTAAAGGATTCTGGTAGGCTTGGCCCATTATTATTTCAGCTTCCACCTTCACTTGAATTTAATTTAGATTTACTTGAAAATTTACTTGAAATCCTACCTGAAGACTATATGTTTGCAATTGAATTTAGGCATGAATCTTGGCTTAAAAATGAAACTTTCAATTTGCTTAGGAAATTTAATGTTGCATATGTTATTGTTGATGAACCATTGCTCCCACCAATATGTGAAGTTACAGCTGATTTTTCATATATTAGATGGCATGGTAGGGGTAGGAGACCATGGTATTATTATAGATATAAGCCTGAAGAACTTAAGGAATGGATTCCTAGAATAAAGGATGTTTCAAGTAAAGTTAAGGTTGTTTATGGATACTTTAACAATCATTTTCATGGATTTGCATGTGAATCAGCTTTAATCGTCCTCGAAATGCTTGGTATAATTAATGAAGAACAATTGAAGGCTAAGAAAAGAATTGATGAGCATTTCAAGTCTGGTAGAGCTCTTGTCCCTAAGCCAGCTATTACTGGAACATTGAAGGTTTACTCTATTCTTTCAAGTAATGATCCATCAAAATTAATTCTACTCTTAACTGATAAGAAGAGAGTTGAACGTGCAATGCAAATTAGTGATAGTGAAGTTAGTATTGAGGAATTATCTGATGATTATATTAAGGCTAAGGTTAAGGATTACATTGTAATAATTGATATTGAAAATAAAGTTTTAATGCATAATTGTGCTGATTTTGCTAGAGTTTCAACTGTAAAGCAGTTTTGTAAGCATTTAGCTAAGCTTTTCCAAGTAATTCCAAGAAATATTTCAGTTAAAATTTTAAAGAAAATATTTAATGAATTGGATGAATGGACTTTTAGACCGTTAATTGAAGATGAAACTTAATTATTTAAGCAATATTTATATTTCCTTTCTCAATTTAATATCTGCAAATTTGAGGGATAACTCTATGGCGACCATTGCAGTTGAAGTAATTGATCTAGTAAAATATTATGGTAAAATTAAGGCTTTAGATGGCATTTCATTTCATATTGAGCAAGGTGAAATTTATGGTTTAATTGGTCCTAATGGTGCAGGTAAAACTACTACTCTAAGAATTATAGCCACATTACTTAAACCAACATCTGGTACAGCTAAGGTTTTCGGTTTTGATGTTGTTAATGATGCTGACAAGGTTAGGAGAATTATTAGTTATTTACCTGAAGAAGCTGGTGCATATAAAAATTTGTCTGGAGAGGAATACTTGAAGTTTATGGCTGGATTTTATGCTTCAAGTAAGAGTGAAATTAAAAGTATGGTTAGAGAGGCTATGGAAATTTCTGGTTTAGGTGATAGGCTTAAAGATAAAGTTAAAACTTATAGTAAAGGTATGAAGAGGAGACTATTACTATCTAGAACTCTAATGGTTAAACCTAAACTCGCAATTTTAGATGAACCTACAGCTGGTTTAGATGTTCTTCATGCATTTCATGTTAGGAAGATTATTAAGGAATATTCTAAAAAATATAGTACAACTGTATTATTATCCAGTCATAATATGCTCGAAGTAGAATTTCTATGCGATAGAGTTGCATTAATTCATAATGGTAAAATTCTAATTGAAGGTAAGCCAAATGAATTGAAGAGTAAATTTAATGCTTCTAATTTAGAAGAAGTATTTGCAAAGGTGACTGAACTTGCCTAGCTATTTTAAATTATTATTAGAGAAGGAGATTAAGGATTTGCTTAGAGATCCAAAGATGATTATAGGTATGATTGTACTACCAATAATAATGTTTAGTGTAATGGGTTATACTATGAAAGTTTCATTTACGGCAATTAAGGAAGCCGCATTAAAACCTAGAGTAGCAGTATTAGATTTTGATGGTGGTGAAATGGCTCAAATGCTAATTAAACTTTTAGAATCTACTCCTGGAGCTAAGGTCGAAGTTTTAGATGTATCTTCAATTAATGAAGCATTAAGTATTGCTCAGGAAAAGGATTTACCAGTAATTATGGTCATTCCAGAGGAATTTACTGAATCAATTAATTCTGGAATTCAAGCTAAAGTTGAAATTTACACTATATTTAAGTCTTTAAGTATGGCTGAAATGGGTAAAGCTTCTACTCCAACCTCTGTAGTTAGATTTCTTAATGACTATTTGGTTAATGAATTTATTAAGAAGGCTTTTCCAGATAGAGATCCAAATTCAGTTTTAAACCCAATTATTTCAATTAGATATTCAATTATTAAGGGTAAAGTTGTTAATGTTCCACCTGAAGCTATTATGGGTATAATTCAATCTCAATCTATGACTATGCCATTAACAGTTATGATGGTACTTGTATTTGCAATGCAAATTGCAGCTACTTCAATTGCAATTGAAAAGGAGGAGAAGACTCTTGAAACTCTATTAACTCTCCCAGTTAATAGGCTTTCAATTTTAGCTAGTAAATTGTTGGGTTCAGTTATTGTTGCAGCTATTGGTTCAAGTGTATATTTAATTGGCTATACATATTATATTTCATCTGTAACTTCATTTAATGAATTTACTGGAGTTCAAGTTCCAAGTGCTGAGGCATTGGGATTAACAATTACCCCACTTGGATTTATGCTTCTAGGAATTTCATTATTCTTAGCCATTACATCTTCACTTGCAATGGCGATTACAGTTGCTTCATTTACTGAGGATGTTAGAAGTGCACAAACAGTTGTTGGCTATCTATACATACCAGTTTTCATTCCATCATTCATATTAATGTTCATTGACATTAAATCATTACCAATACACTTACAATTCATACTTTACGCCATACCATTTACTCATCCGATACTTGCAACCAAGGCAGCAATACTAGAAGATTATATGACTATAATTTTAGGCATAATTTATGTATTAGCCTTAACCATAGCTATACTCTATATTACAGCTAAACTATTCACAACTGAGAAAATATTGACTATGAGAATTTCATTTAAGAAGTTTAAGTTAAAGAGAAGTTAATTAATCTCGAATATTAATTAATTTTAAATTTTATCTCATTGTAAATAATTGATGTGAACTATAATGTTTAAGCTTATCATTTTCGATTTAGATGGAACCATATGGGATCATGAAGATATATCTAGCCTTAAACTCCCCTTTCATAAAGTTTCAGATAATATTATAATTGATTCCAACGGAGTTATTGTTAAATTACATCCTCATGTCCATGAAGTTTTAAATGAACTTTACAATATGAACATATGCTTAACCATAGCTAGCTGGAATAATTGGGATCATGCATATAATGCTCTTAAAGCATTTAACTTAATTAAATACTTCAAATATATTGCCATTGAAAATCATCCTAGAAAGCATGAATTAATTGCTAAAATAATTAATTGGTATAAAGAGAGTTTTAGTGAAATAGATTTCTCTGAAATATTGTATATTGATGATAGAACTATTCACTTAAATGATATTTACAGTAATATTGGTCCAATAAAATTTATTCAAATGTGGATTGATATTAAAAGTTATCATGAGCTTCTCAATTTAATTAAACAAGAGCAATAATGCAATTTGAAAACTATTTTATTTCATCTCACTTTATTAATAGCTTGAACTAATGGGTGATGACATGACTTCAAATTCATTAACGATTAAAATTAATGATTTATTGAAGGAGTTTAATAGTAAGGTGCTAAATTCTATTAGAAATATTGTGGATGAAACAAGTAGATTTCTCCTCCTCATGGCTTGGCTTAATACTAGAATTGAAAATTGGAGTTTTGGTAGAATAATAATTGTTGGTGGTTTTGCAGTTGAATTTTATACTGGGTCAACTTATAGAACATTGGATGTTGATCTCATAGTTGAAGGAAAAGATGCAATGAAAATTGTTCAAGGCTTCTTCAGTAAAATTTCCGAGAAGCCTTGTAGAGCATACTTACCAGTTTTTGATGCTATTTCTAGTAAGGGTATTGATATTGTAGGATTTATTTATGATAAGACTAAAAGCCCGGTTAAAGTTAATATTGATAATTACTATGCGTATTTAGAAGCACCCGAAGAGCTAATAGTGAAATACTTATATGCATGGAAGTATTGGATGAGTGAAATTGATAGAGATAAAGTATTAGCATTAATAGCTGTTTTATGGGATAAAGTTGATAAGAATTATGTTTTAATAAGAGTGGAAGAAGAAAAAGTTAAGGATAAATTGGAGGAGGCATTAAATCTTTTAAAAATGGGTTGATAGCGATGTCTAAAGATAAATTAAGGGAAGCCATTAAGGTTTCATTAAAACTACGTGAAAAAGATAGGCTTAGAGGTAGTAAGCGCTCAATTGAAGATGCAGTTAAATTGGCAATATTAGCTAGGACAATAGTTAATAATATGGAGAAGAGTGGATTAATTAAATTTAGCTTAATTAATGGTCAATTAGTAATAATAGTTAGACCAAGAAGATCTTAATAAATTATTTAAGTAAATTTAGCCTTATGCTTCAAATCTCTTCATTAATTTATGATATTGAGCATTTAGCCTAATGTGTTTATTATTAGAAGTGCTATTATTACCCCAATGATATTTCCTATAATGAATGGATGCGCATTTTCCTTATGAGTATATGCTTCAGGTATTAATTCATCAATAACAATATAGAGCATTGCTCCGGCAGCAAATGATGATGCTAATGAAAGAATTTCTAAGCTAACCTCTCTTAAAATTAGTAATGTTATTAATGCTGCTAAGGGTTCACTTAATCCTGAAAATAATGTTAACAATAGTATTCTCATAATATTTACTCCTGCTTCCCTTAATGGTATTGCTGTAATAAGTCCTTCTGGAATATTATGTATGCCAATAACTAATGCAACTATAATTCCAAGTGATGGCTTAACTATATAGCTTGATGCTACAGCCAATCCTTCAGGTATATTGTGAAGTGATATTCCAATTGCAATTACAAGTCCCTTCATAATTTTCTCTTCACTAATTCCTTCACACTTTAATGTTATGTGTACATGTGGAATGATTGAATCAACTATTAATAATATTACCATTCCCAATGTAAATCCAATTGAAGTTAAGGTTATTCCTGAATTTTCAATTGATTCCACTATTAGTGATATGAATGATACTGCTAGCATCATTCCAGCAACTATTCCAAGAATAATTGCTATTATTCTCCTATGCTCTGGCTTTATAAATATTGAAAGTAATCCTCCAATTCCAGTTGCTAATCCAGCTGTTAAACTTAAAAGTAATCCTTGAATTATGATCATATTTTCACAGCCAAATATTATGTTTTAAATTTTCTAAGCAATGTTAAAATATCTTCTTTAAATATTATACCTAATATTTCATTGTTTTCATTAACTACTAATAGTTTATCTGTATCATTTTCATTCATTATATTTAGTGCAGAAATTAATGATTCTCTTGAATTGATTATAGTAAAGTCTCTTGAAATTATATCTTTAGCTTTAACTTTACTTCCTTCCTCAAATGAAATTTTTTCTAATTCTTTAATTGTAATTATTCCAATAATTTTATCTCCTAAGACTACTGGTATAATTCCATGTTCATGTTCAATCATCCATACTTCTAATAATGATATTGGCATATCAGCTTTCATGATTAAAATATTTCTTCTCATAATATCATTAACTGTTAATGTTTCAAATAATGGTGAAGTAAGTAATTTAATATTTATTCCTTTTCTTTCAAGCTTTAATGTATAAATTGATGATCCATCCATGAGTGTCCATGATATAAAATAGCTTATTGGGCTTGAAATTATTAATGGAATGAGTAATTCGTAGCATTCAGTCATTTCTGGTATTAATATTAGTGCTGTTAATGGTGCATGAAGTGTTCCAGCTATCATTGAAGCCATACCTATAAGTGGATAAATTTCGCATTGAGATGTTAATGATGGAATTAAATCTTGAATTAGTAATCCAATTCCTCCACCAATCATACATCCAATATAAATTGTTGGCGCAAATATTCCTCCACATCCACCTGAACCTAATGTTAAACTCGTAGCTATCATTTTCATTAATCCAAGTATTATTAGTAGTAGTGAAATTGTTAATTCACCATTTAAAACAGCCTCTATACCTTCATAACCTAAACCTAAAACTCCATAATCTGGAATTAATATTCCAATTGATCCAGCTATTAATCCTCCAATTGCAGGTTTGATTGGTTTTGGTATTCTTATTTTAATGAATAAGTCTTCAATTAAATATAATATTCTAATCCATAAAATTGCTATTAAACCAGTTATCAAACCTAAAATTACATGAAAGACTAATTCTATTGGATGACTTATAAATGCATATTCAATATTAATTAATGGTTCATCTCCAATTAATATTAATGAAACTATTGATCCAGTAAATGATGCTATTAAAATTGGAATTATATCCATTGGCTCTAATCTCCTATAAATTACCTCTATACCGAAAATTGCTCCTGCAACTGGGGCATTAAATAATCCTGCAACACTTGATGATAATCCACATACTATTAATAATTTAGCCATTCTCATTGGTAGTCTTAAAGTTCTACTTAGAAATGAGCATATGGTTGCTCCAATTTGAATTGTCGGTCCAACTCTACCTGCACTACCACCTGAACCCAATGTTATTGCTGAAGCTAATATTCTTGCAAATGCATTCTTAGTATTCATAACTCCTCCTTTAAGATGAATTGCCTCCATAATTTCGGGTAATCCATGACCTCTAACTTCAGGTGCAATTTTAGATGTAATTAATCCAACCATTAATCCACCAATGAAAATTATAATTAGAATTGCTAAATTAAAATCATAAAAATATATTTTAATTAAATCACTCATTGACATAAATGCTTTCTGACTCCAACCTATTAATAATTTAAATACTACAACTGATAATCCACCAATAATTCCTGCCAATCCACCTAAAATATCTACATAAGCCCATTTCTCAATGTATTCCGGTATTCTTCTCTTTACTTTAAGCTTCATTGCCAACCCCATTTCCATTAGATTATCAGCTAATTGTTTCATGTTCATTTAACTTTTAATCTTTACCGCGCATTAATGCAATTTCTTATGAGTTTTATTATGAGTTCTTCAGAATATAATTACTCTTAAGTGCAAATATCATATTAGTATATGAGAGAGCTGATTTTCTGAAATTGAAAGATGAAATAGAAGGGGAAGTTATATTAATGTTTCTTTAATACTTTCATTTATGATTATCTTGAATTAATTGCAACATAGTTCTTTGAAAACATACTTCTCTAATCGAGTTTAAGCATAAATTCCTTAAATTCTATTTCTCATAAATCATTAATTAGAGACTATGGTTAGAAAAGAAGATATTAATCTAATACGTAGAAGAGCTTTAAGTATGCTACGTGCTGCAAAGTATCATCTTAATGAGCATGATTACGATTTAGCATCATTCATGGCGGAACAGGCCGCTCAACTTTATATAAAATATAGAATTTTCAAATTAACAGGAGAAATGCCGAGAACTCATATCATAAGACAGCTGCTCGGAATTCTTGCTCAAATAGTTATAGATAAACGAGTTCTTATTAAAGAATTCATAAGAAATAATAGATCACTAATTATAAGGCTTGAAGAAGCTTATATATCATCAAGATATTTACTAAGGAGATATGAGAGAGATGAAGCTGAAGAATTAGTAAATTTTGCGGAGAAGGTGATAGATTTTGTCAGAAATCTTTAAATTTAAAATGGAAATGAGAAGGCTTATTGAAAACTGGAGTGAATATGCTAAGAAAATAGCAGAAGTTTCTAAAGAAATCTTAGGTGAATGTGAAGTCTATATATTTGGCAGCGTTATTGAAGGCGCATGGACTGGTGGTAGTGATGTTGATATTTTAATTATAAGCAATAGCATTCCGAATAGTAATAGAGAGAGAGGAGAACTCAAAGCTCTAATTGAGGAAAAGGCAAATTTACCTTTATTCCATCCATTTGAAATCCATTTAGTTAATAGGGATGAAGCTAAAATTTATTGGAGACATATAAAGAAATTTATTAAAGTAATTTAATTTCCTAATTTCACTAATATACTAATGTTTTTTAATTGTCTTTATTATCATTGTAACTACTAGATAGGTTATTGAAAGTATTAATCCTATTAAGCCGCTTGGAGCTATATTCAATATTAATGATAATTTCAATCCTATTAATCCACATATTATTGATATTAAGAGTGAAATTATCATTATTCCCGGTACACTACTAGCTATTTCAGCTGCTATTGCTGATGGAGCAATCATAAATGCATATACTAATATTGAGCCTATAGTCTTGGTTGCGGTTACAATTGCTAATGCTGCTAGAAATAGCATTAAATATTGATATAACTTAACGTTTAATCCCATGGATTCTGCTCCTTCAATATCAAATGAAATATATGCAAATTCCCTGCAGAAGATTGTGGTTGTTATTACTACTATTAATGTTACTAGGAATAATATTTGAAGATCATTATATGTTAATAATAGTATATCTCCAATTAAGTATCCCCATATTTTCGGCAGTTTTTCTGATGGTATCATTCCCATTAAAGTTACTGCTATTGACATGCTAATTGCAAATGAAACTCCAATAGCTGTTTCCATTCTAATACTTTCCTTTTCACCTGCATATCCAGTAAATAATGCTGTTGTAATTGAAAATATTAATGCAATGTAGAATGGATCTAAATCTCCAATTAAACCTATACTTTGAAGAAATATTCCTAATGCTGCTCCACCTAATGCTGCATGAGCTACTTCAGCTGTTAAGAATGATATTCCTCTAAGCATTGTAAATGTACCCATGGTTGCTGATGCAAATGAAGCCAAAAATAATCCTAGTATTGCTCTAAGTAGAAATGGATTTTTAACGAGTATGTCTAGCATGAACATCACCTGTAATTGCATAGCATATTCTACCTGAAGTAACGACTTTTACATTTGGACCATAAGCTTTCCTTAAATTTTCTTCAGTTAATACATTTTTTAATGTTCCATGAGCTATCAATTTCCTATTTAAAAGCATTACTTCATCAGTATATTCTACAACTGGATTTATATCATGAGTAACCAAAATAATACCTATACCTTCATCTCTTTCAAGTCTCTTTAATGTCTCTAATATTTCCCATTGACTAGTAACATCAATAGCTGTTAATGGTTCATCTAGTAATAATAATTTTGGATTTGAAATTAAAGCTCTAGCAATAAGAACTCTCTGTTGCTGACCGCCAGATAATCTTGAAAATTGCTTATCCCATAAATCTTCAATTCCAACTTTAGCTAAAGCTTCTCTAGCTAATTTAATATCTTTACTTGTTGGTATTCGGGGAATCTTTTTTCTACAGAGTATGCCCATTAAGACTACACTTTTAACTTTAAATGGAACAGAAATTTCAATACGCTCCCTTTGAGGCACATATCCAATTATTTTCCTTAATTTAAATGCTTCTTTAGTTGGATCATATCCGAGAATATTAATGTAGCCATTTGAAGGCTTAATTAATCCTATAAGTGATTTAAGTAATGTTGTTTTACCAGCTCCATTTGGACCCATAATAGTTACGAATTTTGGAATAGTAATTTCAAAATTAACTTCATCTAAAGCCTTATATCCATCATATTCTACAGTTAAATCCTTAACTAAAATTTTATTATCCATTTAAACCCTCCCAATAATAATCCACGTTTCAATTGTCAATACAATTGAAAGAATAGCTATAATGATTATCAATAATATTTCAAGCCAAGTTAAACCTGAAGTTTCGCTAAACATTTTAGCTGAATATTGACCTGCAATTAATGATCCAATAATTACTCCAACATTATATGATATTAATTCAGTATAGGAATTTAATTCTCCTCCACCAATAGTCTTAATATATGCTATTGGAGCACCAGTATCAAATGCTATTTGCTCAACATATTTCCCAATTTGAGTTTCAGCTATAATATCTGGAGCAATGATAAGCTTATATTCTCCTCTCCTCAATTTCTCTTCAATTCTAATTAAATCGCTTCCACCAACAAGTACACCTGCACCTTTACTTAGAAATGCTCCAATTTTCATTTTAAGTATGGCAGCTACATATTGTGCAGCTGGAAATGCTATTACAACTTTAATCCATTTAAGTCCATAGCTTTCAATAATACTATTGTTTAAATAATTAAGTAAATTATTTATTTTATTAATGAATTTCATTAAATTATTTTCATAATAATCTCCATTTTTAGGGTCAATTGATTTAAGTTTATCAGCTATTGCCTTTGCAATTGCAATTGCATTTTCTGGATAAAGCCAATATCCATGTAAATTTAATCCTGTACCTGGAATTTCAAGTAATTTAAGTCCATTTTCAATATAATCTTCAAGTGCAACATACGGTTTATTCACTTGTTCAATTAAATTTTCTTCAAATGAAAAATGTCCAGTTAAAACTAATAATGAAGCTCTCCTAGCTATTTTAACCATTTTAGATGTAAATTGAATTGCATGTGGTTCGATACCCTCTGGAATTAAAACTTCAATTTCAACTTTACTTCCACCGATTTCTCTAACTATTAATGATAATGTTTCTATTGAAGTTACTATTAGAATCTTTTTTTCGCAATAACTAATATTCACCGCTGATAATAGGCTAATTATTATGATCGCTATTAAGATTAAGTGATTTTTATTCATAATTACACCTCGGGGATTTCATAGCCATGTGGACATTGTCTTGGATTTCCAAGGGCATTGTTAAATAATTCAATTAATTCATCATTAATCAATAGTTCAAGGCCTCTGATCATTGAGCATGCTCTATCAACTTCAATTTTAGCAATTTCAACAACAAGTACTTCGAGAATTCTATGTTTCCTCAATAATTTTCTTGCAATTTTCATTCCTTTACATGTTAATTGAGCTCCTTTTCTCTTAACATAATCAACATATCCCTTATCAGCTAATTTTCTTAATGTTTCAACTGCTGTTGGTGGTGTTACATTAAGTTTTTCAGCTAACTTTACACTACTAATATAGTTTCCTGAATATGCATTCATTCTAAGTAATGTTAGAAGATAATCTGATTCTCTCTTAGTTAATTTCATCATCATTAAATTTAGGTTCCACCTAAAAAATTTTTCTTTCAAATATATTGCATAAAATTGGAAAAATATTTTTATAGGTAAATTCTCCTTTATTTTAAGTAATTAATTTAAACTAGAGCTTTAAATTAGATTCGAGGTTGAGTAAATATATGCATAGATTTACAATTGGTGTTTCACATAGAGTTTTATGGGACTTAGGATTAGTTAGAGCTTTAAATACTGCTCATAAAATTGGTTATTCTGCCTTTGAATTATGGGCTGAACCAATGGTAATTGATCCACTTTCAATTAAACCTGATGTAATTGAGAATTTAAGGGTATTAGCAAATAATTTGAATTTAAAATTGTCAGTTCATGCTGCTCATTGGGATATGAATATTGCTAGTTTTAATCCTAGAGCTAGAAGATTAGCAATTCAATATGCTAAAGGTGCAATTTTAATTGCAACATTACTTAATGCTAAAACTGTTATTATTCATCCTGGAATTGCATCTTCAGCCAGAGCATCTGAAAATCAAGTTAAGAAATTAACTTTAAATGGATTAAGTGAAATTATTAGTTATGCTCTTGATAAGGGAATTAATGTTGCAATTGAAAATTTAGAATATAATCCTAAGAAATACAGTTTTTCACGTCCAAGTGAAATGAATGAATTATTAAGTGAATTAAATTCATTAACTGGAGGTAATATTGGAATTGCACTCGATATTTCACATGCAAGTACAGTTATGAATCCAATGGAATATATAGATCAACTTGAAGTTAAAATTACCCATATACACTTAAGTGATGCAAATAAGAGGGAAGTACATCTACCAATTGGTGAAGGTTCATTAAATTTTGAATCTATAATTAAGAAACTTCTAAACATGAACTATGAAAATCTAATAATTATTGAAGGTTATATTCCAAGAAGAAATATTCAAGTAGCACAGAATAATTTCAAGAAATTAATGGAGATATTACGTAAAATAGGTATCCCTTAAATTCTCATATATAAATTTTCATGAAATCTATGTATTCAATAAATTTCTTCCTACTTTATATTTTAAGTATCCATGATTTTTAGGGGATGAAAATACTATGGAGAAAGCTGTTGAAATATTAGATAGTATTGGTAAGAATATTCAGTATTGGTTTGCACATATGATGCTTAAGGAAGAAGCACTTACTTCTCAAACAATATCATTTACATGGCTAGCAGCAATAATGTTAGCTTCAATACCTTATGTACAATATTTTATAAGTGGAAATTTTCCGGAAAAAATACCAGTTATCATTATAGTTTATTCAGCATTCTGGATAATATTAGCATTAATAGTAACAATAATAAATATTGTGGGTAGTATACGGTTTACATATAAAATGATGAGTCAAACAAGTCGGGAATTACTAAAAGTTTACGAGGAAACTGGCAAGTATTTTGGATTACTAATTTGTGGTTTTGGAGGATTATCCTTTATAATAGCTTACATTATATTTCCAAAGATATTTGGTGAAGAAATTATGACATATATATGGCTTTTAGGTATATCTGGACTATTATTAGGACTCAGTGCTTCATCATACATAGTATGGAGGAAAATAAGGTATCCAGGATTTAAGGAGGAAGGTGAAGTCTATTTACTTTCATCAATATTAACTTTCATGGCATTAATACTAGTGCACTTCCTAGAATATCATTATATAGTTAAGGGATTATGTGCTACAGCAGCAGCAATATTGATAACATTATTATCTACAAGTCTATTGAGACTACATGCTAATCGAATGTTAAATAAAGTATTTGGAGGTTAAATTGAGAATTGACGCTAAAACTATATGAACTTAAAATTCTTATTTTTCTATTACTTCATGGTCCAGCTAAGAAATCAGATATGGTTAAAGCTTTAAATTTAAATTGGAGTACTCTCTCAAGTAACTTAAATAGACTTATGGAGAAAGAGTTAGTTTTTAAATCAATTACATTCAAAAGTAGACCAACATATATTTACATGATAACTAATAAGGGTATAATGGAATTAGAGAAAATATTTTTAGAGTTAAAAAAGGCTCTTGAGGAAAAACATAAATCTCATTAAATTTTGTGACTTATATTCGTTTTAATGCTTGTTCTAAATCCTCAATTAAATCCTCAACATCCTCAATTCCAACTGAAAATCTAATGAAATTTTCCGTTATACCCATTTTCTCAACTTCTTCTCTCGGCATGTGTCTATATATTCCAGTTATTGGTGCATGAATTAATGATTCAACTCCACCTAAACTCACAGCTAACAATATTACTTTAAAACTTTCAAGAAATCTAACCGTCTCCTTTATTCCTCCTCTAATTTTAAATGAAACCATTCCTCCAAATCCAGGTTCGCCTTTAGGTGTTATCATTTGTTTTCTAGCTATTTCATGTCCTGGATGCTCTTTTAATCCTGGATAATATACTTTTTCAACTTTCTCATGTTCATTTAGGTATTCAGCAATTTTCATTGCATTATAATTATGCTTTTCCATTCTAACATGGAGAGTCCTAATACCTCTAAGTGTAAGCCATGAATCAAATGGACTTAGAACTCCACCTGTAGAACTTCTAATGAACATTATTTTTTCATATAATTCATCATCATTTAATGCTACTGCTCCACCAATAACATCACTATGACCAGCAAGATATTTGGTTAAACTATGAATTACAATGTCTGCTCCAAGTGTTAATGGTCTTTGATTATATGGTGTTGCAAATGTATTGTCTACTACTACTAGTAAATTATGTTGATGTGCAATTTCACTTATCCTTTTAATATCAACTATTTTTAATAATGGATTTGAAGGTGTTTCAATATAAACCATTCTGGTTTCAGGTTTAATGTACATATCTATAATTTCTGGATTTCTTAAATCCACATAGCTTACCTTAATATTGTACCTATTATATACTTTATTTAATATTCTAAATGTACCTCCATAAAGATTATCTAATGCAATTATATGTTCTTCTGGATTTAAAATTCTAAGTACAGCATCTATAGCTGCCATTCCAGATGAAAATGCTAATGCATATTTTGCTTCTTCAAGTGCTGCAATTGATTTTTCAAGTCTTTCTCTAGTTGGATTTAAAGATCTAGAATATATGTACTTACCACTCATATATGCATCTGGCTGCTTAAATGTTGAAACCATGTATATTGGAGGTGAAACTGCACCAGTATAATCTGGTTCGCATCCAATATGAACTGCTTTAGTTCCAAATCTATAATTATCCTTCACATTTTCACCAACATTAAGCTATCATAGTTAAGTGTTAAATAGCTTTGCGTAAATCTTATGTCAATTTATATGTAACATTAATATCGCTATGAATATTCATGGAATAATCTTTGATTTAGATGGCACATTAACTTATTACTCAATCGATTTGAATTCACTTAGAAACGAATTAATCATGAAAATTAAGAATTTAAATTTTCCACTAAATATTATTTCTCCAACAGATTATCCAATAAGTATGATTAGGAAAGTAAGGAAATATATGAAGGATAATAGTTATCCAGAAATTCAAGTTAAACAGGTAACTTCAATTCTCTTTAAAATTGTTGAGAAATACGAGTTAATTGCTGCTGATAAAACTTCATTAATACCTGGAGCATTGGATGCATTAAATTATGTTCATTCAATTAGGCTGAAATGTGGATTATATACTCTTTGTGGTAGGAGGCCTACAATTAAAATTTTAAAGAGATTTAATTTAGTGAAGTACTTTAATGTTATTGTTACTAGGGATGATGTTGAAAATTTTAAGCCTCATCCAGAACATTTACTTAAAGCTATTGAGGCTCTCTCGCTTAAGCCTAGTCAAGTAATTGTTGTTGGTGATAGTGTAATTGATGTTGAATGTGCTAAGACTCTTGGATCAATTATAATTGCAGTTTTAAGTGGGGTTAGAACATTTAATGAATTGAAATCTAAGGGTGCAGACTACATTATAAATAGTATTGCTGAATTACCAAGTCTCCTTAAATCTATACTCAATCTTTAATGCTAAATTATTTTAAACATATTTACTTCTTTCATATATTGATTTGGCTATAGCTTTAATTAGTTCTTCAACTTTCTTTAAAGCAGCTTTAATTTCATCTTCAGTAGCCCATTCTTCATAAAAGTTTATATGCATTGTATTTGCTGCAAACCATGCATTTAAAGTCCAATCGCCTATTTCCTTTACAATTTCATCTTTATATTCATGTAGTTCTCTATGTGAAGCCAGTCTCCTACCAGTTTTTGCATAAGCATGAGCTTTAATAGCTAATGCACATGCTCCCCAAATTTTCTCACTAGCCTGCCTAAAATCTTTCTTCTCAATTTCCTTCCATGCTTGCTTAATAAGTTCAAAAGCACCATCTAAATATTTTTCAGCCTTTTCATTAGGATTTAAATCTCTTAAAACTAAGTCAATTAAATATTCTTCAATACTCATACCTTCTTTACGTGCTCTCTTTTCAATTTCTGCAGTAATGCTGCTGGGCAATACAATTGTATTTGTCATCATTTACCTCCAGTATTACAAGGTAATCTATTATTTAAAGCTATTACTTCATAGTTCCTCATGGGTTTTAATTTACTTATACTACGTAAATTTTTTAATTTCCATTTCTAAATATTTAATCCCCAATGGTTGTGAGGTGATATTTATTGAATGATTTAAAATCGAAGGTTTGTGAAATAATTGATTCTATGAAGAGTAGATTGATTGAAATTAGTGATACCATCCATGCAAATCCTGAGCTTGGCTTTCAGGAATATAGAGCTTCTAAGCTATTAGCCTCAGAGCTTGAGAAGCATGGATTTAAAGTTGAAATGGGGGTTTCAGGTTTACCAACAGCTTTTAAAGCAACATTTACTGGTAAAAAGGATAAGCCTAAAATTGCATTTCTAGCCGAATATGATGCTCTTCCAAAGCTTGGTCATGCATGTGGCCATAATATTATTGGAACTGCAGCTATTGGTGCAGCAATAGCTCTAAGTAAAATTATAAGTGACTTAAATGGTGAAATCATTGTTTTTGGAACTCCAGCTGAAGAGGGTGTCGTTGAGAATGCTGGTGGTAAAGTTATTATGATTAATGAAATTGCTAAAGCTGATGTTGCATTAATGATTCATCCAAGTAGTAGGAATACATGTGCATATGCATCATTAGCTAGAGAGGCTTTTAGGATAGAATTCTTCGGTAAAGCTGCTCATGCTGCTGGAGCTCCCCATAAGGGTATTAATGCTCTTGAAGCCGTAATTTTAACCTTCGTTTCAATTAATGCTTTAAGACAACATTTGAAGAAGGATGCAATGATTCATGGTATAATTGAGCATGGAGGAGTTGCACCAAATATTGTTCCAGACTATGCTTCAGCCAAATTCTATGCAAGAGCCGAAACAGTTGAATATTTAATGGAGGTTGTTGAGAAAATTAAGAAATGTGCTGAAGGAGCTGCACTTCAAACTGGAGCTAAAATGAAATTTACTAAGACAGCTAATACCTATACAAATATAAATCCAACTAATACATTAATTAAATTCGCATCAAATAACTTTGCTTACCTAAAAGCTGAACATGAACCA
>CAZCCB010000022.1:0-18180 GCA_964497155.1 uncultured Nitrososphaerota archaeon | reverse complement strand
TTGAATTCATGAGTTACAATGTTTAATGGCTTTGAAGTTTTAATGCTAATTTTGGGTATTGCTTTAATTGCATATTTTGGTGGTAATGCTACTGCCATAACTTCATTTTTAATTTGAATTATTACATCTCCTCTTGAATCATCATTTAAATCGCATCCAGCAAGTAATATTATGGTAATGTCACTTGGATGTGTAATTTGAATTACTATTGAGGTTAATTCAGTTCCATTTGAACCTTCAATTACTACAAATCTATTGTATTCAGTATGATCTATAAATTCTCTGAATATTACAGCTACATCTGATCTATTATTTCCATTGAAATCTGTTGATTTTGGCGGTCTAATGTTTATTTTGGATTTAGTCCATATGGTTGAGCCATCAGCTCCATTAATTAATTCTAACTTGAATGTATAGGTGTATTGCTGGGTTATCTCCATAACTGTAAATGCCAATTCATTTATTCCATCACCATTGACATCACCAATAATAGATTGATAATAATATGATTTTGCCCCCATAATTTCTTTAATCCAAATAATATCTCCATTACTCCCACTCAGAGTGTATATTTTGGTATATTGGATTTCATCTGAAAATATGATTAATAAATCGTTTATCTTATCATCATTTAAGCTAGGTATAACATAAATATCTCCAGAGAGAGGTAGTGTTGTTATTATTGATTTATTATAAACTGAAATTTTATTTTTGAGGTCATATACTGATAATTTGAATTCATCACCAACCTTCTCATATTTATATACTTCACTTACATTATCATTATTAATATCGTCTAGAAGATAATAGTATCCATTGTATCGATTAATTTCGCTTCCATTAAATCCATTTATAATTGAAGTTACTGGATGCATTTCTGGCATTGGTGATGGAGTTAATTCCTGATATTGCCATTTAACTAGTAAATCTATTACTGAATCATTATTAACATCGCCTAATGGTTCAACTTTAAATATGTATGCCATTAATCCAGCTTCACCCATTAATATTTCCCATAATTTACTTCCATTAAGTAATGAATATGCATATAAGCCTCGACCATATCTAATTATGAATTCATATATTCCATCAAAATCTAAATCTACTGGTAATCCATTTTCAATTGCATCACTTGAAATATCTAGCCATTCAACTGAATAAATTATTTCCCCATTTAATCCACTAAGTAATGTTACATTAATTATATTAAATCCTTCCACTGGGCTCAGCACAATTACATCTTTAATACTATCATTATTAACATCATTGATTAAAATTGTTCTTCCATGTTTAAGATAATTATTTCCATGTTTAATTAAAGTTTTATTCCAAATAATTTCACCATAAAATCCATCTGCAGTGAAAATACATACACCTTTATTTATCATTTGATAGGTAATTATTATATCACTGAAATTGTTTCCATTAATATCACCTATAATATTAATTTCGGAATATTCATTTGGATTTACATTAAACTTCCATAATGATATAGAATCTCCAGATATTTCATAACCATGCGTGATTACTGATTTATATGTCATAATTGTTAATGAAATTAATAATATTAATAGTGATATTGAAAATTTATTTTTAATCATTCTATACACCTCTAACATTAAGTATTATTTATGGTTAGATAAATATTACTTAAAACATTAATTGTCAATTTACTTATAGTATTTAGTAATAGTAACGTCTATGGTGACGTTTAAAAATTTAGTGATTACTTTAAAATATAAAATTAAAGTTTATCATTAAAAATATTAAATAAAATTATTGAATTATGATGGCGGTGCTGGTGGTTTTGGTCTTACATGAATTGTGCATGGAGCATAAGTTAATAGCCAAGCCCCACTTCCCTCTGGAATTGCATCTACTGCATAGTATCTGTTGTTGAGCCATATGTAGACTCTACTGTATGCCATTCCTTGAGGTGTTACTTCTATTTCTGCTGATGCTCCAAATACTGATCCTATTAGATGCCATCCTTTGACCGATAAGTTTCTTTCATATTCTTGTACTATTTCTCCTGAAATTGTTATGTTTACATCTTCCAACACTAGAACCCAATATCCAACTCCAGGTTCTATGGTTGTTGGTTTTATATATTTCCTGTTAAGTGAATCATAGGTGTATATGCTATAGAAGCCTATATCTTTGAATATTTTTTCAGGAGTATTTTCTGTTGGTATTAGTGGGAATGATATTAAGTTCCATCCCTTCTTTAATTCTAATTTATACTGTAATCCTACATTGAATATCCATGAGGTTACATTTACATTATTAGCATAGTCTGCAACTATTAATGTTACATTATGCCAACCTATGCCTAATGCACCTGATGGTTCATACTTTATATATGATGGTGTTATTAGGCATTGGTCGGTTATATTTACTCCGTCAAGGAACATTCTAATGAAACGTGTATTTATGCCAGCTAAATCATCAGTATAGTTTGCCGATATAATTGGCATTGGACCTACAGTTGAATTTGGAGGTGGATTTAAATTATAAATTATTGGTGCTTTAACATCTCTTAATGCTTTAATCTTTATTTGACGCGTCGCTGGTGCTGTTGATGATGTAATGTTATAGCTTATTCTAGTTATCATGTTAAATACTTCTCCAGTTGAAGTATCATTGAATATGAGTACATATTTACGTATTAATGCATCAAGTAGGTCGGTTAAATTCCATTTAACCTGAACTGTTGTTGGTTCATAGAAAGCAACTTTTACTATCCATTCATAATCATCATGGAAAGCGACTATGCTCTTTGAAAGCCTTCTCAGTAGGGATGGATAGTCTGGATGCCAAATATATGCTTCAAAATCTGCCTCTGGAGGTTTGGGTGGAATTGTATCATCGAAATCTACATCAAATCCATCCGTTGCATCTTCATGCATACCAACAGTTAATATAATACTATAACTTTCAGTTGAATAGTCCATTGAGAACATCCATCCTCCAATAATTGGAGGTGGTGCTATTAGAGTTACATTAGTTATAGCTTGAATAGTTATGCTTAAAGTTGAATTTCCAAGTGAAGTTACTGTAATATTTGCAATATAAACTCCTTCTCTAAAGGCTATGTCGGTTAAATTGAAGAAAGCAGTTTCACCTGGATTTAATTCTATTCTATGTGTTGACAATATTCCTCTATCAGAACTTAATATGTAGGTATCATTTAATTCACCAATATTCCTAATCATAAAGGTATGTATTGCAGGTACTCCGGGCTCGGTTACCCTATAGCTAATTGGCGGTATAACTGTAAATGCATATCTAGGTAATGGAGGAGCTATACCCCTTACTGGTGATAAGCAAATCATTACTCCATTCCATTCATCAACCAATAATATTTCTGTTAGTCCATCACCATTTAAATCTCCAAAGATGTATGGAAGCTTCTTATTATATGGCCAAGAAACCATTTCGAAGTAGAAGTCTAATCTTGAAATTTCATGTAAATCTAAGTTTTTAATTGAAGCAACCCATACTCTACTTACATTTGAATATCCAGTAATATTAGTTGCAACAGTCTCTCCACTAGTATAATTTGTAATCCATATATTTACAAAGTAATCGAATACGCCGTCACCTGTAAAGTCAAATGAAGGTGTAACTTCACCTGAAACAATTAATCTTGGAATACTAATATTTTCTGAAATTCTCCATGCAGTTGTTAAGCTTGGAGATAGTAATGTCATAACTGTTAAATTAAATGATGTTGGTTCACAACCGCTTGCATCAACAAATACATCTTCCTCAAAATCACGATCTACATCACCAAATGGAAGTGCATATGGAGGTGCATATTTAGAACTAACAATTCTACTATTTATTATATTACCATTAGTACCATTAAATAATACTATATTTGTTACATTTGACCCAATTAAAGCAGTAGCTAATACATGTAATGGGAATGGACGTGGAGGACGTCTTGATATTCCATATGCATAAACTTCTCCAAGTAAAGTTTTATTCCAGTATGGATTTCCAGTTAATGGAGCTACAGCTGAAATCCAGCTATAATATTGATCTGCACTTCTATTCCAATATGAATGGGCAATTACATAGTCTGGAAGCAAATTTCCATCAGCATCAATTATTGCTTCCAATCTAGCTTCATAAACCCATACAAACCTATTATATTCAATATCAAATTCACCGACAAATTCTGGTCCATTCTCATATTCACCTGAAATAATTATTTTCTTCGGATGAACTCTAGCTACAAATGTTAATTTTAATATTTCATTAAAAGTATAGCTGTAAACTTCCTCACCATTAATTCCATTTAATATTGAAATTTCGGTTTTATCATTAGTTGCTGGAGCTACTAATAGTATGTCTGGTTCTAAATCTCCACTTACATCAGCTATCGTAAATATTTGAACATAATATCTCCTTGGAATACTCTTAACTCCAGACCATAAAACATCTCCATTAGCACCACTATATTTTACAACTTCAAGTGTATAGTCTGTTCTTCCAGACTTATATACGAAAGCCATTACAATATCATTTACATTATCTTCACTTGCATCTGGATATATGGTTACATATGAATATTCATAATTGGTTGCATCCTTACTTATTGACCATAATTTACTTGCATTAATACCATTTAATGCATAAATACTTATTTCAGTTGGAGTGCCAAGATGACCATTAACTTCTTCAATTATAATTAAATCTTCCTTTCCATCACCATCAAGATCTCCACAATAATTCTCAACCCCGGGAATAATTACTTTAATTGGTGAAGTTGAATTAAATTCAAATGTCCATAGAACATTAATTCCCTCATTATAAATTTCATATGTTCTTTGAGCCAATGTTATTGAATTATTGAAATTTGGATTCAATGGAATTAATGTTAATGCTAGTAATAAGAATATTAATACTACTTTAAGCATTCTCATTATATCCCCAAACCCCAAATAAATTTAAACTAATTACCCTTAATTGCTAAGTGAAATATAAATTTATTTGCAAAATTACTTCATGTTAAGTTTAACATTTTTATGACGATTTCTCCTTGCATACTTATATATTATTGCACATGAACCTTCACTTGAAACCATGCATGGTCCAATTGGATTTAATGGATTACAAATTTTAGCGAACAATGGGCATTCCCATGGCATAATTAGTCCTCTTAAAACTTCACCGCATCTACATCCAGGAGGCATTTCATAGTTTTCCTCAACTTCAACATTAAATTTCAATTCAGCATCAAACTGTTCAAATTCACTTTTCAATTTTAATCCTGAATTAGGAACCCTACCTATACCTCTCCAATCCGCATTGCAAATCTCAAATACTTCATACATCATTTTTTGAGCCTTAACATTACCCTCCTCCCTAACGACTCTAACATATTCATTCAATACATCAAAGTTCTTTTCCTTAATCATTTTAATTAGCATTGCAATTCCAATTAAAACATCTATTGGTTCAAATCCAGCTACAACCATTGATGACCTATATTTTCTAGCTATTGGCCTATATGGTTTAACTCCAATAATTGTTGATACATGACCTGGACATATGAAGCCATCAATCTTTAATTCTCCAAGCTTCAATAAATACTCCATTACTGGTGGTATGAGTAGATGTGTACATATTATTGAGAAATTTGGAGGAGGATTACTTAATAATACTGCTGCTGTTGATGGAGCAGTAGTTTCAAATCCAATTGCAAAATGAACAATCTCCTTATTAGGATACTTTCTAGCCAATTTAATTGAATCCCAAATACTATAAACTACTTGAACTCTTCCACCCTTAGACTTAGCTTCCATTAAGGACATAGTTGTCCCCTTAACTCTAAACATATCTCCAAAAGTAGTTACTATGACATTATTTTGCATTGAAAGTTCAACTGCAATTTGAATTTTAACTGGTGAAGCAACACATACTGGACATCCAGGTCCAGCTCTCAAATCTACTTTGGGAAGTAGACTTCTAATTCCAAAATGAGTTATTGTATATTCATGTGTCGGCCAGCCGCTCTTATAGCGGCTGTGTGCCGCATACATGCATAATTAAAAACTTTTCATTTCCACATAAATCATTAATATATTTAGTTAATTTTTCAGCTAAATTTCTATCCCTATACTTTGAAATTAACTTGAATATTTCCATTCCACCCCACCTTACATTAAGTAATATAGTAGTAATAGGGATCCTATCGTTAGTAATAGATTGATTGGATGATTATCATATCTAATTTTAGCTATTCTAAAATCCCTTCTATGCTTAATAAAGAATTCCAAATTGAAGCCAATGGTTCTAACTCCTGATGGATTGAGTGCATCTAAAATCCAGTGAACAAATACTGCTACTGAAGCTATTATTGGATTAAAACCAATGAAGTATGCAAGTATTGGGGCAAATATTATGAATGTATAGATGCTATGAGTTAAACCGCATCTATGATGAATCAATCCCATAAATAAATGATCTAAATCTGGTAGTAAGCTGAAAATTGCTCCTTGAACGCTAATTGAAGTTATAGATAGAGTTGTTATGGCATTCACTTCACTTATAAAGTTTAAATTTAATTTATAAATATACTTGGCTATTAATGCTGAAATTGTCCATCCAACAGCTAAATGAGTATACTTCTGCATATGTAACTCCAAATTAGAATGAATTTTAATACTTAAAAATTCTTCATAAGATAATAACTATGTAGGTTATGCCAACTAGAATATCATCAACATTATGTGCACAATGTAAGGGTAGTAGGAGACTCTGCGGTAGACTTAAATGTCCAATTATTGAGAGAATGAAGATACAATTGAAGCTTAAAGATAAATTAAATAAAAATTATATTTATGGTTCAACACCTCCAGATTTAATTGTAGGTGAAATTGGTTATCCAGAAGTATTAGTTGGACCTATGATTCCACCAATAACTGGTTCCAAAGCCATCTTATATGGAAATCCAACTAATTGGTATGGCAAATCTATTGAAGAAATAATTAGGATTAGATCAAGTATTGTTAGAGCTAATTTTAGGGTTAAGGTCGGTGAAGCTTCAAGAATTTCAGATAGATTGTTGGGATTAACTCAAGAAATAGCTATGTCATATGAGCCGATTGATACTGAGGCATATTTTAGAAAACCTCCAATTCCAAGATTAATTTTTGATGGAGTATTATCTCCAGTCGGTCCATCAGCTAGATTAAGAAAATTGATTATAGCTGAAAATCCAATTGTACCAAGGAAAGCTGAGCAGTTAATTTATGATTATGATGCTAGGGCTAGTGAAGCTATAAGTGAACTTTACGATTATGGATATTCAAATTACTATTTAATTAGATTACTTACAGCTGGACTCCTTGGAAGGAAGAGGGAAAGAAGAATTGTTCCAACTAGATGGGGAATAACTGCTATTGATTCAATTATTGGTGACCATTTAATTGAGAAAATTAGGGATTATATGGAGATAAGTGAAATAATAATCTTTACTAATGAGTATCTTGATAATCGATATATTATAATTCTTATGCCAGGCTCATATGCATTTGAAATGATTGAAATTTGGCTTCCCAAGACAATTTGGGTTAGAAGATTAAAGCCATATATTGTAGAGAATTTTGAACTCTATGATGGCAAATGGAGGAGAGGTGAAATCAATGGCGGATATAAAGCAATGAGACTAGCAGTACTTGAATATTTGAATAAAATTAGGAGACAAGCAATGGTATTAGCTATTAGGGAAATTGGACCAGAATATTATTGTCCAGTAGGTGTATGGCAGGTTAGAGAGGGAATGAGAAATGCATTTAAAAATAAACCAATTAAGGTTGATTCGATTGATAATGCAATTAAAATAGTTAGTTCTAAATTGAGAACTGAATTTCAATTATGGATTAAATATGCGAAGTTAATTCAATTATTTAAGTTTCAAAGAAAAATAGTTGACTTCATTAGGAAGTCTAGGTAGCTAATGATGGTCTCTTAATTCGCTTTCTAATTTCAATTAATTCAACTCTTATCTTCTCTGGAAAATCATCTGGAAGCTTCCTAAACAATGGTTTCGGTTTCTTAATTTTATGTCCAGGCTTTAAGTTTAATTTACCAGCTTCATTCCAATTAGCATTATGAACTGAACCCTCCATATTAAGCATATTCCATAATTTCTCGGCTGAGAATGGTATAAATGGCTCCATTAATATTGCTAATGACTTAACAGCATTAGCTGCAATCCATAATGTTGTAGATGCATCCTTAATATTCTCCTTAATTTTATGCCAAGGCTCCTTAATGTTTAAATATTGATTCCCATATCTTGAAAGTTCAAGTAATGCTTCAATAGCCAATTTTAATCTCATACGCTCAATAAGTTCTCCAATTTTAATGGGAGCATTCTCAATTTTACTCATAAATTCATGATCAACACTACTTAATTCACTAGGTTCTGGAACTATTGAATTAAAATTCCTATGGATGAAAGATAATGTTCTATGTATAAAGTTTCCTAAATTATCATTTAATTCTGAATTAATTATTCTATGAAAATCATTCCATGTAAAATTTAAATCTCTAACTTCAGGCCTCATCATTAATAATGAAAATCGCCAGTAATCAGGTTCCAATATTTCTAATGCTTCATCAAGCCATACACCTATACCTCTACTTTTACTAAAAGCTTGACCTTCAAACATTAAGTATTCAATTGCAGATATATTCCAAGGCAAAGTATAGTTTTCACCAGATGCAATTAGCATGGCTGGAAGTATAATTGCATGAAATGGAATATTATCTTTACCAATAAAGTAAACTGTTTTTGTTTCCTTATTTAACCAAAATTCCCTCCATTTTTCAGGTTCACCCTTATTCATAAAGTATTGTAGAGTTGCTGATAAATAGCCTAACAATGCTTCAAACCATACATAAATGGTTTTATTTTCAGCTCCAGGAAAAGGTGCTGGAATCCCCCATTTATTATCTCTAGTTACTGCTCTAGGTCTTAACCCCTCTTTAATCCATGATCTACAATAATTCTTTATGCTTTCAGAAAATAATGGATGATTTTCAACGAAATCTGATAATACTTTGGTTAATTTAGGTAAATCGAAAAACCAATGTTTAGTTGATTTTATTTCTGGCTTTGATTTACAGAATACACAATATGGATTAATTAAGTCAAGCGGATCTAATAGTCTTCCACAATTATCGCATTGATCCCCTCTAGCACTTGGATAATTACAATATGGACATGTACCCTCAATAAATCTATCTGGCAAAAACATTTTGCAATTTGGACAATATGGAAGCTGAATTACCTCCTCATAAATATATCCATTTTCATAAAGCTTCATGAAAAATTCTCTAACAAATTTTATGTGAACTGGATTTTCAGTTCTAGTATAATTATCATAGCTTATTCCAAATTTCTTAAATAACTCTACAACATAATTATGAAGCTCATCTGTAAGAATTTTCGGTGGAACATTCTTCCTCATAGCTTCAACTTCAATTGGAGAACCATGCTCATCAGAGCCGCTAACAAAAACTACCTCCTCGCCCTTCAATCTAAGATATCTAGCTACAACATCAGGTGAGAGTACACATGCAATAAGGGTTCCTAAATGTGGAATTGCATTTACATATGGCCATGCTCCACAAATAACCCATTTGCCCACTTGAAGCATCCCTCCCAAATTCCATCATTCTCATCATGTGAATTAAATGTATGAAATTAAGTATTACCTTAAACTTTACTTATTTAGCTGGCTCTAAAAGTTTACTCTTAACTTTAACTTCACCAGTACTTATATGTGGGGTTCTATATACTGAATCATTAGCCTTCTCTATTTCCCTAGCTTCATCAGCAAGTAATGCTGCATGCCTCATTAATTCATGAGCAGCAGCTACAACTGGTAAATATTGAACTCTTTTCTTTAGGACATAGCATCCCCTAGTTGATAAATAGGCTACTCTACGTGCAGCTTCATAACTTGCAATAGCCTTTGATTTTGCATATGGATTTGAAAATCCACCGTAATTTTCAACAACAAATTCTGCTGATGCAATAATTCTTGGTAATTCAATTTCACTTTTAGACTTAATTTGCTCAATAACCCTATCTATTTCAGCTATAATCATCCTAAATACGCCTGTAACTGCTAATACTCTAAGTACATCGCTATTGAATAATATCATTTCAGTTGGATCGAGAAAGTCTCTTCTAGCTCCAATCATCGAATCAGCTTCGACAATAATATAACCGAAACCCTCCTCCTCAAGCTGTTTAACCACTTTTTTAGCAGGTTCATCAGATATAATTATTATTGGAGTATTAGGGTAAAGCTCCTTAATTTTCCTCCTACCAGCAGTTGGTCCTTCCAGAGAAGCATTAGGAGTTACAATTACAATTATATCTGGATTATATTTGACCGTATCTTCAGCTACTTCAATACAATTTTCAGAATCCATTTTACCTCCAGTTGAGAAAACTCTAATCTTGATATCCTTTCTAATTGAACGTTCATCAAGTGCAATTTCAATTAATGGTGAGCATCCTATACATCCAAACTTGACAATTGCAATTTTAACTTTATCCATAAAATTCACCTTCGCTTAACATCGATACTTTAAAGCTTATAAGTTTATGGAGTGAAAGGTTGATTGAAGTTATGGAGGTTGATTAATGTGAAAGAAATTAGCATTAAGCCAATAATTGAAATTGCAAAATCACTTGGATTAAGTGAAAATGACATTGAACCATATGGAAAATATGCTGCTAAAATTAAGCTTGAAGTTTATGAAAAATTAAGAAATAAACCCGGTGGAAAACTAATAGTAGTTACAGCAATAACTCCTACTAAAGCTGGAGAGGGGAAAACAACTGTAGCTATAGGATTGGGTGAAGCACTTGGAAAAATGGGTAAGAAAAATATTGTAGTTTTAAGGCAACCATCACTTGGACCAATATTTGGAATTAAAGGCAGTGCATGTGGTGGAGGTAGAGCTCAAGTAGTTCCAATGGAAATGATAAGCCTACATTTTACTGGAGACCTACATGCAATAACAGTTGCACATAACTTGGCAGTAGCAATGCTTGAAAACCACATTTATAGAGGTAATGCATTAAATGTTGATATTCATAATATAACAATTAAAAGAGCAATTGATGTTGAAGATAGAGGGTTAAGACATATAGTTGTAGGTTTAGGTGGAAGGCTGGGTGGAATACCGCTTGAAACTGGATTTGAAATTACAGCTTCAAGCGAAACATGCAGTATTCATGCATTAGCACTTAATTGGAAAGACTTGAAGGAAAGACTAGCTAAAATGACCATTGCATATACTAAAGATGGAAAACCAGTTACACCAGCAGATATTAAGGCTCATGGAGCAATGGCAGCATTACTAAGAGATTCATTAATGCCAAATCTAGTTCAAACACTTGAAGGAACACCAGCAATAGTTCATGGAGCCCCATTTGCAAATATAGGTCATGGATGTCCAAGCCTAATTGGAATAAAAATGGCATTAAAATTAGCCGACTACGTCATAGTTGAACCTGGATTTGGAGCTGACCTTGGATTAGAAAAATTCTGCGATATAGTCTGTAGGGCTGGAAACATTAAACCTGATGCGGTAGTATTAGTAGTTTCAATTAGAGCATTAAAAGTTCATGGAGGAATTAAATTTAAAGAAGTTGATAAACCAAATGCTGAAGCAGTTAAGAAGGGAATTGAGAATTTAGAAAAGCAAATTGAAAATGTAAATAAGTTTGGATTACCAGTAGTAGTTGCAATAAATAGATTTCCAACAGATACAGATGAAGAAATAAATGTAGTAAAGAAATGGTGTGAAGAAAAGGGAATTCCAGCAGCAGTAGTAGAAGTGTTCCAGAAGGGTGGAGAAGGAGGATTAGAACTTGCTGAAAAAGTACTTAAAATACTTGAAGAGAAAAAGGCTAACTTCAAATTCCTATATGAATTAAACCTACCAATTGAAGAGAAAATAAGAATAATTGCAAGGGAAATGTATGGTGCAGATGATGTTGAATTTACTAGTGAAGTTAAGAAGAAAATTAGGAAATTAAAGAAGCTTGGACTTGATAAATTACCAATAAATATGGCTAAAACACCACTATCATTAACAGATAATCCAAAAATAGTTGGAAGACCAAGAGGATTCAAAATTAAAATAACAGATATAAGGCCATTCACAGGAGCAGGATTCCTAGTAGCATATTGTGGTGAAATTAATGTTCTACCAGCATTACCATCAAAACCAGCAGCTGAAGAAATAGACCTAAATGTTGAAACAGGAGAAATAATTGGATTAAAATAGGAGTGAGCTTATGACAATGATACTTGACGGAAAAACTCTATCAGGAAAAATATTAAGTAACTTAAAAAATGAAGTTGAAGAGCTAAAGAAAAGGGGGATTAACCCAAAACTTTCATTAATATTAGTTGGCGAAGATCCAGCATCAAAAAGTTATGTTAGATTAAAATCTAGAAGAGCTAAGAGGATAGGAATACAATCTGAAATTCATAAACTCCCTGAAAGCATAGGTGAAGATGAATTAATTAAACTTATTGAGAAACTAAATGAAGATAATAGTGTTCATGGAGTAGTTGTTCAAATGCCACTACCACCACACATAAATGCTAAAAAAGTTATCGAAAAACTCGATCCATCCAAGGATGTCGACGGCCTACATCCACTAAATTTTGGCAGATTACTACTTGGTGAAGAATGCTTAGTATCTCCAGCAGTAGAAGGAATAGTTGCATTAATGAAGGAATATAATATTGATGTATATGGAAAACATACAGTAATTCTTGGTGCAACGGAGCTTACTGGAAAACCTGCAGCATTAATGTTGATGAATATGGGTTCCGATGTAACCATATGTCATTCAAATTCGCCGAGAATAAGTGAAGTAGCTAAGCAAGCAGATATATTAATAGTTGATATTGTAAAGCCGAAGGCAATTAACTCCTCAATGGTTAAGGAGGGAGTAGTAGTATTTGACTGTGGATTCAACTATGTTGAAGGAAAATTAGTTGGCGATGTAGACTTCGAATCTGTATCGAAAATTGCATCAGCAATAACTCCAGTTCCAGGTGGAGTAGGACCAATGATAATTGCAATGCTAATGAGAAATCTAGTTAAAACAATAAAATTAAACTTCATTTAACAATGAATAGATATATTAGACTTAAAGATGCATTAAAAGACTTCCTAAAAGAGTACGACTTAACAATTAATGACATATTAAACCTAATGGATGAAAGTAAAGAAGGAGCAATAAGAGCATTAAGAAAAAGAACGCATCTAAACTTGAGGCAAATAAAATTCCTCATAGAATCATTATCTTCAAAGCAATTAAATCTCCTACTATTTGTTCTACAGACATTTTATATTTCAAATCAAAGTGGATTATATAAGGGTAGACTATTAGTACCAAAAAGAGATCAAGTAATAATTAATAATAAGGCATCAATTGAAGGATTAAGATTAATAATGAGGGAATTAAATATAAGACCACAATGGGTTAAAGTCATTTAACTGAAAAGTTTTCAAAAATAAATACTCTATATTCATCAGCTCATAGATAATAAATGAAAATTTTAAAATAAATTACATTTTTATCTGAAAGAATTTTCATAGAAAAATTTAAATTCTAAAAAATATTCAGAATACTACATGATTCGAGAGAACATAGACGAGAAATTAAATTACGCTAAGAAAATAATTAAGGAGAATAACGTAAAGTACTTGAGATTAATTATAACTGATATTCATGGAACTCCTAAAAGCGTAATTATTAGAAGTGAAGAAATTGAAGATGCAGTATACTATGGTGTTGGATTCGATGGTTCATCAATACCTGGATTTGCTAGAATAGAGAATAGTGATTTAATTGCAATTCCAGATTTATCAACACTTAAAATTGCATTATGGGAGGATAATAGAACAGCAGTTATAATATGTGATGCCTATACGCCAGAATATAAATTATATGAAGGAAGTCCGAGAACAGTTTTAAAGAAAGTATTGGAGACAGTTGAAAAGGGAGGATTTAATGTTAAAGCTGGAATTGAACTTGAATACTTCATAATTAATAAGAATGAGAGATTAGAAATTAAACCACAAGATAATGGACAATACTTTGATTCAATACCATTAGATTATGGAGATTATATTAAGAAAATTTTAGGGGATGTACTTCTTGATTTAAATATTGAATTTGATAAAATGCATCATGAAGTCGCTCCAGGACAACATGAAGTCTCAATATCAGCTCCAAATCCAGTTACACTTGCAGATTTAGTAATTATAATTAAAATGGCAATTAAAGCATTAGCCAGAAAAGAGGGATATATAGCTACATTTATGCCTAAACCATTTATGGAAGTTAATGGTAGTGGAGCACATCTACACTTAAGTCTACAAAGAAATGGAAGAAACCTATTCTATAGTGGTGGAAATGAAATTTCAAGTTTAGCTTTAAACTTCATTGGAGGATTATTAAGACATTCAAAAGGATTATCACTAACAGTAGCACCATTAGTAAATTCATATAAAAGATTAAGACCAGGATATGAAGCCCCAGTATACATTTGTTGGGGCTATAGCAATAGGTCTACATTAATAAGAGTGCCTAGACCAATAAGGGAAAAGACATGTAGAATTGAATATAGACATCCAGATCCATCATTCAACCCATATTTAGGATTAGCAACTGTAATTACTGCAGGAATCTATGGAGTAAAATCTAAAATTGATCCAGGAGAACCCTATAACTTAGATGTATATCATCATAAAGGTGAATTTGAAACACTCCCAGGAAGCTTAATTGAGGCAATTGAGGAATTTAAGAAGGATGAAACAGTAAATAAATGTCTTGGAGAACACGTATTTAATAAACTTGTAGAAATTAAAATGAAAGAATGGGAAAAATACATAAAAGATACAGGTAGCTGGGAAGAAAGTAAGGATAAAGTAACTAAATGGGAAATAGAAATGTATTTGGAGAGAGCATGAAAAATGAAAAATTAATTGATGAAATAGATCTCAAAATAATTGAAGAATTAAGGAGAAATGCTAAACTAACATATAAGGAATTAAGTGATAAACTTGGAGTAGCCATTGGAACAATATATAATAGGATTAGAAAACTTGAAGAAATAGGCGTAATTAAGAGATTTACAATAGACATTGACTATGAAAAGTTGGGATGCGATTTAACCGCGTTGATAATGATTCAAGTTGAAGGACCATATATAATAGAGGTTGAAAAAGAATTAGCTAAATTCGATCAAGTAATGAGCGTTTACGATATTACAGGTGAATTTGATATTGCAGTTATAGCCAAATTTAAGGGAAGAAAAGAATTAAATAAATTTATTAAGGGAATATTAACAATGCCACATATTAAAAGAACAGTTACAAGCATTGTTTTAAGCATAGTAAAAGAAAACTTCAACATGAACATCTAACTTATTAAATTTGCAATTCCACTCTAAATTATTTTGGTGTATGGAATGACTAGTCAACATAAGTTGAGAGTATCAATTTTAGGTGCAGGATATATGGGTAGAGTTCATAGTGAAAGCTGGTCTAAACTTGACTATGTTAAAATAATTAAAATATATTCTAGGACATTGAATAAGGCTAAGGAATTGGCAAGTAAATTTAATGCTGAAGCTACATGCAATTTAGATGAAGCAATAATGAATGAAAGAATTGATATTGTTGACATCTGCCTACCTACATTTATGCATAAGGAAGTTGCAATTAAGGCTCTAAGAGCTAATAAGCATGTATTACTTGAAAAGCCCATAGCATTAAGTTTAGAGGATGCAAGAGCAATAATTAATGAGGCAAAGAAGGCTAAGGGTAAATTTATGGTTGCACATTGCCTAAGATTTTTCCCCGAATATTCAATAATAAAGAAAATTGTAGATAAGGGAACTATAGGTGAACCATTAATTGCTAGAGCCATTAGAATTGGTAGTTATCCAACATGGGGTTCAAATAATTGGTTTAGTGACCTAAGTAAAAGCGGTGGAGTTGCAATAGACTTAATAATTCATGACCTAGACTATTTGAGATGGATATTCAATTCAGAAGTAAAGGAAGTTTATGCAAAAATTAATGATAAAGATGAGGGTTATGTTAGAAAAGGATACCATGTAATGGCATTACTAAAATTTGAAAATGGAAAATTAGCTTACGTTGAGGGAAGTTGGGCTCAACCACCAACATATCCATTTACAATGGGACTTGAATTAATTGGAAGTCATGGCTCAATAATATATAATAGTAGTTTAATTGGGAGAACAGTTAAAGTATTCAAGGAGAAAGACATGATGGAAATTCAAGTTAGTGAAGAATCTGGCTATGATATTCAAATAAAGCGATTCGCCGAGGCTATTCTAAATAATTTAGAACCACCAATTAAACCTGAAGATGCATATAAGGCACTTGAAATATCAATTGCAATAATAAAATCCGCTGAAAAAAATAGTATAGTAAGAATAACATAGTTAAAATAGTAAATGGTGATCTAACTAACTCTCTTAAGACTTTTAATAATTTTTAATGATTCCTCTAATCCAATAGATGGATGGGCACTAAACAAGTAATTAAGACCATCAATCCAAACATCTATTAAAATACAACGACCAACATAATATCCACTAACGAATCTCCCCTTATAATACTATGTTGTATATGCATCTGGATCTACATATACCCTCCTAGTTTTATTTGCAATTACTATTCTAAGGAAACCATCATTAGTATCATTAGGATCATCACGAAATGGAATAAAAGGCGCTGGATAAATTTCAATACCAATTTCAGCGGAATTAACCCCAGTATCACCTCTCTTACTATATAAGACTATTATTGGAAAACAAATTTTGCCAGTTTTATCATCAACTTTAGCCCATATGGCGGTTAGCTTATATCCACTTGGAATATAAGTTGGCAAGTATAAGCGTATTTTCCTAGCTTTAAATTGACGAATAAGCTCATCATAACTTACCATTTTTCCAATACTCTCAAAGGTACCTGGCATACTCATTGGTTCTAGAGGACCAAACTTCTTGCAAATCTCTTCAAGTTCTAGTTTCTTCATGTAAAGTATATATCCATTAATAAAAGCTAAGATAATGAACAGCATGATGAGAATTATATTAATTAAGTTAAAAGCATTCTTAAAAGTAACTTTCATATTAACCACCACCCTTAGCTTCAAATTCATAATCTGAAATCTCAATTACCTCGTAAGTATTGTTAGAAGGAGGATCCTTAACTTTTATATGTCTATCCCAAAATCTCCAATTACCATTTGGATATCCAATTTGCAAATATTTAAAGTGAGTACCATCAATATTTACAATATAAGTCCAAGTATCATCTTTCGTTGTTTCATGACATGCCCTATAATCTACTGGCCAATATGGATATACCCGAACATTTTTACTAAATTGACCAGTTACTCCAATAGTCCAAACATCCGAATAAACATTATCTCTACTAATATAGTAATTATACCAGACATTACAAACCGAACCAAAATCAAGATATATTTCTCTAGAACCACCAGCTCGGTCTTTTATCTCATAATAATATTTGAGGTCATAGTAAGTTCCTAGACTCCAACCCTTAACATATCCAACTTGAATCCAATAATGATCTCTATAACTTAATATAACTGTAACCCATTGGCAATAAAAATATGTATAACCACCTGGATCTTCAGGATTAAAGGATAAGGAACATATACATCTATGGTCTTGATATAACCTGCAACACCTAACGGAGGAGAATTATCCTCAACATTAAGATATGCATAACCTACCCAAAAATATGTATACGGATCAAATCCTTTAACTATTGTAATAGTATTTGCTATGAGTATCAGAAATTGTATGATATTTATTAAGGATAAATCAATTATTGGGTTGGATATAATTAATTATTCCTGAAGATTGCTTTAGGATAATTAATTGTGAATTAAGATAATTGAAATTTGAGCTATCGTGGGATTTTACTTGAATGGTAGTGTTTGAGTTTTATAAAAAATAATATAATAGGATTATCATTAAGTTAAACTTGACCATAAGAATGTTTATAAACTGAAATAGAGTAAAATATAGTTAAAAGAGGGAAATA
>CAZCCB010000021.1:17556-18303 GCA_964497155.1 uncultured Nitrososphaerota archaeon | reverse complement strand
GTTTGTTGATTTCTCTTTTACCAACTTGATTCATGAGTTATTCACTTCTTTAAGCTGTTTGAATGGTAATGTAAATATATTTCTTCTCTTTCTTCTCTATGGTGATTAATTATGGGTAGGGTGCGATACATCTGCAAAGATTGTAAATCTAAGAAGGGTGGGGGATATTTCAGTGTATGGGATGAAAGTGGAGAAGTTAAATGTCCATATTGTGGTTCAAAAAATGTTAAGCGTTTAGGATAAGTTTTTAATTGCCAATTTCAATGCTTTTTCAACTGCTTCTTCAGGTGTTTTTGCAATTTCAACCTTATACTCTCTTATTCTTCCCTCCCTAGCTATTAAATCTGATGCTCCTCCTGTCCCTGCTAGTACTACTACGGGTTTATTATATGCTAATGCTAATCCAATTTCAGATAATGTTCCTGGTCCACCTGAAATTGCTATTATGGCATCTCCAGCAATTACATTAACTGCATTTCTCGCATATCCAATTCCAGTTGGAATTGCAATATCAACATATTCATTTGCTTCATCTCTAGTTAATCCTGGAAGTATTCCTATAGTTAATCCTCCAGCTTCCTTAGCTCCTTTACATACTGCCTCCATTATACCTGTTCTTCCACCAGTAATTATTATTGCTCCATGCTTTGCAAGTAGTCTTCCAACTTCAACTGCTTTTTCATAAACTTCTTTTGGAACATAATTACTACTACCAATTACTGTTATGTATATTTTCTTCATTATAAT
>CAZCCB010000021.1:0-17546 GCA_964497155.1 uncultured Nitrososphaerota archaeon | reverse complement strand
ACGGAATAGCAGTTTGAATTTATTATGCCTTTATATCGTATTCTATTTCGAATTCACTTACTTTATCCGGATTCTTTTTAATCCAATACTGAACATAACTGCATTCCACTAATAATTTCTTTATTCCAATTTTCTTCGCATATTCTATTACTGATTCAACTATTTTTCCAGCAAGTCCAAGTCCTCTATATTCTGGTGGTGTATAGGTGCTCATTAATTTCATTAAGTTATCTTCAATCTTAAATTTGTGATATGCTCTTTTTCCAGGTTCAATTTCAATATAAAACATGTCTTCTTCTTGATTTATTTTCTTCATTTTTGCTTTTATTGCCTTGACATATTTATTTGCTGATAATGCTGCTACTGCTCCATCTCCAGCTGCAACTACGACTTGTAATCCTCTTCCAGTGCAGTCTCCTGCTGCATATACTCCTTTAATATTTGTTTCTTGATTATTATTGACTTTTATGAATCCAATTTGATTTAATTCTAATCCAGCTTTTGTAAATATTTCCGTTTTAGGTTCATCTCCCTTAGCAATGAATATTGCTGATACTGGTATACTTAATGTTTCATTATTTTTCTTCACAATTATTGATTCAACTTTATTTTCACCCTTAATTTCAATTAGCTTTGCATTAACTACTTCAATATTTTCTTGCTGATTCATCTTCTCAACTAATGCTTCTGATGCTTCAATTTTCTCTCCATCAGTTATTAAGTAAACCTTACTTGCTAGATTTGATAGGAATATTGCTTCTTCAACTGCCTTTTCATTATAGCCGAGTACAGCTACATCTCTATTCTTGAATAATGGGCCATCACAAACTGCACAATAACTTACACCTTTACCAATAAGCTTAGCTTCTCCCGGAATTAATGCCTTTTTCTTCTCAAGTCCAGTTGCAATAATGATTGCTAAAGCCTTATATTCTCCTTCCCTAGTTTTAACTTTTTTAATTATTCCATCAAGTTTTAAGTCTACAACTACTTCTGGATATTTAATTTCAGCTCCAAATTTAACTGCTTGCTCATACATTTTCATTGCTAATTCAAGTCCATTAATTGGCTCCGTTAATCCAGGATAATTCTCTAAATGAGGTATTTCTCCTAATTTTCCACCTGGAGCATTCTTTTCTAATACAAGTGTTTTTAATCCTGATCTTGCTGCATAGATTGCTGCTGTTAATCCTGCAGGTCCACCACCAATAATAATTAAATCATACATGTTAATCAACCTAAATTTCCTTTGGCTCAATAAATTTTAATCCCAATCTTTTTAAAATTTCCGTTAGATAGATTTGTTGAGCTGATTTTTCAACCATACATAATAATCTATATGCTAATTCCAATGTTTGTGAAGCTGCAAATGTTCCATGACCCCTAACTATTACTGCATGATGCTTCTTAATTGCTTCTGCAACATTCATAGCTAACCTTTCTGATCCAGCTCTACCCTCAACTATTGGAACTTCTCGGAGTACATGTCTAGCTTCAGCATCTATTGGAATTAGCTTTTCCTTAAAGAATGATATGGCAATTGCATATGGTGTATGTGCATGTATTACAGCTAAATTTTGCGTTTGCCTATAAATTTCCCTATGAACTATGGTTTCAGTTGAGGATATTGCATCGAAGCTAGTTTCACCTATAATGCTTACTTCAATTACATCTTCAATTTTAATGTCTTCAAGTGTACATCCATGCCTAGTAATAAGCATTTTATTTCCAAATCTAATACTAATATTCCCACCATGACCTGCTACATAACCTTTCTCAGTTAATTTTCTACCATAAAGTCTAAAGAGTTCGTATACTTCATTTTTTAAACTCAAAATTTAATCAACTCCTCTAAACCTAACTCCTCAATTTTACTTTTAGTTGGAATTCCATATTCATTCCAACCTCTAATTTCATAATAAGCCTTCAACATTTCATTTAATTGAATTTCAATTTCATTCATTATTCTAGTTGGAAGTCTATCATCTTTACTTGTAATTCCAGCTTTCAAATTAAACATTCTCTCTAAATTCCATATTCTCTCACCAATTTTCATGAGTTCCCCTCTATCAAATTTAATTCCAGTTACAGCTGATAATATGTGACTTAAAATTTCATCATCTAATTCTAATGCTGCAAACTTACAAATTATAAGTGAATCCGCTATAGCCATGAAATTTTGATTAACAGCCACCAATTCTGCTTTACCTATAATTGATTTTCTATCAATTAATATTGGTAGTCCAAGTACTTCCATTGCAGTCATATATGCTCTTAAATGGCATCCACCCCTATTTGAAGTTGCATATGCAAGTGCCATTCCAAGAAGTTCTCTTGGATCATATGCTGGTAACTCAAGATTCTTAACAGTCATTGAAGCCTCCTTAAAACCTAATTTTTCAGCCATTCTACTCGAACCTAAGGCTAATAGCTTCCCTAAATCCTTCTTATAAGCTGTCTCTTCAATTAATTTTAAAACAAGTTCTCCATCTCCCCAATTAACCTTCTCCTTAATAATTCCTCTTTCACTTAATTCCATTAAGCAAGCCAATGTTCCACCCATGCTTATGGTATCTAAACCATATTCATTGCATAATTTATTAGCTCTAGCTACAATTTTCAGATCATTAATTCCGCAATTAATTCCTAAAGCCCATACTGTTTCATATTCAGGTCCATGAGTTTCAAAACCATTTATCTTAATAATATTCTTACATGCTATTGGACACATTGAACATGCTTTTCTCCTAACAATAAATTTCAGAAATACCTCGCCTGACAGCTTACTTGCTTCATTCCATTTCTTAAATTTAAAATTGTATGCTGGAAGTGCATTTGAAGCATTAATAATGTTTACTAGAAATCTTGTTCCAAATTTTGGAAGTACTTTTCCAACTACTGGATTAATTTTCATCCTATCAATACATTTCCTCCATAATTCAATCATTTTCTCTTCATTTCCAACTTCAACTCTTAATTCTCCCTTAACAATTATTGCCTTTAGTTTCTTACTACCCATTATTGCTCCTAAACCGCCTCTGCCAAAGAAGTTTCCATCACTACATCTAATATTTGCAAAGTAAACTTGATTTTCACCTGCAGGTCCAATACATGCAATTTCATATTCTCTTCCATAATCTCTCTTTAAAGCCTCTATTGTTTCACCTGTACTTAATCCCCAATAATCATTTGCATTCTCAATTCTAATTGAATTCGTATTAATAACTAAATTAACTGGCTTATCACTTATTCCATTAATAATTATTGCGTCAAAGCCTGAAGCTTTAATTTCAAATCCAATTTTACCGCCAGCATTGGAATCGAAAATAGTATTTGTTAATGGGGATTTACCTATTAGGCAACATCTACCACTTGAAGGTGTAATTGTTCCAGTTAATGGTCCAACTGCCAGTACTAAACAATTTTCAGGTGAAAATGGATTTACTTTTGGATTAACTTTAACTGTCATGTAGTATGCTCCTAAACCCCTACCTCCAAGAAATTTAATTGCAATTTCTTTCCTTAATTCGCTAAAAATTACCTTACGCTTCGCTAGATTTACTTCAGCAATTCTTCCAATCCAACCTTTCATCAAATAAGCCTTTTACCTAATTTAAAATTAAAAATTAAGGGTTACAAGGAAACTTAACGTTGTAATCAACCATAACTTGAATTACTATTCTTCAACTACTCTTGCAACTGCAAATCTATCCCTAACAGCAGTAATTAGTATTTTTACTTTATCTCCAGGTCTAGTTCCTGGAACAAATATTACGAAGCCTTGAATTCTAGCCAAGCCGTCTCCTCTCCTACTAAGTTCAGTTATGTCTACATCGTAGGTTTTTCCAACTTGTACTGGTTTTCTCCTCGTACTTCTACCTTTATACAATTCTTTCCCTCCCTTAACTTCTTAACTTAACTATCGAGAACTTGGTTCTCAATAGTTAAGTTAGCCTGATAACATTGTTTAAGTTTAATATAAATTTTTTGATTATCAATTGACAAGTAAAGTTAATTAACTCGACTTCCTACTGCATATTTGGATAAATATGAATGTAAAATTGAAGCATGTGCTTCCCATTAAACAAATATTAATCACTACAATATTTGTAATTGCATTAATTTCATTAATTAATTTCAATTATGTTAAAGGTAAGGTTTCCAAGGTATATTTAGCTGAAATTGATATGACAATAGATTATGGTTCATATAATTTCTTAGTAAGTGCTTTAAGTAAAGCTGAAAATGAGAATTGTCCATTAATTGTTAAATTAAATACTTATGGCGGATACATGGATAGTATGGACAAAATAATAGATTTACTATTAAATGCTAAGATCGATGTAGTTGCATGGATTGCACCTAGAGGTGCAAAGGCAACTTCAGCTGGAACATTCATTGCAATGGCAGCTAAATATTTAGTTATGGCTGATGGAACTGTTATAGGTTCATGTCAACCTAGGTCAATTGATCCAACACAGCCAGTAGATCCAAAAATACTTAACTATGCAATTGCTAGAATGAGAGCATTAGCACAGAGGAAATATGGTGTTAATGATGAGAGAGTCAATATTACAATTAAATTTGTAACTGAAAATCTAGATTTAACTGCTAGGGAGGCATATAAACTTGGAATTATCGATTTTATGGCTGACTCCATAAGTGAATTGTTAAGTAAGTTAAATTGGAAAGGTGCTGAAGTAATTGTTTTAAAGCCTGGATTTGTACATCAAGTATATTCATTACTGAATGATCCATTAATAATTGGATTACTATTCGAACTTGGCTTCTGGCTAATATTAATAGACTTATTTACTGCTGGAATTCAAGTTTATGGCTTCATTGGAGCTGCAATGATAATATTAGCATTATTTGGTATGGGAATACTTGGTGTAAGTGTAGCTGCAATAGCATTAATGATTGTTGGTGCAGCATTAATATTTGTAGAATTAAAATATCCTGGAATACAAATTTTCGGGCCAGCAGGATTAGCATTATGGGTTTTAAGCATAATTCTTATGTATAGAGAACAACCATACATTGAAGTGACCATACCTCAATATACAATAGCAATTGCCCTCGCAATAGGCGGGGGCTTCCTACTTTTCTACATAGATAGAGTTAGGCGATCCCTGAGGTTGAGGCGAACTATGTTTAATTTAAAGAAGCTTAAGGGTATGATTGGAATAGCAAAGACAGATATTAAACCAGGTAAATATGGCGTAGTATATGTTGCATCCGATACTTGGACTGCATTTTCCGATCATGAAATTAAGGCTGGGCAGAAAGTAAGGGTAGTCGATGTTATAGGATTGAAAATTAAAGTTGAACCAGTATCCGAAGAGGAAGAAGAAAAGTAAAACATCATACTACTATACTAAGAGTAAAGCAATTTTTTACAATTTCAGTAAAATTTCATTCATCTCAGTAGTTAACATTTTATTTTCAACATTACATATAGCTCAAATTGGTGATTAAATGCTCACATCTAAATTTCCAAGAGTAAAATTAATTTCATTACCAACACCATTAGAATATGCACCCAAATTAAGTGAAGAATTAGGAGTTAAAATTTACTTTAAACGTGATGATGTAATGGAATTGGCCTTTGGAGGAAATAAAGCTAGAAAACTTGAATTCCTAATGGCGGATGCATTAAGGAAAGGTGCAGATACAATTATAACTACAGGAGCACTATGTTCAAATCATGCAAGATTAACCGCAGCTGCAGCAAGAAAATTAGGTTTAGATATAGTCTTAATTTTAAGATCAATTGGACCTAAAAGTGTTAAGGGAAATTTACTTTTAGATGCAATTTTAGGTGCAGATATAAGAATATTTGATGTAGATAGAGAGGAAATTCCCAAAATAATGAATGAAACAGCTAAAGAACTTGAGGAGAAGGGTAAAAAGCCATATATCATTCCAGGTGGAGGAGCTAATGCAATAGGGTCACTTGGATATTTAAATGCATCAGTAGAAATATTACATCAATTAAATGAAAGAGGAATAACTGCAAACTACATAGTACACTCAACAGGTTCAGGTGCAACTCAAACTGGACTAGCACTTGGATTCAAGGCAATGAATACAAATATAAAAGTAATAGGTATAGCCTGTGGTGGAGATAAGCGTTCAATATCACATGCAGTTAAAAGATTAGCAGATGAAACTTCAAAACTAACGAATTTACCATTAACATTAAGTTATGAGGACATAATAGTTTATGATGAATATACTTGCGGAGGCTATGGAATAATTACGAAGGAAGTCATTGAAATAATTAAGAGAGTAGCTAGAAGTGAAGGAGTAATTCTAGATCCAACATATACAGGCAAAGCTATGATGGGACTAATAAACCTGATTAGGAAAGGTGAAATACCTAAAGGAAGTACTGTAATATTCCTACATACTGGAGGTACACCACTAGTATTTCAATATGAAGATGAATTAAAGAAATATAATTTCAAAGTAAATTTCCCAAGCTAACTTTCCTTTTTTATGGGTAATCTATGAGGATTATAGAATAATTAATATATAGAAAATTTTTTATATATAATTTTAATTATACATATATGGAGGTAACTATATTGTGGAAATTAAGGATGAGAGGGAGATGGTTAAATTGCTTAAGGCTTTAGCGAATCCATTAAGGCTAAGGATACTTGCAAGCATTTCAGATGAACCTAAGAGTGCATATATTATTTCTAGAGAATTGAATAAACCATATCCATTAATTCATATTTATTTAAGTAGTTTAAAGAAGCTTGGATTAATTAGAGAAGTTAAGGTTGAAAAAAGAGTTGAATCACTTCCACCAGTAAGATATTATATTGCTGAGGATTTTAAGATAATAATTACTCCAGAATTAATTAAAAAATTATTTAAGAGAGGTGAAAATGAATGAGTAAGTTTGCAGCTTTCATGGTTGCTCTTATAATCATTGCTATTGGTCTTGGAGTTCCAATTGCAACATTCTACTTTATGGTTGAATATCATTTTAATGAAATCATTGCTGGAATAGTATGTTTCATAGCTATTGGATCGGCTTTCATAATAGCTGTTATAGGTGTTGGTGAGGGAATATTTACAGTTATGCCTGATACTTCAAGTAAAATTGAAAGGGAAAAATTAACTATGCTAAGAGCTCATCAAAGAGCAATGCTTGAAGAGCTAGATGATATAGCTGATATTCTTAGAGAGATTAGGGATGTATTAAAGGAGGCTCAGGAGGTTTAATTCATGTCTAAATCTAAACTTAAGTATCTAGATTTATCTGATGAGGAAGTAATTGAGGAAATGAAGAAACGTCTCCATGAAATTAAATTGCTCCTAATTGAGATAAGAGATTTACTTAAGTCGGCTGCGGGGGTAATCTAATTGGCTGAGAAATTTGATGAATATGAAAGAGCATTAAAGAAAATTCCTCAAGTTAAAATTAGTGGTTCAGGAAGAGTTTCTGAAGATGAAATTGTAATTAGTGGTAGTGGGAGAATTTTAAGTGATGTTGAAGTTAAATCAATTAAAGTTTCCGGTTCGGCAAGTATTGATGGTAAAGTTAAGGCTTCTCAAATAAATATCTCTGGTTCAGCATTATTTAATGATGAAGTTGAATCTAATGAAATTAAAATTTCTGGTTCAGCTAGATTTGCTAGTAATGTTAAAAGCAAATTTATGAGAATCTCTGGTTCCTGTAGTATTAATGGAAATTTAATTGTAAATGAATACTTGAAATCTTCTGGTTCAATTAAAGTTGATAGAAATATTAATTCTAATGGTTCAATAGAAATTTATGGTTCAATTAAAACTAATGGAGACATTAAGTCTAAAATTTTCTATGCCAAATTAAATGGTATATCTGAAGTTAAGGGTAATATTGAAGCTGATGATATTGAAATTCACGGTGAATCCGAGGAAAGGGGACTAGTAATTTTTGGAGTAACAATATTTGGATTTAAAGGTAAAGCTAGTAGACTTTATGTATCAAACATTTATGCTAAGAATAGAGTTTACATTGAAAATGTAACTTGCAATAATATTGAGGGGTCAATTGTTGAAATAGGTAGGGGATGTGAAGTTAAAGGTAAAGTTAAATATAAACGTGAAGTTAAAGTTCATGAAAAGGCTAAATTGGCTAATCCACCAGAAAAAATAAAGTAGTTTGATGAGAGGACTATAATACTAAGATGATGCTCGTTATGCTTCATATACAACTATCTTTTTCACCTGTCTACACTTAGATCCAACCAGTAATTTTGGTAATGTACTTGGAACTATAACTTCATTACACATAATTATTCCTTCAACATATTTTTCAAATATTTCCATATCAATATCTGATGAAAATTTCAGTTTATTTATCATTGTAAATGTAACTGGCTTACCATAGCTTTCTAAATCCTTTTTACTGACTTCCAATTCATCTATACCTCTAATAATTCCAATTCTACCTTCTTCAACTCCCTTTTCAAATGCTTTTTTAAATTCACTTAAAGCAGTAACTATTTTTCTAGCAGCTATTTCTGAACCCTCAACTACTGATAGGTATAATTTAAATGCTTCATTAACGAGTTCACCGACGCTTTTACCTAGTTCCTTTGATAAGCTGGTTAATTGCTTATAAATTTCCTTATTTACTCCTCTTATACTTATGATTCCAAATCTCTCTTCTTCACTCATCTATGTATCACCAGTATTACATGTATTACTTGTAGTATTTATTTTTTATGCTTTCTTTAATCCAATTACAAATCCAGCGAGAAATGCTCCTGCAAATGGTAGATTAGCCATTACTTGACTTGCATATACATTTGCTTGGCCAGATATACTTTTAATCCATCCCTCAACTTTTTCCACTAACATGTCATAGTTCACATTTATGTATCCTTGCCATTGAAGATACATTATAAATATTACTGCTAATCCTATGATGAATAATATTGCTTTAATGAGCTTCTTAAATGCATATCCAGCTAAAAATCCTGCTATTGCTCCAAATCCACATTGAAATACTACTGAGTTAATTTCACTCACATTAGTCCCCTCTTGCTAAAATTTTCTCTCTACTAAAATTTAAGTTCTCCTATCAATAATAATTAATCAAGCAAATTAAATTAATTAGTTTCAATATATTTTAATTGAATTGGTGGTTTTAAAATGTCTAATTTAAGCGACTTAACTTCTATTATTAATTTAACTATTAAAGACCATAATCTCAAGCTTCAATTGAATAATTGGATTGCAAGTATGAGGGATGTTCCTAAAAGATATTTTATAGTTAATGCTTTTGATGAAATAGTTGCCTTTTTAGGATTAATTTTGGGGATATATTTCGGCGGTTTTCTATCAGCTAGGATTCTTTTAACTTCGATTGTTAATGCTGGAATTGCAATGTGTATTTCAGGGTTTACTGCGGCTTTCTTAACTGAAGAAGCGGAGGTTGCCCGTATACTTGATAATGTTAAACCTAAATTGATAGTTTTTAAGACTACTCTTTTAAGGAGAATCGAGTATACTTGTAGAATTCATATATTAAAGTCTGGAATTGCAAGTGGATTTGCAGCTTTACTATCATCATTTCTTGTAGCATTCCCATACCTTTTAGCTATTGAGAATATTATTTCAATTATTGATGCATTTACTTCATCGATAATTATAGTGATTGTGCTACTTTTCATTTTAGGTTTAATTTTAGGTAGAATTGCTAGGGGTAGGGAATTAAAGTATTGTTTAGTAACTACTATGGCTGGATTAGCTACAGGTTTTCTATGCATGTTACTTAGCTTTATAGAGTAATTATTGATGATCTATAGATGTTATTTCGTGATGAAGTTCACTAAGTACTTCTAAATAGTTTCTTTCTCCTCTTTCAATTTGATCCATAAATTTCTCAAGTAATGCAGTTCTATCTTCAGATACTAGACTTGAATATTTACTCGATAAATATGAGTATACTTTTTTACCTAAATCTGTTGGTAGTAGTTTCTTTCTCTTAGTTTCTCTCACATATTTTCTTTGAATTAGTGTTTGTATTATTTTTGCATAGGTTGATGGTCTTCCTATGCCTCTTTCTTTCATTAATCTAATTACATCTCCATGAGTATATAATGGTGTTAAGGATTTCTTTATATGCTTAATTTCCTTTACATCAAATACTCCATTTTCAACTTTTTCTTCAACTCTTAATATTGGGTTTATTTTTAGGAATCCTGATTCTTTTATTTCAATTATTCTTTCAATTTCTTTTGTGGTTCCTAGAATTTCTATTTTCAATTTTTGTTTTACTACTTTCGCTGGTTTCATTTGACTTGCAATAAATCTCTTAAATATCATGTTATATGCTTGATAATGTTTTTTGGTTAATGGTTTAATTGGTGTTATTATTCCTTCAGCAATTAATTCTCTAATCCTATCAATATCCATTGGTCTCGTTGGCCTAATGCATTCATGTGCTCCTGCTTCACCCCATTTCCTCGGCGAATATAATTTTATGGCTTCATTTCTAAATTTCTCTGTTAAATATTCCTTAGCTACAATTTGTCCTGCAATTGATACTCTAGTGCTATCTGTTCTATGGTATGTTATGAATCCTAATTCAAATAGGTCTTGAGCTATTTGCATTGCTTCTGGCGCAGTTAATTTAAGTATTCTAGATGCATCTTGCAAGTACATATCTGTTGTATATGGGGGTGGAGGATGAACTTCTTCTTCAATTTCATCTTTAACTATAATTTTAGCCTTTACTGGTTTTTCCTTTAATAATTCCTTTGAAATTTCATCCTCAATTAATTCTAACTTAATATTAAATGGTAAGTGGATTATGTAGACCTTTCTCATATTTTTGTTGAATTCTCTTTCTCTTTCAATTATCCATCCAAGTACTGGTGTTTGTACTCTCCCTGCTGATAGCCATCTTAATCCAAAGTGATCCCATAATCTTCTACTTAATTCGAATCCAATCCATCGATCCTCGATCCTCCTCACAATTTGTGCTTCAATTAAATTTGTATTGAAATCTCTATGAGTTCTTATTGCTTCCATTATTGCCCTCTTAGTTACTTCATGAAATTCAATTCTCCTGACATTATTTGCATATGGTTTTAATAGTGCCGCTAAATCCCATCCAATTTTCTCTCCTTCAGTATCTGGATCTGTTCCAATTAAAACTAAATCTACTTCCTTGCATAGTTCTCTTATGAATTCTATTGTTTTAAGCGTACTTCTAATTTCAGTATTTCCACATTTTGGACATTTATCTAAGTCATCGCTAAATTGATGTCCACATTTTGGGCATCTCCTAATTGCCGTATATACTGGTAAGAATAATTTTCCACCATTTGTTATTAATACCCCATGATATCCAATATCGGTAACTAAGTCATATATATGTCCTCCACTTGCAGTAATCATTAATAATAAGTCTCCAGTTGAAATTTCATATACTTTCAATTCTCCATAGCGTCTAATGCTTGGTTTTCCAAAGAAGTTTGCTATTGTTCTAGCCTTATTTGGTGATTCCACTATTAATAATGCTGTTTTCATTGGATCTTTAAATTCAACTCTAATCTTACCCTTTCTTAACTCCCTAACTATTTCCCTATCCCTATTAATTTCCTTTATCACTTCATCAAGATTTATTTCATTTAGATTTTTCCATTCAATATCTTCTATTATCCATCTCGATCTTTTAATTAATCCTTTAAGCAACTTTTCATCATCAACTATCACTATTGACAATCCCTTTGTTAATCCTCCAGCATACATTCTCGATGTTCTTCCACTAGCTTGAATATAGGTCATTACATCTGGTATTAATATAAATGTTTTATCTTCTTCTTCAATTAATCGAATATCTTCTAATTCCTCAAGCTTCTTTCTAATATCCTTTCTTGATAAATAGTCTATTAAAATTGATAATGCTTCGAAAAATGTTTTTTCAATTTCATTTGTAGGTTTCCCTCTCTTGATTAATTTCTCTCTAATTTCAAGTAATGCTCCTATTGGTAGGATTTGCATGTATCTCCTAATTCTTGAAATTAATCTTTCAATTCTCCTCCTCTCTTCATCAACTAATACTTCACTTAATATTGTTAATCCTCTTAGAATGTTTGTCGGATGAGGTTCATCAAGTCTAGTACTAAACTTAAACTTAGGTATTCCAGTAAATATTGCATATCTAATTTTTTCCGGTAAATCTAGTCCTCTAACCATTACTCCATAATAGAACGCTACTCCAACTAAAACTTCATTTTCCTCTTCAATGAATCTATCTAAAGCCTTAATATTTTCAGATGAAAATACTTCTGCCTTAATACCATTATTAACTAGTTTTTCAGCTAATATTTTAGCGTATTCAATTCCTCTATCAATTGGAACAAATATTAATCCACCATAACCAAGTTTAGAAACTAATTTTACAACTATATCTTCAATATTCTCATCAAACGATGGAATATAGTATGTATCAATAACATTTCTCAATAATTCAGATCTTGAACCAACATCAAATCCAAGCAATTCTCTAAATAATCTAACTCTAAGACCTCTAGGTCTACCAGTTGCACTTGAAACTACAAGTACAGATTTAACTCTACCTCTAACTTTATCAATTTTATTATTTAATTCTTCAAATTTCCCAAACAACTCTTTTAACTCAGGGCTTTCTCTATTAAACCTCATTAATCTTGCAATTCTATTCTTAATTTTAACTAATTCATATGCATCTGCAACTTCATCTTCATTAAAACCTAATAAGACGAGCACCCTATCAATATTTCTTGAACTTTTAAGAATTGCATCAACATCATCGACGAAAATGAAGTCAAATTTAATTTCCTTTAAATAGTCATATCTTTTTGATAGAAATGCTGATGTTGTAATTAAAATGTCGAAATCACCATTAATAATTTTCTCTAATGCCTCTTTCTTCTCCTTAACTTTAAGTCTAGCATGATAGGCTACGATTTTAACATTTAATTTAGCCTTACTCGAAAATTCAGTTATTCTTTCATATACTTGAGTTACTAATGGTGTTGTTGGCTCTATAATATATGCTTTCTTACCTTTATTTGCAATGTATAGTGACATTGTAATTCCAAATACTGTTTTACCCACTCCCGTTGGAGCAATTATGGTGAAGCTTTTACCTTTGAGTACTCTCTTAGCCCAAGTTTTTTGTACACTCCATAATCTAGATCCAGTAGCCTTATTGAATAGTTTATCAATTTCATTTAAGCCTTTATTTAATTGATAGATTTCCTTAAAATGCTTTAATGTTCCAAGTTTCCTTAATTCTCTATAAAGTTCCTCTATGCTCGGTCTATAGTTTAATTCTCTTGGTAAGCATTTTTTGCATGGTATTCCAATTAATAGTCTACCATCATCCTCTTCTCCTATACAGTTTGGACATGCATGTCTGTAGATTCCATGACTTTTCATTTAATTATTTCCCTCAATTAACATAAAATAATAAATCGAGTATTAAAATGCTTAGCTATTTCATTAACGCGTTAAACTTTTATTTTCAAATTTAATTTTAATCTCGGATGATGAAAGTACCCTGAACTGAATTGATGAGGAAGTGGTCCTCAGCTGAATTGGTGCAATTATGAAGTATGGCTGTGTAATTATAATGGATTTAGATAAATTTGAGGAATTAACTTTAAAGAGGGGTTGGAGCCAATATACCCCTAACATTATTACTGGTACTCTAACCGATTTAGTAGAGCAATTTGCTAGAAAGTATTTCGCAGTAGTTATTTATGGTCTTGATAGAGATAGGGGGACTGAAGAAGTTGTTCTTGAAATTCCGGATGTTGATAATGAAATTTTAAGGCAAATAATAGTTGATTTAGAGAAAATTAGATTGGAAATTGAAAAGTTGGGTGGATCAATTACGATAGCAGTGGCATTGGGGCCAATAATTGGTAAGCCTGCTAAAAATAGACGTGAAGCCTATAATACTCCTACGAGGAGATTAGCATTAAAATTGTTGAGGGAAGCTAAGAGAAAAGGTGGAAATAGAGTTATTTCACCATTAACTTGAAGCACAGATTTATATACTAATAACTCTTTTTTAATGGATTGGTGTTCACATGTATATTAAGAGAAGGAGAATTGAACCCAGATTTCTTAGAAGTGATGGTAAACCGAATTTTTCAAATAGAATTTATGAAGTTGAGCATGAATTGAAAATTATTGCTAAAAGACCAGTAATAACTGCTTCTCAAAGAGCTCCAATTAGAGAGGCTGTAAAGCTAATGCTTAGTAATGGTTTTAGAAGATTACCAATAACAATGCCAGATAAAACTTTAATTGGAATAATTACTTCAACAGATCTAGTAAATTATTTTGGCGGTGGAGATTATTTTAAAATTATAGATGAAAAGCATTATGGAAATCTTTATGCTGCAATGGAGGAACCATTAGAATCAATTATGAATAGAAATGTAATTAAAGCATATATTTATGAAGATTTAACGAGTGTTCTTGAAAAAATGGTTTTAAATAATATTGGTGCAATTCCAATAGTAACTGAAGATGATAAGGTTTTTGGAATAATTACTGAAAGAGATATTCTTAGACATTTATCAGCGAAAATTACTGGTAGAAGTGTTGAAGAAGTAATGACTAGAAATGTAATTACAGCTCATCCAGAAGAAACTATTAGGGAAGCAGCACAGACAATGATTAATCTTGGATTTAGAAGATTACCAGTACTTGAAGATGACATTATAGCTGGAATAATAGTTTGCATGGATATTATTAGAATATTCGATTATAAAAATGCATTAAAGTATTCGCCAAAGGGAAGTGTTTATGATTTACTTAGAGTTCCGATTAAGGAAATTATGACTAAAAATGTGATTACAATAAAACCTAATGTAGATTTAGGTGAAGCAGCTAAAGTAATGATGAATAAAGGTATAGGTGCACTTCCAGTAGTGGAGAATGGTAGATTAATTGGAATAATTACTGAAAGGGATTTGCTATACGACATAGTTCTGGAATCTTATAGATGAGGAATTATTTTATTCTTCCTAATGCTCTACGATTCTTAAGCACTTTCCCTGGCAATTTTCCTGTATGCCTATCTTTTTCTATTACTATTACTCCATTCACTATCACATATTCAATTCCAATTGGAAATCTATGTGGATCAGTAAATGTTGCCGTATCAATAACTTTATTTGGATCGAAAATTACTATGTCGGCCCAGTATCCAATATTTATAATTCCTCTATCAGTTAATCCTAGTTTTTGAGCTGGCATTGAAGTCATTTTCCTAATTGCATCTTGAAGTGTTAATATTTTTTCCTTTCTAACATATTTTCCAAGTATTCTTGGGAATGTTCCATAATTTCTTGGATGAGGTTTTCCTCTAGCTAGTGGACCATAGGGGGCGTAGCATGAGCCATCAGTTCCAACCATTGATAACGGGTTTTTCATAACATTTCTCATATCATCTTCACTCATCATATGTAAAACTATACTTACAACTCCTTCTTCCTCAATTAGTAAGTCGCACATTGCATTTAATGGATCAGTTTTCATCTCCTTAGCTATTTCAGCTATACTCTTACCCTCATACTGCTTATTCTTTTCACAATAAACAACTACTATATTCCCCCATCCAGCTGTTCCAGCGAGATTCTCCCATCCGGGAATTCCTTTTTCAATATCATTTCTAATTCTACTCCTAATTGATGGATTCTGCAATCTTTTGAGCATTTCCTCAATTCCACCTTCATGTACCCATGGAGGTAGACATGCAGCTAATCCTGTACTACCAGCTGTATATGGATAGAAGTCGCATGTAATTTCAATTCCATCATCCCTAGCTTTTTCAATTATTTTAAGTGCTTCCTTTATCTTGCCCCAATTTCTCTTTCCAGCCGCTTTCATATGGCTAATTTCAACTGGAATGTTTGCTTCTCTACCAATTCTAATTGCTTCTTCAATTGCTTCTATTAACCAGTTACTCTCGCTTCTCATGTGAGTGGCATATATTCCACCATATTTAGCTGAAACTTTAGTAAGCTCAATTATTTCTTCAGTTTTAGCATAGCAGCCTGGAGTGTAAATTAATCCAGTTGATATTCCAAATGCTCCTGCCTTCATTGATTCTTCAAGCAAAGCTTTCATTTCATCGAGTTCATCTTTAGTCGGTTCCCTAGCTTCAAATTCCATAACATTTATTCTTAAAGTTCCATGACCGATAAGTGGAGCGACATTAATCGATATACCTTGACTTTCAAGCTTAGAAATATAGTCACTATATGATCTCCAATCCCAATTCACTTCTTCAGCTAAAACTCCAATTCTTTTCTTAAAAATTTCAATTTTATCAGTCTTTAATGGTGATAGACTTGCACCACAATTTCCAATAACTTCAGTTGTTACTCCCTGCCTAATTTTACTTTCAGCTTTAGGATTTATTAGTAAGAATAGATCTGAATGGCTATGCATATCAATGAATCCTGAACAAACAATTTTTCTTGAAGCATCGATAATAATATCTCCATTTGAACTAGATATTTCACCCATATCAACTATTTTCCCATCCTTAATTGCTATATCGGCCTTAAACCATGGATTTCCACATCCACTAATAATCAATCCATTCTTAATCACTATATCATACATTTAATCTTCACCCATTAACCATCATTACAAATTAAAACTTAAATTATGCCTCTAATCTAAGACAATATTGTTTTATAAGAAATGTTTTTATGTATACACTTTATTAATTTGTATACGGTGAATTTATTGAAAAATAAGACGATTACAATATCCGTTAGATTATCCTCTTCACAAGCCAATGAAATTGAGAATTTAGCTAGAAAGAAAGGTGTAGATAGATCTACAATTATAAGAGAATTAATTTCAATAGGACTTAAAGAAATGAAGATCAATGAAATTTTAAATTTAATTAGAGAAAGAAAAATAACTGTTTGGAAAGCAGCTCAAATTACCAATTTAACTTATAGGGAAATGCTTGAACTCCTTAAGAAGCATAATGTTCCATATCCATTATCTAGTGAAGAACTCTTAAAAGAGATTGAGGAAATTGAAAGTAGTAAGTAATTCAGGCCCATTAATTCATTTAAGCAGGATAAATTTGATTAAAATACTCAGGAAACTTTATGATGAAATTGTAATTCCATTAGAAGTTAAAATTGAAGTAGTCGATAAAGGTAAAGAGAAAGGCTTTTCTGATGCATTATTAATTGAAGAAGCAATTAATAATGGCTTAATCGAAATAGTTGATGTAAATCCTCCTGAAAGTTTCATTACTTTATCTGAAATAGCTGGTATACATGAAGCTGAAAGTAAAATTATATGGTTAGCTTATAAAGAGAATTTAATTGCATTACTAGATGATGAACCCGCAAGAATTTTCGCTAAATCCTTAGGAGTTAAAGTTAGGAGGAGTATAGGAATAATAATAGCGGCTTTTAAAAGGAAAATTATATCGAGAAGAGAGGCATTATCTGCTTTAGATAAAATATCTAATATTATGTATCTAAGTATCGATGTATATT
>CAZCCB010000020.1:0-18495 GCA_964497155.1 uncultured Nitrososphaerota archaeon | reverse complement strand
AGTTATAATGTGAACGTAGAAGAGTATATAATTGAAATTGAAGCACCAAGTATTAGACCAATTAAAATAAAATTGATAAGAATAAAAGCACCATTAACAATACAAGCATTAATTAAGAAATTACCATTAACTACGAGAATAAGTAAATTCGGGAAGCAAGTAATCATAAATATACCAATAAAAACTATCGTTGAGAAAACTAGTAGGGAAGTTAAAAAGGGAGAGGTTGCATATTGGCATGCAAGCCAAGCAATGGTTATTTATTTGGAAGACATGAAATTAATGAGTCCAGTTGTCATTATTGGTGAAGTAATTAAGGGGCTAGAAATACTCAATGAAATTAGAAGCGGATTAGGAGTGCAAATAAGGCGGGTAAGTTAAATGAGAAAAATATATGTGGCTGGTATTAAGGAATTAAGTCTAATAGACTATCTAAATAACCCAGCATTTGTTATATGGTTTTCAGGTTGTAATTTTAGATGTAAATTTTGTTATAACTTTGAATTATGGAATCAAAAGCCAGAGCATGAAATAACAATAGACAATCTCGTAAATAAAATCAAAGAATCATCACTACTAATAACTGCATGCAAAGTAACTGGAGGAGAACCAACACTACAAGAAGAAGGACTCATAGAATTAGCATTAAGAGTAAAAGATATGGATCTAAAATTTGGGTTAGACACCAATGCATCAAATCCAAATATTATAGAAAAAATGATTTACAAATACGAAAATTTAGATGCAATAGCCATAGATATAAAAGCACCATTAAAAGTCGAGAAATATAGGAATATTATTGGAATAAATGTAAATGAAAAATTAATTAATAATATAAAGAAGACGTTAAGGATAGTGTTTAATTCAGCAATAGATCATGTTGAAATAAGAATACCAATTGCATTATCAATTAATGATAATAGTGATGACCTAAATCAAATAAGAGAAAATTTAATTGAATTAGGATATTTAGATGCCAAGGCCAAGAATATTTCGTTAGTATTATTTGAAGTCTTAATGGATAAATGTGCTGATAATAAATTAAGAAATCTAGAGCCAATTAGCTCTAATCAACTAGTTAAATTAGCATTACAAATTAACTTGCCGAATACATTTGTTAGACATAGGAAAATTGGGGTATATGCACCATTAAATGAGGCAATTAAAGCTTTGAAATAGTGATTCTATACCGATCCAATAATTCCCTCTTTTTTGCCTCATTCCATCCACTAACATCTTGATAGTAACCAGTAACTCTACTCCACCATCGAACATTACTTGACCCGCAATTTGGACATTTCTCATTTAATAATGGTGAAACTTTGCCACATGAATCGCATATTGTTAAGTCTTTAGTATAAGCAAAATAGCCTATTTGAGTTGTAGTAGCTATTCTTTGAGTAACCTTTAATAATGCCTCTGGATTTGGATAAGCTTCTCCAAGCCATATATGGAATATATTTCCACCAGATAATAATGGGAAGAATTTATGTTCAATCATTATTCGCTTAGTTAATGGGATATTAGCTCCAACATAGACATGCGTACCATTACTATAATATATTGGTATATCTCTCTCACCTTGAACAATAAGTTTCTTAGCTGATTCAATATCACCTTTAATAACCTTTACAGCCTTATCTTTAAATTCTCTAGACATTAGGTCACATACAGCTAATCTCTGAGCACAGCTTTCAGCTGGAGTTCTAGCTACAGCTAGTTTCATTTGATACTTCTCAGCCAATTCCTCCTTATACTTCTGCATGTAGAGTAAAACTTTCACCAGTAATTTAACAGCCTCATTTGATTCATGTAATTGATATCCAGTATGCCATTGAACCATTTCATTTCCACCAACAATTCCAATTACGAAAACCAATTCATCAAAATTAACTGCTGGAGGACCTCTCCTACCAGTTCTTGGATCTCTAGGTCTCTGAGTAGCAAATGGTAGCCTATTATTTTGAATCATTAATTTCATCCATCTCATTTTAGATTTGAAAACTTCAATTGCCAAATCCATGAGCCTAAATATTTCCTCAATCAACTTATCATCATCACCATTAGCTCTATAAGCTGCTCTAGGTAAATTGAGAGTAACTACTTGCCAAGCACCCATACTAAAATGCTTTCCATCGACAAAATACATCTTATCATAAAACTCAGGATCACTTTCAGGAGTCTCGGTGAAAGTATAGGCGCAACACTGATAGCATGAAACCCCTTTACCGTAACCACGATATGGTGGTATTGCATTATCAAAATAGGGGGTGCCGAATTTTGCAACAACTTTATGAACCATTAACCATTCATCATGATAATTACTGTTGAAGAATTCAGGGGTTATATAAGTCTCTAATTTAGGGAAATTAAATGGCTTACCCCAATAATCTCCTTCGAAAGCTACCTCATATATAGCCCTAAAGAATGTTCTAGCTTCTTCCTCGTAATCTCCATAGGTATCAGGTCCAACTTGACCTCTAAATACAACTGGTTTATCACGCCAAATTTCAGGTATTCCTGGACATAATTGAATATTGGAAAATACTAATTGGCCTCCACGAGCCACATAGCATTGAGTTAATTCATAAAACATCATTTGAGCTAATTGCTTTATTTGACGATAACTTAATCCTCTTAGAAATGGAGCTAGGAAAACATTATAATTATAGAAGCCCTGCCCTCCAGCAAAATTTGTTTGCGCTGCAGCTAGTACCTTCACTGAATGAAGAACTGCAACTTCTGGATGTTTAGCTGGGCCAGCAACACTCGTTTTGAATCCTGTTCCATCCGGCATTAATCCATAATATAGGTAATAGCGTAAATCATGATCTTGACAGAATGGTCTAGTTCCAAAATACTCTAAATCATGAATATGGATGTCTCCTTTTAAATGGGCATCAGCAACATTTAATGGTAATAGGAGAAGGTATTGTTCTTTAGATAATTTATCAGCCTTCTTTTTATGTGAGGTTTCTGGATTTGGCTGTAAATTGGCATTTTCTTTAGCTTCAAAACCTAATCCAATATCAATTAAATAGGCATCATAAACTGGAGCGCCAACTCTGGTAAGAACATTCCTATAGATTATATATTCTGGTTTTTCTATTGATAATTCAAGTAAAATATTGTTGACGACCTCTCTAATAAGTGGTCCGCTTACGAAGAACGATCCCATTTTTAAAATTCTCTTCTCAGCTTCTAAAGCTATTTTTTCAGCTTCATTTCTAGAAATGGATGGAACGCCGAAAAATTTTTCAGCTAAAACAGTTTCTCTTAAGAGTTGTTCAACTATCTTATTTCTATTCCAAGGTTCAAAGAAACCTTTAGTAGTTCTAACCATAATTTCATTATGAGATTGAATTTTAGCTTTCTTTAAGGAACTTTTCCCCCTTTTAACCATAAATTATCATCTCTTTTTAATCAACTTATTAAGTAATGATTCATTAAGAGAATCTCTAATAAATAAATCTTTATCAAAATAAAATTCGCCATCAACCTCAAGAATAGGTGTAGAGAAAGCAAAGATATCTCTCATTATAAGTTCTGCCATTACTTCAGGATTCTCCAAATTTCTTTCCTCATAAGAAATATTTTTTTCCTTAAACCACCTCTTGATAACCATACATCTAGGGCAATTTGAAGTAGTATATAGTATCAATTTTTTATTAGTCATAGCCATATTATGGCAATCCTGCTGAGTATAAAAGTATATCTTGCTGATTCCCATTAAATATAAAGTAAGCTAAGCTGCTTAACTATTAATATCTGAAAAGCAAAGAGAATATTATGATCATATCAAATACTATAAATGTATGAATGGAGGCTTTTCCTTTAATCTTATTATGGGCACAGCAATCCATCCAGGCTTAACGCCATTTGAGATTTGAATACGCTCACCAGATTCTTCAGCTCTAACTAAAAAGTATTTTCCAGAAATCTCATCATTACTCTCATAGTAATAGAATATTGGCATACCATAGAACTTATAGTAATCTCTATAAACAGCAATTATACCCAAAATATCCTTTCCTTCATGCTTAAAATGTAATACATATGTAGGCTGACCTAATGAAGCAATTGAGGCTACAAATCTCGCTAAGTCATCTAAACTCTCCAATCTAAGGGAAAATGGAGGGGTTACTTTAGGTAGTACTTCATCCTCACTCACAATAGTCACCAAATAAAATATGTATTTATTCAAGTATTAATAGTTGGAGGGAGGAAATATTAAAATAGACTTAATACCATTAGCTTCACCAATACATTTAGAGGAAAATTGGAGGAAAAGATTAAATCAAATAATAAATGTTCTAACAAGTTTTAATTTCAAAATAAAAATACATGAATGCATTAGAAATTCAAATCAAATTGAAAGATTAGAACTATCCATTAAAAATCCATTAGTATTCATTGCTATATTAACAGGAGGAACTTCATCATTAGCCGTAAAAGTTTTAGAAAAAATTAAGAAAAAAGGAGTAATCATAGCGCATAATAGGGATAATTCATTACCTTCAGCTATTGAGACAAGAGAAAAAGCCAAACTACAGGGCTACGATACTGAATTATTCTATTTGGATTTTGATAATTTAAATGAGAATGAAATAGTTAGTTTTAAGAAGGCTATTGATATAGTTGATGAGCTAATTGAGCTTAAAGCAATGGTCGTCGGAAAAAGTAAAATGATGAATAATCTAAAAATAGGAGATATACCAATAAAAATAGTTGAAGTAAATTATGAAAGCATTGAAAAAGAAAGGAGTAAAATTTCAGAGTTAGAAGTTGATAAAGTTAAACGTAGAGTTTTGGAGTTAAGCGAAATATCTGAGATTAATGAAAAGGATTTGGAAGATGCTATTAAACTTTACTTAGCTATTAAAAAGCTTATGTATAAACACAATGTTAATGCTGTTCTATTTAACTGCTTCAACTACATAGTAAAGTATGGTATAACTCCATGCTTAGCATTAAGCCTGTTAAATTCTGAAGGACTTTATGGTGTATGTGAAAGCGATATTCCAATGATGATTGGAATGGTTATTGGAAAAATTTTAGCTAATAAAGCATCATTTATGGGTAACTTATCATCATATAATGTATATACCAATACTTTAATATTAGCCCATTGTACAGCACCTTTAATTTTAACAGATAGGAAAGCGATATTAGTTAAACATTTTGAAACGGGATTAAGCGTAAGCATTGATCTACCGTTCCCTAAAAACCTTAGAGTTACATTGATTTCGATAAGTAGAACACTTAATGAAATTATTGTAGCTAGAGGATTAATAGTAGATTCCTCAATGAAAATTCCAAATATGTGTAGAACTCAAATCAAAATTAAACTTGAAATACCAGTAAAGAATTTCATTGATAAAACATTGGGTAATCATCACTTAGTAATATTTGATGACAAAGTTAGTGTAATTGAAAAATTAGCTGAAATACTAGGAATAAAAATTATTTCAATTCATTCTCAATGAAACTCTTTATTCTATGAACACCCTCCTCTAAGTTCTTCATTGAAGTTGCATAGGATATTCTTATATGAAACCCGCCTCCCAAGCCAAAGAAATCCCCTGGAACCGTGCATACATGGGCCTTTAGAAGTAATTTCTCAGCGAAATCAATGGCATTAATCTTTAATTCTGATATATCTGGAAATACATAAAACGCTCCCTTAGGCATTTCACATTTAATTCCATCAATTGAATTCAATTCCTTAATCAAGAACTTTCTACGTTTATCATATTCCTTTATCATGAAATTAACGTATTCAGATGATTGCATTAATGCAGCTATACCTGCATATTGGACAAATGAAGTGGGACAAGTTACAGCATTTTGTTGAAGCATGTTCATGTACCTAATAATTTCCTTAGAAGCAATTGCAAAACCGAGCCTCCATCCTGTCATTGCCCAAGCTTTCGAAAAACCATCTATTATAATTAAATTATCATCAACGCTTGAAAGTGAAAGTACTGTAAATGGCTTTAAACCATCATATATTAAGAGCCTATATATTTCATCAGACAGGACATAAAAGTTATGATCTTTTGATAAATCAACTATTACTTTGAAATTATCTGGACTTAAAACACCTCCAGTTGGATTATTTGGTGAATTCACAATCAAGAGTTTAGTTTTATTTGTAATTGCTTCCTTTAATTTCTCCTCATTTAAACAGTAACCATTAGTACATGGTACCTCAACAATTTTTCCACCAGCAAGTTTTACGCATGACTTATAGGTTGGCCATGCTGGTGTGAGAATTATTACTTCATCACCTTTATCAACTAACACTTGAATAGCTGAGTATAAGGCAAATTTAGATCCTGGAGTGATTATTATTTCATTTTCCGGGTTAATATCAACATTAAATATTTCTTTGTAAAAATTAGCTATTGATTCTCTAAGTTCAGGAATACCTTTAGAAGGGGTATAATGAGTTTTTCCTTGCTTCATTGCTTGAATAGCTGCATTAACAATAGGAGATGGAGTATCAAAATCTGGCTCGCCAATATCAAGTTTAATAACCTTAATGCCTTGAGATTGCATTTTTCTAGATTTCTCGGCCATACTTAAGGTTGGGGATGGTTCAAGAGAGGAAGCTCTAGTTGATACCTTAATCAAGGTGAATCACCATGGTTATTTGTAGTGAATAAATTTTAGGTTATATGTTTTTCGTTAAATTAAATAAATGGAGTGGTAAATAAATTACATAGTCACTGTATTCTAAGTTTTTCTTGTAAGTACTATTTCTATTACTGAAACATTTCTTTGCTGATCGCCAGTTCCAACTAGTTCGGTATCTATACTAACCTTCTTTACCTCAACTTGCTCAGGCATGAATCTAGTTTTAACTATTTCAGCTACATCAACTGCTTTACTGATTGCTCTTCCTCTAGCCTTTATTACTACCTCTTTAGCTCCCTGATGGAATTGAATTATTACTGCTAAAACATAATTCATAACTGGTTTCTTTCCAATAAGTACTACATTTCCTATTGCTGGTTGAGAAGCCATATATATTCCCTCCGTAATGGTTGTTCAATGAAGTCGTATTTTAGTCGGATTAAAGCAAATTTAAGTCTTACTGAAAATTTATTGTTAAAGTTTAACTTTGAAATAATGTTTTTCTAAGTTCATCTATGAAAAACCTTGCTTTCTCAAATACTTCTAAACCCTTCTCAGTTGGAGCATAATATGTCTCTCCATTTACTTTAACTTTCTTTATTAATCCTTCACGCGACATTCTATACAGTACTGCATAGACAGTTACTGTTGATGGTGAGAAATTAAATTTATCTTTTATTGCTTTTTTAACTTCATATCCATACATGGGTTTATCCTTAAGTACTCTAATAATGTAAAGCCATAAGTTCTCTTTGGTTAATTTTCTAACTAACCTCTCGAAAGCCATTTATCTCGCTCCACTTCGATTATCTTACTTACTCACCATATCTTAACAATTATATATGTTAAAAGATATTTAAATTAGCTCATAGCCGCTAATTACACATATAAATATATACTACTAAAAATAAAAGTTTGAAAGGTAATATTGATAATGGTGAAAGATTGTCTATTGAAGAATCTAAATTAAATGATCTAAAGAGGTTTATTGAGAATAGGATTAATGAGATTGAAAAGGAAATTGCTCTTTGGAAGGCTCTCCTTGAAATTATAGAGAGAAGAATTCAAGGAGAAGTGGTGAAAAGTTTTGAGAAGCACGAGAGAGTACCTGAGAGAGAGTATTATGAAGCTTTGAGGGGTAAGTCGGAGAAACTAGTATCTGAAATATTTGATGAAAGAGGAATATTATTAGCTAAGATATATGAAAGAAATGGTGAGATAGTAGTACGTCCAAGCAGTAAGGTTAAAGTTAGAATTGAGTCTAAGGAATTTAAACAATTTTTCATTAGGAAAGTTTTAGGCGGAATAAAAAGAGAAAATCCTAATTTTAAATATAAAATTTTTGATAGGAGTGGTATTTTAATTGAAATCATTTTGAAAAACATTGCCAATGATAGAGAGAAACGAAGAATTCAAGGGGCTATTAAATGGACTTTTAAGAAATTTTTGATTTAAGCTTTAAACCATTTAAACATATAGTAAATTACCTCCTTGGTTACTGGATTAATAGTAGCAATTATAAATTTCTTTTTAACGCTATGAGAAAGTCTTCCAGCCCTAACTATTTCAATTGGATCTAATTTACTATTCATTGGAATGACTTCAACTAGGAAAGGTGCGTGATCAATTCCAGGACCAAATTTATATACTGCAAAATCAGCCCCAAATTTCATTCCAGGCCTAACAACATAGCCTTTTTCTCTTAGATTGCGATAAATTCTATACATATCATCAAATAAATGATAATTACTTCTTGCAATTTCTAATAGTTTTTCCCTATCAATTTCCTCATTATTCTCATCAACAATTCTAATTACATTTTTTTCAAGAAGATATAGAGCTTCAAAGAGAGAAAGTTCGAGAGGAACTTCGAAAGAAGTATCTCTTGGTTTTCTTATCCCAATTGGCTTTCCATAAAAACCATTCTTATACAGTTTTTTGGCTGATTCTATATTCCAGACTATCACTCTTGAATCTACTAATGATGCTATTATAGGTTTAAAGTTATCTTTCAATATTAAACACCTCGCTTAATTAACCGTTATTTATATTTGCTCACTCTATTACTCAATGAGTATAGGTTGAGATAAATGCTTCGAATAGCGAGCAATCGTAAAGAGAAAATTGCACTAATAGCTTCATACATAGTTGGCATAATAATAATAGCAATACTATTACACTTTGTAGGTTATGATAGAGTATTATTAGTAATTTCTAGAATGAGTGTTCAATTCTTCCTATTAACATTACTTTTGAATTTAGCTGGACTTATTTTCTATGCATTAACTTGGCATATACTACTTAAAGGATTAAGATGTGATGTTAAATTTAAGACTTCGCTTTCAGTTTCATTAGCTAGCATTTTTACTTGTTATGTTACTCCATCAGGTGTGCTGCTTGAATTAGTTAGAGTTGCACTGATAAATAGAGAGGCAAAAGTACCAATAGGTAAGGGTGCGGCAGCAGTAGTTATGCATAGAATACTATATACTTTAGGATTCATACTTTGTGCAATAGTAAGTTATATTGCACTTTATGGTGAATATACAGCACCGAGAGCTATTGAACTAATTATTTTAATGTCTATTGTAGCATCGTTAATATTTGCATTGGTAATATTCTATTTAAGTCAAAGAGCTGATATATTAGAGAGAATTGCTAATAAAATATTCTCATTAATTGAGGATAGAATTCAGAAAACACTTAAGAAATATGAATCTATATCATTATCGGAATCATTTTCAGAGGTTGTTAACGATTTTAGAAATGCGTTTATAGAGTTAAAGAGTAATTCAATATACCTGTTCATGGCGTTTATAATGGTTGTGGTAACTTGGATAGCTGATATAGCAATATTTTACGTAGTTTTCATTTCACTCAATTACCCAATACCTATATGGATAGCTGCACTTACAATAGTTATTGGAGATTTCATTCAAATGACTCCAATAATGATTCCGGGGATGCTTGGAATTTTAGAAACAGTTTTTACCACTGCACTCACATCATTTGGAATTCCAATGGATATAGCTGCTTCAGCAGCCATTTTAGCTAGAATAGCTACATTTTGGTTTGATATTCCAGTAACAGCCATTGCTGCTTCGTATTATGGATTCAAATATTTAATAAAGGGAGTAGAGGCAATTTCATAATTCCTCAATTACTTCTCCTTCAACAGCTCTATCGGATATAATTCCAGTGATTTTAACCTTAACTATTTCATTAATGAATTTCTCAGCTATCCAATGATTTTTCAAATATATTACTGGTCCATGAGTAAATGGATAGGCGAGAATTAACTTCTTTCTCCTAGTATGAGCTTTCGTGATTATTGCTTCAACGATTTTTCCAATAAGCTCTTTCTTCAAAAGTGAATTAATTTCATTTGCAGTTTTCCAAATCATATAGCTAGCTGGATTCCTATACGCTGGAGGGGCTCTGGAGAAATTTCCAAATGCTGACATTGGTAATGGTTGAAACCTATATACAGTTATTTTCTCTGCACCTAATGCCACAGCTTTCTTCATAATTTTAACTGTTTCTTTAGCGGTTTCAATTGATTGACCTGGTAGGCCATGAATAAAATATACATATGGTCTTAAACCATATTTTTTAAGAAGTTTTATTGCATTTAATGTTTCATTTGGAGATGAGGGTCTTCCAAGCATTTTTGCATGTAAAGGTGAACCAGTTTCACATCCAATATGTACTGGAGAGCCATAGAGATATTTCCCAAGTAACCTAGCTGCATCTTCATTAACTAGACATGGTTTAACATTTTCAATACCAACAAATACTTTAACTCTCATTTTAGTTATAATAGATTTTATTCCATTTAGTAGAGCTTCAATAGCATCTAAATTGGGGGGAGGATTTCTAGGGTCAGTTAATGGTTCCGGATAAACTAAATCATCTCTACCGAAATCAAGAAAATCGGAGGCACTCAAAATTAGGCGTCTAACACCAAGCTTAATCAATCCTTCAATTTCATCAAGTATAACTTCTATAGACCTACTCCTTGATGGTCCAAATAGGCTTGGAACTGAACAGTATCCACATCCCGGAGGTATTCCTTGTGGGCAATGATATCTTTTTTCTAATGGTGCAGTTCTACATAAATTGCAGTTATTGCATTTCCTTCCATCAGGGAGTTCAATTGTAGTTCTATAATAATTACTGCATCCCCTAACAACTTCAACATAAACTCTAGCCACTCTATAATTTGGATATCCTCTAATTGTTCTTACCGAATGCTTATATTGCCTAAATTTGTCTCTATCCATTATTGGTCTTAATGGATTTAATTTCAATTCAGAGTTAAGTTTAAATGCTATCCCCCTAATTTTCTCCAGCTTATATGGATCATAATCGTTGGATATTAATAATGGCAATAACTCTTCTAAAGTCTCTTCACCCTCACCAATTATTGCTATTTGAAAACCAGCTCTAATTAAAGCATCATAAGGATCTGAAGCTATTGGTCCTCCAATTATTGCTGGACCATTTGAAAAGCGATTCCATAATATTCTTATTTTCCTCGCCGTAGTTAGGTCTTGTGTCATTGCACTTACAAATAATATTTTGTAATTTTCAAGTATTGATGGCTTAGATAGAATAATGTTGGCTGGAAAAATTTTAGGATTTAAATCATATTTTTCCAGTACGCCTGCTATTGCTCTTGGTCCACACCCAATTACATCTATGGTTGCTAATCTTTTCCCCTTGCCATAACCTAGTGCATCAACTATTATTATTGACATTAATATTTAGCCTCTTAATGGACGCCTGATAGTTGCAATTGAATTGTCGGCTATTCCAAGTCTTTTCATTTCTTCAGCGCTAGCCCAAACTTCTCTTAATGGAACTTTTTCGTCGCCCCTAACTTTTAATATGCATTTTCTTTTACCTGCAATTACTATTTCTATTTCATTAATGATTTGTAATTCTTTCATCATTTGAGGATTCATTTTTGCATTGCCAGGTTCAATTTCAGGTTTTCTCCTAACTCTCAATCTTTTCTCAGGTGGTCTACTCATATTTATTCACCGCCAAAAAATATTTTTTAGACATATTTTAATAACGCGCTTTTAAACTATTATAAAACTAGGCGCCATAGATAATTAGATTGGTGTACCGAGTTGATGAAAGCTGATTTCATTATTTAAGTACTTAGAGATAAGTTCTGTTAGATTATCTATTTTAGTTCTAACTTGTTTCCATGAATCTCTATCTCTTAATGTAACTGTATTATCTTCAATTGATTGATAGTCAATTGTTATAGCTAATGGAACTCCAATTTCATCAGCTCTAGCATACCTTCTACCAATAGATCCTGAATCATCATATTCGACTCTGAATCCCCTCTTTCTAAGCATGCTATATACCTTTATTGCCAATTCAGGTAGTCCATCTTTATTAACTAATGGGAAAACGCAGACCTGTATTGGGGCTATATCTTTCGGTAATTTTAGAACTACTCTTCCCTCTTTTTCTGAATAAGCATATTCTAATGTTGCATATACAATTCTATCTGCACCAAATGAAGGTTCAACTACTTGAGGAATGAATTTTCTAGATTTGATTTCAACTTTCTCCTTTGTGATAATTAATTCACTTTTGGATAGCTTATAGCCGGCGACTTCAATGTAGCCTTTATTTTTAAGTTCTCTTAAGATATATTCTGGATTTAGCATACTTAGTGCGTTGATAATCTTCTTAATTTCACCTTTCAATTTGGGACCTAAAATTTTCATATTGGGTTTGACTATTGTTCTCTCAATTATCTGTGGTTTTGAGAGAGGTTTTGAAACTCTTAAATCGACTCCACTATATTCCATGTGTCTTCTCAAATCATAATCTGTTCTATGGGAATAACCTGCAATTTCAACCCATCCCCATCGATCTAATTTTACAACCTGATCATATGTTTGAGCTGAATAGTGAGCTCTTTCTTCAGGTAATTTCTCAATGAACATTTGACAATCACTAGGTATTCCTAAGCTTTCGGCAAATTTTCGCCCTAAAATCATGAAGTATGCTTCCCACTCATTTAAAATTAAACCTTCATCTATAGCTTCTCTGGCGGAAATTGCTCTGGGCTCATTTTTGCCAGCTCTAATATCGGCTTCAGGTAAGAGTCGTAAAATTTCATTTTCATATTCCTTTAATAGTGGACAATTCGGTTTTTGAGGATCAAAGAATAATTCAAGTTCCATTATTGTAAATTCTCTTAACCTAATTGGACCTTGTCTAGGTGAAATTTCATTTCTAAGAACTTTGCCAAGTTGTGCTATTCCAATTGGGAGTTTATTTCTCATAACTTCATATACTCTCTTAAATGCTAGAAACATTCCTTGAGCAGCTTCAGGTCTAGCATAACCTAAATTCTCACTATAGGGTCCAATAATAGTTTTAAATAGTAAGTTGAAAGTCTTTACTTCACTGAGTTTTCCACTGCATTCCGGACATTTCACGTTTTTCTCACTAATAATTGAGGTTAACTCAGTTGCAGATAATCTTTCAATATTCTTTATTCCAGCTTGCTCTTCAATTAAATGATCAGCTCTAAATTTCCTATGACAATTAGTGCATTCAACAATATAATCGGTAAAATGCTCCACGTGACCTGAAGCTTCAAATACTTTAGCTGGCATTACTACTGGGGTTTCAATTTCGACTATGAAATCTTGATGTCTATAAATAAACCAGTTCCTCCATTTCTCTTCAATATTATGTTTTAAAACTACACCCAATGGACCAAAATCTATAAAACCTTTAACTCCACCGTAAAGTTCTGCTGATGGCCATAGGAACCCTCTTCTCCTTGCCAATTCCATTACTTTCTCATATTTATCCAAGGCTTATTCTCCCCAGTTTCTATGTCCTAAATTATTAGATGAATTCTCTCTTTAATGGTTTTTGAATATTTCTCAATCTAGATTCATCATATTCCATCTCTAAAACCTCATGGTTAACCTTAATTTTAGTTACACAATTTGAAAAGAGGGCCCATGCTAAGTAGATATTTAATGATTTCAATTTAGGTATAGTTAGCTCCAAAATGTATGACTTTAAATATTTACTTCCAGTGAGTATGAGGAAGGGAAATCCCTGCGAAATGAATTCCTTTATATAACTGGAATGCTTAAATTCAGGTAAATGGTTATCTATAAGCCATTTTTCAAAATCCTTAAGTTTAACCGCAATCCTCTTCATCATTAACCCCGAATAATAGTAAACTGAAAAGATAATTAAGCATGTAGCAGATATTTTAACTGGAATGAAATCATTAGAATTTTACCTAACTAGGAATGATTTGTTTTTTGGAGGATTTGAATGCGATTTTCAGGAAGCTGAATTCATAGTTATAGGTGTACCATTTGATAAAACATCAACCTTTAAATCTGGAGCTAAATTTGCACCAAACTCGATTAGAAAAGCAGCATATAATATTGAAACATACAGTTTTAGGACAAATATCGATGTTGATGATTTAAAAATATATGATGCAGGAAATCTAACAACATTAAGTACAGTTGAAAGTATGATTAATGGTTTAAGTGCAACTATAAGTGAAATTATTAAATTAAATAAAATTCCAGTTGTAATCGGCGGGGAGCATACATTAACTTATGGTATAGTTAAGGCGCTAAAAAATTGTGGCATAATAATTTTTGATGCTCATTTAGATTTGAGGGATGAATATCCATTAAATATTAAATTTAGCCATGCAACAGTTACAAGAAGGATTTCAGAATTAATTTCATGTAAAAAAATTCTGTGCTTAGGAACAAGAGCAGTATGTAAGGAGGAAATAAAATATGCAAAAGACCATGAATTAAGATATATAACTTCATATGAAATTAATGAGAAAAATCTAGATGAAATTATAGATATTATTAATTTTAAAATAAGGGAAATGGATGTTGATAATTTATGGATTTCAATTGACTTAGACGTTTTAGATCCATCAATTGCACCAGAAGTATCAAACCCAGAGCCTGAAGGTATAAATACCAAAACTTTACTGGATATACTAATGAGAGTGATAAATGATAAAGTAGCCGGATTTGATATTGTAGAATTAGTACCTCAAGAGGTAAACAGTATAACAGCAATACAGGCCGCTAAAATTATCTTTGAAACAATATGTTTAATTCATAAATCTAAACTTTAATCTTCTTAACTATTGGAGGTCTAACCTTATAGAATATTCTATAATTGCATATTGGACATCTCATGCCGGGCATAGACTCGAATTCCTCTAAACTATTAATTATATGGCCACATCTACCGCATTTATATGGCATTTACGGCACCACCATCGAATTAAGAAGAGGATAAATAAAAATTTGGCGTTCATACGAGTAAAGGCTTATAAGAAATAGTATTATAGAAATTCTTTGGAGACAGAGAGAATTATGCCTATGAATAGTGATATATGCCCTATATGTGGCTTACCTAAAGAGCTATGTGTATGTCAATCAATAGCTAGAGAACAACAGAGGATTAGAGTAAAAGTTGAGAGAAGGAAATGGGGAAGAGAAGTAACTATAATTGACGGTATAGATGATAAGGATGTAGATTTATATGAAATAGCAGCTGTGCTTAAAAGTAAATTAGCTTGTGGAGGAACCGCTAAAAATGGAAGAATAGAGCTTCAAGGAGACCATAGATTTAGAGTAAAAGAATTATTAGTGGAACTTGGATTTCCTCCAGAAAACATAGATGTAGAATAACAAGGAAAATTAATAACTATCACTATTAAAATGATAGAGGAAAATAGCATTATCCTATTGGAGAGAAAATTATGAAGTTAACTTTAAAGGTAGAGAGCTAATTTTACCTTATGGTATTCATAGTCATATATTGATGGTAGGTGAGACAATGTCGGTAGTTAAAACTGAACTTGGATTCATGAGGGTGGGGGCACATAGTCATATAAAAGGCTTAGGTTTACGTAATGGTAAAGCATTAATGAAAGCTGATGGAATGGTTGGGCAAATAGAAGCTAGAGAAGCGGCTGGAATAATAGTTGAATTAATAAAGCAGGGTAAAATGGCTGGGAGAGGAATTTTACTTGCAGGTCCACCTGGAACAGGTAAAACTGCCATTGCAGTTGCAATAGCAAAGGAATTGGGTGAAGATGTACCATTCATAGCAATTTCGGGATCAGAAATATATTCGAGTGAATTAAAGAAAACGGAAGTTCTAATGCAAGCAATGAGAAAAGCTATTGGAGTTAGAATTCATGAATTTAAAAGAGTTTATGAGGGAGTAGTTACAGATTTAGATGTTAAAATGACTAGACATCCCTATAATCCATATCAACAGGTACCAGAGAGCGTTAAAATAAGATTGAAAACTAAAAAGGAAGCAAAAACTATAACTGCTGGACCATCGACAGCCTATGAAATAATAGCCAAAGGAGTTAGAATTGGAGATGTAATATGGATTGATGCCGAAAGCGGAAGAGTAACAAAGCTTGGTAGATGCATAGAATATGAGGAAGCACCAAAATATGATATAGAAGCTGAAGCAAAAGTACCAATGCCTGAAGGCCCAGTATTAAAGGATAAGGAATTTGTATACACAATAACTCTTCATGATCTAGATGTTAGAATGCATAGTAGTTCTGGAGGACTATTAAGCTTACTATTCGGGGGAAGAGAGGAAAAGGAGATTCCACCAGATGTGAGACAAGAGGTTGATGAACTCGTTAAGAGATGGGTTGATGATGGAAGAGCCGAAATAATACCTGGAGTAATGTTCATAGATGAAGCATCAGCATTAGACGTAGAGGCATTCTCATTTCTAGGAAGAGCCATGGAGAGTGAATTAGCACCAATAATAATACTTGCAACGAATAGGGGAATAACAAAAATTAGAGGAACAGATATAGAATCCCCTCATGGAATACCACTGGATATACTCGATAGACTCATGATAATAACTACGAGAAAATATAATGCTGAAGAAATAATGGAAATTTTAAGAATAAGAGCAAAGGAAGAAGGAGTAAAAATCAGTGAGGAAGCATTAAAATTATTGACGAAAATAGGTGAAGAAACATCTCTTAGATATGCAGTTCAAATGCTAACACCATCACAAATATTAGCTAAAAGAAATGGAAGAAATGAAGTACAACCAGAAGATGTGGAAGAAGTTAGAAAACTATTTGCAGATATAAAACAATCAACAAAATACTTGAGAGAACATGAAGCTGAAATGCTAAAGTAGGAGGAGTTGAAGTAAATTAGAGAACCAATAGTAATAAAAGGGGAAAATATCGCTGAAGCACTAAAGAAAATAATTAAACTAGCAAAGAAAGCAGTAAATAAAGGATTCAAAAGATTATTCAACATAATAATTTTAATTGAAAAAGCAGAAATGAGACCATTAACGATAAAAGAATCAAATATCACTGAAATAGAGATAATTGAAGATTTCTTCAAATTCGTAACAAATAACCATTACAGAGAAAAATTAAGTTTAATAATTAAGAAATTAAAGAAAATTAGACCTGCTCAATTATCATTAATAATAAAAGAAAAGAGTATATCAGCAAAATTAATCATTAGAGTTACCGAAAATAGACGTATAAAAACAACTCTAATCATCACGAAATGCAACTCAATTAAAAAATTAAACCTATGTATTGGTTTAGTTCAATTAATTCAAGAAGATTTATCACTTTCATTAGGTCTTGAACCTAGCAATCAATTAATATTTATTCCAATACTTGAAGTTCACAGAATAATAAACGAATTAAGTGAAAAATGAGAAGAATAATCCTATAAAACTGAAACCAGATAACATTAAAGTTACTATCCAACAGCATAACTTAATATAACCAATTCTTACATCATATGGAAATTGCATCTTACTAAAAACTAAGGACAAGTATATTAAAGGTATAGGCGTGAAAATGAAGGATATTGCTGAAGCAACTATAATTAATTTTAAAGGAGAAATTCCTAAAGCTAAGAGAAATGGGGCAACCAATAATGTCAAGGAGGCTAGAATAATTTTCCAGCCTGAAAGTATGGCAGCCCTAATTCTAAGCAAATCAGCTATATCCTCAATTAATTCGTCTAATAATTTGAAATTAGAAACAGCTACGACTGCAGCTGCAAGAAAAGCTGAAGCTAACGTTCCAATAACCAATGGTAAAATTATTTCTCCACCAATCAAGGATTTGAGGGAACTAAATATCTCCTCAATAGTTTCAGCTCTAATTCCACGCGGATATAATTGAGAAGCACAGGTTATTAAAACAGCAACATTGACAAGACTGATAATTATTGCACCAATAATTGCCCCAATATATTCTGAAACCAATTTGCTAAAATCACCAGACTTTTGAGCAGCTTCAGAAGCTTCAAAAAGTAAAGTATATGCTGTTATTGATGTTCCTATAATCGCCATTAAAGTTACAATATAATCTTTTGATCGTAAAATCCTGATTGATAAAAATCCTCTGATAACCTCGTTGATAGGCGGCTTAGAAATAATTGCAGCTGGTAAACAGAATAATATAATGAAACTAGTTCCAGTAAGAATATATCTAACCATAGGTAACGTATCTCTAATTGCGAATAGACAAACTAATAATGAAAGTATTGGCGCCCAAAAAACTGGTTGAATACCAGTAATGATTGATAATGCAACTGAAGCACCTACAATTTCAGCAGTTACTGAAGCTTGATTAGTTATTGCTATTGAAGAAGAAACCAGTAAAGCTGAAACATTACCATAATTTTCCTTAATATTTGAAATTAAACCTCTCCTAGTAATTAATCCAATTTGAGCTGTTATTTGAAGAATAAATACTGATAAGAAAGCAATTATTATTAC
>CAZCCB010000019.1:790-19136 GCA_964497155.1 uncultured Nitrososphaerota archaeon | reverse complement strand
AATTAGTACTGCTGAGAAGTGGAGAAGTATTGCTCCAACTAATTTTGAATTCACATTAAAAGCTTGGCAGGTTATAACGCATCCACCTACAAGTCCAACTTGGAGGAGGGCTAAATTGAAGATTAAACCTAATATGAAGGATAGGTATGGCTTTCTTCGTCCAACTGAAGAAAACTTTAGAGCTTGGGAGCAGACTCTCAATATTTGTCGTGCTCTTAAAGCTAAAATTTGTGTTTTTCAAACTCCTCCATCATTTGGTTTCTCAAACGAAAATGTTGAAAATGTTAAAAACTTCTTTTCAAGTATAAGTAGGAATGGAATTTCTTTGGCTTGGGAGCCTAGGGGTACATGGAATAATTATTTGGATATTGTTAAGAAGTTGTGTGATTCATTAGATTTAATTCATGTAGTTGATGTTTTTAAGAGAATGCCAGTATCAAGCCATTCTACTTGTTATATTAGATTGCATGGAATAGGTAAGGGTGAAGTTAACTATAAGTATAAGTATACTGATGATGACCTAATGGCTTTATTAAATAAAGTAAAGGAGCTTTTCAACCTAGGATATGCTGAGGTTTATGTACTTTTCAATAATGTGTACATGGCTGATGATGCTCTCAGATTTAAAAAGTTAATTGAGGATAAATTAGGTTCCTAAAATTTTTCTAATATTTTCCTCATATGGCGGATAGATTATTCCAAGTTCAGTTATTATGGCACTTACTAATTCTGGAGGAGTCATATCAAAAGCGTAATTAATAACATTTACTCCTTCTGGAGCTATTTTACATCCACAAATTTCAGTTACTTCCTCTTTTTCTCTTTCCTCTATAATTATTTGCTCTCTTGTTGAAGTTAAATCGAAAGTAGATTTTGGTGCAGCAACATAGAATGGAATGTTATGTCTATTAGCTAATACAGCTACCATGTATGTGCCAATTTTATTATAAACGGTTCCATCTCTTAATATCCTGTCAGCTCCAACAATCACTTTACTTATTAATCCTTTCTGCATTAGTAGCCCTATTGAGTTATCAGTTACTAGTGTTACTGGTATTCCCTCATACATTAATTCGAAACATGTTAGTCTAGCTCCTTGGAGTTTAGGTCTCGTTTCAGCTGCAATAACCTTAATTTTCTTCCCTTGTTTCCAAGCTGATCTTATTACGCCTAGAGCTGTACCATAATATACGGTTGCCAGAGAGCCTGCATTACAGTAAGTTAATATTACATCTCCATCTTCAATTAATTGTGCTCCATACTCCCCAATTGAGAGGTTTGATTTAACATCTTCATCAGCAATTTTCAATGCCTCATTTATAACTAAATTCCTTAATTCATTAATTTCCCCACTAAATCCTTCTATTTTTCTTAAAATTCTTTCAATTGCCCAGAAAAGATTTCTTGCTGTTGGCCTCGTTTCCCTAATTATTTCAGCTGCTCTCTTAATTTCAAGAATTAAATCGTTAATTGAGAGAGATTTGCTATGATGTGCTGCCAATGCTAATGCAAATGCGGCTGCAGCACCAATAGCTGGTGCCCCTCTTACCTCCATATTCTTTATTGCTTTAGCAATTCGTTCCACAGTCCTACATTCTATAAACTCGAGTTTACTAGGCAGCTTTGTTTGATCTATTAGTTTTACAACTCCATCCATCCATTCAATTGTTTTGGGAAACATTAATACACCTCATAATTAAATTAGCTAGCATTTTCGTTATTTCTTTAACTGATAACATGACTCTCTCAGTTAATCCCTCTCCAAAATCTATATTTTCGGGCTGTATTCCAATTATTATGGTCTTTGCTCCTACTATTTCTTCAATATAACTTATTAGAATATGAGGCGATATTCTATGCGTTGAAATCGTCGGATAATGCATAACTTGATCTCCACTAATTATACCTAAGGTTCCTGGCTCAGCTCCAATTTCTATAGCATCAATAATTATTACATGAGTTGGTTTAAATCTCTCAATTACCCCCAAAAAATTTTCAGGCACTTCACCGCAATCAATTACTAACACATTTTTAATTCCCTTTAATTTCCTCTTCAATTCTCTGGCAATAATGACTCCCAAAGCATCATCTCTTCTCAATTCATTTCCAATTCCCATTATCACAATTTTTTCAGCACTCCTTAGGAATTCTATGAGAACGTTTATAGCCATACATCTTACATTATAATTACAATTAATATATAAATAACCAATATTAAGTAATCTGGAGGGAGCATGTCGCAGGATATATTTAAAGGTAAGCTTAAAGAAACTAAAGTTATTGTTGAGGGAGTTGATGCTATAAAATTATGGAATTATGGTTATTATGGTGAATTTAGAAATGGCATTTTAGAATTATCTGCTTTTGAGGCTCTATATTTAGTTAATCGTGGGAAATTGAAGGTTTTTAATGATTGCAATGAAGAATTAAATTTCTCTTCATTATTAAATTTTTTCTTAAAAATCGATCATAATATTTGGATTAAATATCTAATATATTCTGATTTAAGGAAGAGAGGTTATATTGTAAAGCCTGGATTTGGAACTAAAATTTCATTTAGAGTTTATAGAAGAGGTGCTGAAATTGGCAAGGAACCAGCAAAGTATTTGGTTTATGGAATTGTTGAAGGTAAACCTATTGAGTTATCAGAATTATCTGAAATGGTTAAGGAAGCTAGAAGTACTAGAAAGGAGCTTATATTAGCAATTGTTGATCGTCAAGGTGAAGTAACATATTATGATGTTACATGTGTAAGATTATAGGTGAATTTTATGATTAGCATTAAAGGTTTAATGAAGTTAATTAGACCCATTAACTGTTTAATGATGGGTTTTGCCGTAATTATTAGCATGATAATTGCCTCCCAAGGATTTCCTCAAATTAATATTCTGATACTTGGTTTTTTAACGGCATTTTCACTTACTGCTGCTTCAATGGCTATAAATGATTATTTCGACTATGATATAGATTTAATTAATGCTCCATGGAGACCACTACCTAGCGGTCTCGTAAGCAAAACTCAAGCCATTATCTGCACTCTTCTCTTCTCAATAGTGGGTATTATTTCATCACTATTAATTAATCTTGAATGCTTTATTCTAGCCTTAATAGCTATAATTGTTTCAGTATTATATAGCTTTAAGGGTAAGAAATATGGATTATTAGGAAACTTCATGGTAAGCTTCTGCGTAGCTCTTCCCTTCCTTTATGGATCATTAGCAGTTAAAGCTAGAGGATCCTTTTTACTTCAAATATTCTCTTTAGCAGCCTTTTTAGCTAACACTGGTAGGGAAGTTGCTAAGGGTATGGTTGATGTTAATGGGGATACCGTAAAAGGAATAAAAACAATAGCAATTCTATATGGCTTACGTATAGCTAGTCTCTTAACCCTAATATTCTATTTATTAGCAGTTATTGTAGGTTTATTTCCAATAATCTTTAGAATAGTATCTTGGCCATACCTTCCACTTTACATCCTTTCATCACTTGGTTTTCTAGTTGATTCAATTCAATTAACTATTAATCCAACCGCGGAAAATGCTAAGAATGTTAAAAGAAGAACATTAATCTATATGTTCCTAGCTATGCTAGCTGTTTTCCTAGGAGGTTTAAAGTTTAAGCTCACTTATTGGTGGTGTGAATATTGACCAAGTTTAGAAGATTGAGAGGTATGAGAGATTATCTGCCTAAGGATATGGCGAAATTAAATTATGTAAAAAATGTTATAAGAGAATTGTTTAAACTCTTTGGATATAAAGAGGTCATGACTCCCACGCTTGAATCATTTGATCTCTTAGCAGCTAAATCAGGTGAAGAAATAAGACAGAGAATGTATGTTTTTAAGGATTTAGCAGGCCGTAAAGTTGCCCTTAGACCTGAAATGACAGCCCCAATAGCACGTTTCTATATTAACAATTTAAGAGGATACGCTAAGCCAATAAGATTAGGTTATATTGCTAATTGCTTTAGATATGATGAACCACAATATGCCCGTTATCGTGAATTCTGGCAAGGAGGATTTGAGTTAATAGGATCTAAAGCCCCCGAAGCTGATGCAGAAATTTTAGAAATAGCAGATTTTCTCATGAAGAAATTGGGCTTCAAAGATTATTATTTAAAGATAGGTCATGTAGGTGTAATGAGAGCTTTTTTGCAAGCTGAAGGGATAAATGAAAGTGAACAAAATATAGCTTTCGGCTTGATGGATAAGGGTAAACTACAGGATGCCTTAGAATTTTTAAGTAAGCTAGGTGTTTCAGGTAAATGCATTAACATAATAACTGAACTATTCAAATTAAAGGGCAAAAATATTGATGGACTATTAGTTAATGCAAAATCATTATTAAAAGATTACAATGAAGCTAAAATTCAACTTCAAAATCTATCTGAAATAATTGATTGCCTAAAAGCCTGTAAAATAAACAATATATTATTAGACTTCAGTTTTGCAAGAGGATTGGAATATTATACTGGAATGATTTTTGAAATATTTGCTTCAAACTTTAAGGTAGCATTAGGCGGTGGAGGAAGATATGATAAATTAATAGAATTATTTGGAGGGGAATCAATACCAGCAGTTGGATTTTCACCAGGATTAGATAGAATAGTTTTAGCTATGACCGAATTAGATATACCATTTAAATTTAAAAAGGAAATAAAAGCATTTATTATCCCTACAAGTAATGATATGAAACTTAAAGCTATTGAAATAGCTCATAGGCTAAGGGAAGAAGACATTCCAGTAGAATTAGAAGTTATGGGCAGAAGCTTAAAAAGAGCATTATCATATGCTAATTCTCAAAATTTCACATTTGCAATAATAATTGGTCCTAAGGAAATAGCTGAGGAAAAAATCTCTTTAAAAGATCTGGAGCTTAATAAACAATATAAGGTTGCTCTAGAAGAGGCTATTAATATAATTAAAGATAAAATTAAAAGGGCTGAAAGCAATGAGGATTACTCATGAAAATTTAATGGAAATTCTACAGAAATTAAGATCATTAAGAGCAAGGGCATTCTTCTTCTTTAAAAATTTCAAATATATACTATCATTTAACGGTTTGATAAGAGCTAGAGACAAAAATTTTGAAGTAATAGAATGGTCGAAAGCTTTTGGAAGCAAAGCTCCACATGAAATCTTAAATTCACTTGAAATCGAGCATATTGAAGTTAAAATTAAAAAACAACCTGAACCGCTAATTTTCAATTCAATTAATGAACTTATCGAATGGTTAAAATCAAAAACAAAATGATAATAAGTTTAATTAAACACTGTCACGTACTAAATAATTAGATTAGAACTAAGAAATATTGGGCCCGTAGCTCAGCCTGGATAGAGCGGCGGCCTCCTAAGCCGTTGGTCGTGGGTTCGAATCCCACCGGGCCCGCCATTAAAATCAATTATTTCGCTATACTTTTAAAATACAATCCTAATACTGGTAAAGCGGTGAGGTGAAGTTATTGGCTCTTGAGAAGATTAAAGTCGTAATCTATGGTGTCGGTGCAATCGGAAGAATGGTTGCTAAAACACTTCTAGAAAAAGAGGGTATTGAAATTGTTGGTGCAATTGATGTAGATCCAAATAAAGTAGGAAAAGATTTAGGCGAAATACTAGGTCTCGATAGAAAATTAGGTGTAATAATATCTAATGATGTCGACAAGGTACTTTCAGAAACTAAGCCTCACGTAGTAGTTCATATGACTCAATCATATATAGAGAAAGTCTATGATCAATTAATGGGGATAATCAAGCATGGCGTTAATATAGTATCAACATGTGAAGAACTATCTTATCCGCATATAGTCGATATTAAAAAGGCTAAAGAGCTAGATGAAGCAGCTAAGAGACATGGATGCACTATTCTCGGAACAGGTATTAATCCGGGTTTCTTGATGGATACACTTGCAATAATCTTAACCTCTCCATGTGTTAAGGTCGATAAGATAACTATAAGCAGAGTAATAAATGCATCCATAAGAAGAGGACCTTTCCAAAAGAAAATTGGAGCTGGACTAACAATTGAAGAATTTAAGAAGAAAATTGAAAATAAAGAGATAACTGGACATGTTGGATTAGAACAAAGTATAGCTCTGATTGCTAGTGCACTTAAATGGAATTTAGATAAAATAGAGGTTGAACCTGTTCAACCAGTAATTGCTGAAAAACCTGTTAAAACTGATTATGTTGATGTAAAGCCAGGTCAAGTAGCAGGATTAATGCAAATTGCAAGGGGAATAATGGATGGAAAAGAAGTTATTATACTGAACTTTAAGGCATATGTTGGTGCTCCAGAAGAGTATGATTCAATATTAATTGAGGGAACCCCAACAATCAGACAGAAAATATCACCTTGTGTTCATGGCGATTGGGGAACTGTAGGAATGGTTGTTAACATGATACCTAAAGTTATTAAAGCATCGCCAGGATTAATAACAATGAAAGATATAACCCTACCACATGCAACTCCAGAGGATATGCGAAAATACCTATAATTCTGCTATTTCCGTTTAATACTCCTTTTATTTTACTTTTCCTTTAAATAGCGTTTACATAATACCAATAGAGTTGTTTTCATATTTCTTACTTACTAATGATAAATTTAATATACATTATCCAACACTAGTTTTCTTAAGTAACGGAGTGATTTTTATGAGTAGAGGTGTTAGTCGAAATATTGTTCTCATAGTTGCTGCAATAATTGCAATAATCATAATTGGTATTGCCATATACTTTGTTACAATGCCAAAGCCAGTTGAAGTAAAAGAAATTAAAATTGGTGTAGTTCTCCCCCTATCTGGTAAATTAGCTGAAACGGGGGCAGACTTAAAGAGAGGTATAGAGTTTGCAATTGAACAAATTAATGCTGCAGGTGGAATTAAAAGTTTAGGTGGAGCTAAACTAGTAGTAGTTTATGGGGACAGTGCTGGAAAACCTGAAACTGGAGCAGCTGAAGCTGAGAGATTAATAACCGAAGAAAAAGTTGTTGCAATTTTGGGTGCTTACCAAAGTGCAGTTACAAAAACAGTAAGTGAAGTATGTGAACGATATAAAGTACCATGCTTAAATCCAGATTCAACATCTCCAGCATTAACTGAGAGAGGCTATAAATGGTTCTTTAGAACAACTCCTCATGATGAAATGTTTGCTGCGCAACACGTTGAATTCGTTAAGTGGTTAAATGAAAAGTTTGGTGATCAAATTAAGAGAATAGCAATAATACATGAAGATACCGAATGGGGAGCTAAATGCGCTGAAGCATGGCAAAAGCATTTTTCTGAAGCTGGATTCGAAATAGTTAAAGTTATAAGTTATCATGCAGCAACAGTTACTTCATTGGACAGTGAAGTTGATGCACTTAAAGCTGCAAATCCAGACTTAGTTTTAGCAGCCTGCTACGTTTCAGATGCAATACTCTTCGTTCAAACATGTAAAGCAAGAGACTTTAACCCCAAAGCAATTCTAGCTATGGATGCAGGCTTTATTAATCCAAGCTATGTACAGCAAGTAGGTGAATTAGGTTTCTACATATTCTCAAGAGAAGTATTTAATTGGGACTTATTCGAAAAAATGCCAAAGTTAAAAGAAGTTAATGATAAATACAAATCTAAATTCGGAGTCGATTTAAACGGAAATTCCGCTAGAGACTACACTGGAGTATGGGTACTATATTATGCAATTGAAAAAGCAGCTAAGAAAGCCAGTCCGACAAATCTTGAAGAATTTAGAAAAGCAATAAGAGATGCACTTGCAACATTAGAGCTTTCTGCAGATGAAATAATTATGCCTTGGGATGGAATTAAATTTGATGCTAAAGGTCAAAATATTCTCGGTAAAGGCATAATTGTACAAATGATGCCTCAAGACGGTAAATATCATACGGTATATCCACCTGATCTAGCAACCGTAGATGTAGTATTCCCAATGCCAACATGGGCTGAAAGAGGGAGCTAAATTTCATAAACTTTTTTTATTAATTCTTTAGAATTATTTATGAGCCTGTTTCATGCTGACAGTATGACCGAACAGTTAAGTAATATGAACGTGAGGTGGAGTTAATGACTGTTAGTTTAATTGATTTAATAAATGCCATAATTAATGGTGTTTTGATAGGAAGCATATATTCTTTAATAGCAATGGGCTTAGCTCTCATATGGGGTGTAATGGATGTAATTAATTTTGCTCAAGGAGATTTCATGATGCTAGGTGCTTTTATAACCTATTGGCTATTAGCTTTAGCTGGGATAGATCCTCTTATTAGTATTCCAATATCATTTTCAATAGTTTTTATACTGGGAGTTTTAACTCAAAAATTTATAATTGAAAAAATTCTTCATGCTCCACTTGTAAGTCAAATAACTGCAACCTTTGCTCTCCTCCTAATTATTAGGTATGGTGCTGAAGTTTTCTTCGGCCCCTTTACTAGGAGAGTATCTACAGGATATACTGGAATAATTTTACGTTATGGAGCGATATCCTTTCCATTAACCAGGGGTATTGCATTTGTAGCTTCAATCATCGTTACTACAGCTTTATACTTTTTCCTAACTAAAACCTATATTGGAATAGCATTAAGAGCTGTTTCTCAAAATAGAATTGCAGCAGAATTATTGGGGATAGATGTTAATAAAATGTATTACCTTGCCTTCGGATTGGGAGTTGGGATCTCTGCAGTTGGCGGCTCGCTCCTTTCAACATTTTATCCAATTTATCCTGAAATGGGCGCTTTCTTCTGCTTAATTGCTTTCATAATAGTAGTTTTTGGTGGATTTGGAAGTGTTTTCGGAGCATATATAAGCGGAATAATCATTGGAGTAGCTGAATGTGTAAGCGCACTTTTCATACCTCCAACATTAAAGGATGTTGTTGCTTTCGGACTTTTCATAATAATGGTTTTAATAAGGCCGACTGGGTTATTTGGAGCTAAACTGGGGTTGTAATTATGAGCTTAAAAATTTCAGAAATAATTGATTTAATTAGAAGGCAATTATATGGTACAAGAGGAATAATTATATCTTTAATATCGCTTACTCTATTGATTCTTCCAATTATTTTTTGGCGCTTAGATTTACCTTTCCCAGCTAACACTCTATTATTATGTTTGCTCTATTCTATTCTTGCAATGGCTTGGAATATTTTAGCAGGTTATACTGGTCAAATAAGTTTTGGTCATGCAATTTTCTTTGGAGTGGGAGCTTATACAACTATGATTCTCATGTTATATTATGGAGTAACTCCATGGATTGGAATGTTCATTGGAGGAATAATCGCAGCGCTAACGGGATTAGCCTTAGGATTTCCATTATTTAGACTTAGAAGTCACTGGTTTACTCTTGCAACTATAGCTGCTTCCGAAATTTTTAAGCTAGTATTTATTTCATGGAAATGGGTTGGAGGTGCAGCTGGACTTCAACCTCCAATTGTTCCATCAGAATTAGCTCTATATTATCTTCAATATGCTGGCCCGTACATTTATATCTACATAGCACTAGGTATACTGGGCATAGAAATAATAGCGCTATACTTAATCATTAATAGTAAGACAGGTTTCTATCTTCAAGCAATAAGGGAGGATGAATATGCTGCCATGAGTATGGGAATAAATCCCTTTAAATATAAAATGATTGCAATGCTGGTAAGCGCCTTTTTCACAGGGATTGGAGGTGGATTATATACTGTAAGATATAGATTCATAGATCCATTCGCAGTCTTCGATTTAATAACAATTTCAGTTTACATAGCAGTTGCAGGTATTCTTGGAGGCATATATACCTTTATAGGTCCCATTGTTGGGGCTTTCATTTTCATGCCAATAACTGAATATGTCAGAGCTCAAATTGTTGTTAGATTCCCAAGATATTATGGTTTACATGTATTTGTACTTGGAATAATTCTTGCAATAATAACCTTATCAATGCCTGAAGGAGTTGTTGGATGGTTAGAAAAGAAAGGTTTAATTAAAAGAGAATTAACACTCTTCAATCCATCAAAATTGAAGGAGGATGAAATAATTTGACCAGTCCTATTCTAAAAGTTAAAAATGTTACTAAACGGTTTGGAGGCTTAGTTGCATTAAATAATGTGTCCTTTGAAATACATGAGGGGGAAATTGTTGGATTAATTGGTCCTAATGGTGCTGGTAAAACGACAATGTTCAATGTTATAACTGGATATTATAAACCTGAATCTGGTAAAATATATTTTGAAGGTAAAGATATTACTGGAAAACCTCCATATCATATAGCTAAAATGGGTATTGGAAGAACATTTCAAATAGTCAAACCTCTTCCCGGATTAACCGTCTTGGAAAATGTTGTCATAAGCTCATTCCTTCATCATGAAGGTTTGGAGGAGGCTATGAAGAGAGCATTAAGAATATTAAAGTTTACTGGATTATATGATAAAAGATTTATGAAAGCTGGGTCATTAAATGTTGCTGAAAAAAAGAGATTAGAACTTTCGAGAGCATTAGCATTAGAACCGAAATTACTCTTACTAGATGAAGTTGCAGCAGGATTAACTCCTACTGAAGTTGATGAAGTATTAAGCTTATTGAGGGAAATTAATAAATCTGGTTGTACATTGTTAATTGTTGAACATGTAATGAGAGTTGTAATGGGTATTTCTGAGAGGATAATAGTGTTACATCATGGAGAGAAGATTGCTGAAGGTCCTCCAAGAAAAGTTGCTAATGATCCAAAAGTTATTGAAGCATATTTGGGGGCGAGGTTTGAATTATGAGCACTATATTGGATGTTAAAGATTTAAGCGTATGTTATGGTGATGTTCAGGTATTATGGAATATTTCATTCAATGTAAAATGTGGAGAAGTTGTTGCATTGCTTGGAGCTAATGGAGCTGGTAAAACGACAACATTAAAAACAATATCTGGATTATTAAAACCTAAGGAAGGATCTATCTTCTTTATGGGTAAGGATGTTACTTATCTCGAACCACATAAAAGAGTTGAAATGGGTCTAGCTCACATTCCTGAAGGTAGGCAGCTCTTTCCTAGGCTAACTGTTTATGAGAACTTGAAAGCAGCAGCGTATACTAAGAGGGCAAGAGAAAAATTTCATGATACCCTTGAGATTGTTTATCAATTATTCCCTATACTTAAGGAGAGAAGGAATCAGCTTGCAGGAACGTTAAGTGGAGGAGAACAACAAATGTTAGCAATAGCTAGAGGATTAATTCTTAGACCAACACTATTAATGCTCGATGAACCAAGCTTTGGATTAGCTCCTAAGCTTGTAGTTGAAGTCTTAAGTTTTGTATCTAAATTGAAAGATGGGGGATATACGGTATTATTAGTGGAGCAAAACGTTTATCAAGCACTTAAACTGTGTGATCGAGCATATATAATCGAAACTGGAAGAATAGTGAAAACTGGTACTGGAGAAGAGTTATTAGAGGATGAAGAAGTTAAAAGAGCATATTTAGGCATCTAGTAATTGCTAGGTTACATAATTGTTTTAAATATAAGTGAATCTACTAGTTATGGCGGGATACTATGGCGGGAATTGAAATCAAACCTACGCGAATGGAACTATTAGCTTTAAGGCGAAGATTAAAGCTAGCTAAAAGAGGTTTAGAACTATTACATGAAAAACAAGATGCATTAGTAATGGAGTTCTTCGCTGCGGTTCAGAACTATAAGGCTGTAAGGGAAGAGGTAATTAAAGCTCTTAGAGAAGCTTTTATAGCTTTAAGTAGTGCTGAAATGGAGTTAGGCTCTCTTAAACTTGAGAGAATTGCATTAGGTATTCCTGAGGCCGTTGAAGTTGATATGAAAACTAGGAATGTTATGGGAGTTCTTATACCAGTTTTCTCAGCAGTTTTTAAGCCTACAGAAAAACCGTACAGCTTAATTGACACATGTTCGCAACTTGATGTTGCAATTGAAAAGTTTAATGCTGCACTAAGTAGAGTAGTTAAATTAGCCGAGGCAAGTGCAACCTTAATTAGATTAGCGGAGGAAGTTAGAAAGGTTAGACGTAGAGTTAATGCTTTAGAGTCAATAGTTATACCTAAAATCGAGGAAGCAATAAAATATATTGAATTATACTTAGCTGAAAGGGAAAGAGAAGATATATTTAGGGTTAAAAGGATTAAAAAGAAACTTGAAATGAGGGCTAGAGCTGTTTAAATTATTTTCTAGCTGATGTTAATGATAATATAGCCTTAGCTAAGTCTCCCTCAGCTTCTATTAATGCCTTTCTAGCTTCCTCTAAGCTAACTCCAGCTTGTGCAGCAACTAATTGAATATCTTCTTCAGGAATCTCGATTTTCTCTTCGACTTTCTCTTTTGGAGCAGATGTTACTTCCCCAATAATTTGGAATATTGTTTGACCACCAATTTTCATGGCTGAAACTGTCGGATTAATTATCTTTAAAATTTCATTTTTTCTAATAATCAATACTTCTTCAACATCCGATATTTCCTCAAGTTGCATTCCAAATTTCTTTAACAATCTTCTCATTTCTCTCGGTGACATTCTTCTCATTTATTCACCGCCTATTCCATATCTAACTTTCACAGCTATTCCAGTTTTAAATGCTATCATTTCTTCACCGCTAAGTGTTGCTTTGCCAACTGCTAATAAATTATCATTTTCATCTACTACTATTACTTCTTCTCCCGCTCTTATATTTGGATCAGCATCTATTACATGTTTTGCAAATACGTTTCTTCCCTTTTTAATGAATTCTGCAATTTCACTTTTGACAATTACCCTTAATTTTGGTTTTTTGGTTCCCATGTGGATCCTCCTTGCACCTTCAATTGATAGAGCTAAATGTCCATCATTTGCTCTTATTGTTGCTATAAGCTTCCCATTATAATATACTCTACGAATTCTTCCAGTTCTCTTTGATTTTTCAATTATAACTCCATCTGGAAAAAGTATATTACCTATTCCTATTCCAAATTGATATTCAGCAATTTTTCTTATTCTATACAAGTCATTTGATACCATTTTCTCACGCTTATAAATACACTGTTAATGATGACTTCTTTTTCTTACTTTTCAATACCTTGTCGACAGCTTTAATGAAATCTTCCATAACAACTCTCTTTCTCCTTTCCCTAATAGCATTCATTCCAGCTTCAGTACATATAGCTTTAATATCAGCACCACTAGCTCCCTCAGTTATCTTTGCTAGCTCTGATAAGGATACATCATCAGCTAAATTCATTCTTCTAGTATGTATCCTAAATATTTCATATCTACCTCTCTCATCTGGAAGTGGAATCTCAATTAATCGATCAAATCTACCTGGCCTGAGAAGTGCTGGATCTATGATATCTATTCTATTGGTTGCCGCTATAATCTTAATATTTCCTCTAGGATTAAATCCATCAAGTTCACTCAATAATTGCGCCATAGTTCTTTGAACCTCACGTTCCCCTCCAGTTGAAGTATCTAAGCGTCTACCACCAATGGCATCAATTTCATCAATAAAAACTATGCTCGGAGCTTTTCTCCTAGCAAATGAGAAAAGTTCCCTAACTAATCTTGCGCCTTCACCAATATATTTTCTAACAAGTTCTGAACCAACCACCTTTATGAATGTAGCTTTAGTTTCATGTGCAACTGCTTTAGCAAGCATTGTTTTCCCGCATCCTGGAGGCCCATAAAGTAAAACTCCCTTTGGAGGATCAATTCCAACTTCTTCAAATAATTCTGGTTCGAGTAATGGTAATTCAACTGCCTCTCTTATCTCTTTAATCTGCTCTTCTAATCCACCAATATCATCATATGTTATGTTCGGCCGTTCAATAACTTCCATACATCTAATATATGGATCTTCAATTTGAGGTAGTACTTCAACAATAGTCGATGTTCGCTGATTCAATGCAACTCTAATATTTGGTCTTAACATGCTCTTATCTATAAAATTGGATACATAAACTATCAAGTTGGGACCTGTAGAACTTTTAACTACAACCCTATCATCACCCAAAATTTCAATCACATAAGCTTCGATTAGAGGGGGAGATCTCAATTTTCTAATTTCTTCTCTTAATATTTTAATTTCCTGAATTAATCTTTCTTTCTCTTCACTTAATACTTGATATTCAATTTCTAAACTGCGAAGTCTTTTCTTTAAATATCTCATATAGCCTCCTTCTTTTTCAATATAGGTTATTTCATCAGCATTATTATTCGCTGGCAAGATACTAGCCCTCTCCCCCTTTAAACTCCACTTATATCTTCATATACCGCTTATAATTAAAATTTCTACCATGAACGTAAACTGTATAAATGTTCAAAGTAATATATCTAGCTGGTGCATACATTTGAATTGTGAATTATGTGGTAAACCGATTAGAGGTAAGGGTTTTAGAATAATGATTATGGGAGCCATATTAACTGTATGTAGTGAATGTGCAAAATATGGAACACCCATCTATTCTCAATCTAAATCTAGAAGAAGAATGGGATATGTAACCCCTCCCCCTAAAACTAAATCTTCTAGATCTAGATTAATGGATGAAGATGTTGAAATAGTGGAAGACTATGCTGAAAGAATAAGAGCTGCTAGAGAAGCTTTAGGCTGGACAAAGGAAATTTTAGCTGAAAGAGTAAAGGAGAAGGTTTCCGTTATACGTAGAATTGAATCTGGAGCAATGATTCCACCAATATCACTAGCTAGAAAACTTGAATCAGTATTAAGGATAAAATTGCTGGAGCCAACTATACATATTACACCGCCTAAGCAATCATATAAAAATTTTGAATTAACACTTGGAGATATTGCTGAAATTAAATTTAAGAAGCGAGCTAAGAAGTAATTTCCCAGTCAATATTCCTTTCTATTTCAGATAATAACTTATCCAAATTAATTTCCTTCTTAGCACTTATGGCAATTATTGGATAATAGGGAAAAATTTCTCTTGCAATTTTCTTAGCTCTTTCAATTCTTTCCCCATTAATTAAATCTATTTTATTAAGACAAACTATAATTGGAGTTGCAGGTGCAACTTTAGTCAAAATTTCATCTGAAGATCTAATTTTCCTAATTAATTCCTTTTCCTCATCACTAGCATCAATAATCAATATCACTAAATCAGCTAATGATAATTCATGTAAAGTAGCATAAAAAGCATCTAAAATTAAAGGATGCATATCTTCAATAAAACCTATCGAATCAACTAGAATAAAGCTCCTATTACTCTTAATTTTAACTCTCCTTCCACAAGTTGATAGAGTTGTAAATGGACCTAAACCTGTGGGTTTAAATTCCTTCGTTAACTTATTAAATAATTCAGTTTTCCCAGCTTGGGTGTATCCAGTTAAAATTACAATTGGAAAACCTAATTCATGACGTTTAACAATTAGCATTTTATTCCTAAATCTAACCTTTTCTAATTTACGTTCAAGAGCTGCAATTCTATTTCTAACATGTCTTTCATAAACCTTATGTAGATATTCTCCAAGGGCACCCCAACCAACTTGTTCGCCATAAAGATTTCTAAACCTAATATATTCCCTTGTCCAGGGAAGCATATAATATAGCCTAGCTAATTCTATTTGCAATTTAGCTTCAGCAGTCCTAGCTCTACTCTCAAATATCTCTAATATTAATAAATTCCTATCAATAACATTAACATGCCATCCAATTTCTCTCCTAATTCTAAATGCTTGACTGGCCTTTAATGTATTAGCGAAAATTACAGTATCAGCACCAGTCTTCTCAACTAATTCTTTCAACTCTCTAACTTTCCCTCTTCCAATATAGTATGCTGGATCAGGTTTACTCCTCTTCTGAATAATTAATCCAGCTATCTCATAACCTCTACTTCTAGCTAATTCCTTAAGCTCTTCTATTTTAGGTTTATTTTTACCAATTATACACTCAACTAGAACTGCTTTCATACTCAGTAAATTCAATATATAAGTGAAATTAAAATGTTGTCATGATGAAGCATAAACCATGGTCATACCAGATTTACGTGCTAAGAATAGGTCATAGACCAAAGAGAGATAAAAGAATAACTACACATGTAGGATTAGTTGCAAGAGCTTTCGGAGCTAATGGAATATATATTGATTCAGCTGATGAGAAGGTTAAACTTTCATTAATGAAGGTAACTCAACTATGGGGCGGGCCATTCGAAGTTGAGATAGGCATCAATCCAATTTCATTAATTAAGGAATGGAAGAGGAGAAATGGTGAAATAATACACTTAACTATGTATGGATTAAATTTACCAGATGTCATTAATGATATTAAAAGCTCCCCTAAAGATAAGCTCATAATTGTAGGGGCTGAAAAAGTGCCAAAACAATACTACTTGCTTGCAGATTGGAATGTTGCAATTGGAAATCAACCACATTCAGAAGTAGCTGCACTTGCAATTTTTTTGGAAAAACTAACTAATGGATGGGTTTTTAAGGCTCAGTTTAAAAATTCAAAAATAAAAATTATTCCAAGTTCTAGAGGTAAGAAAGTTATTAAAATAGGTCAAAGAACTTAAATTTATAAATATCAATTATTAAACATGGAGAGGACAAATCTAAATGTATGAATATTACGAAGAGTTCGAAATAGATGAAAGCTTTATAGCAGTAATCCAGGAAATTGCAGGTGAAGACGGCGTAGCTGTAGCCTTGGTTCTTGCAAATCATTTCGAGCTGACAGATGAGCAAATAGCAGAAAAAACAGGGATAAAAATAAATAATGTAAGAAAAGTTCTATACACCCTATTCGATAATCAATTAGTTTCATATAGAAGAATTAGAGATAGATCGACAGGATGGTTCGTATATTTATGGAGACTAAATAGAGAGAATATAGAATCTCTAGTGAATCTAAAAAAGCAACTTGTATTAGAAAAGCTTAAAATAAGATTAGATTTCGAACGTAAACACATGTTCTTCTATTGTCCAAATGATGGAATTAGAGTAACCTTTGAAGATGCAGTAGAACTCGAATTTAAATGCCCCCAATGCGGGCAACCTCTTCAACCATATAATAATAAACCAATAATAGATTTCCTAGAAAAACGAGTGAAAATACTTGAAGAAGAATTAGCTAAAGCTAAGAAAACTTAATATTTAATATAATTAGTAACTAAAATTTAGAGGGCGGGTGGTCTAGCTGGACTAGGATGCCGCCCTTACACGGCGGAGGTCCTGGGTTCAAATCCCAGCCCGCCCACCACACCAACGAAAATAGCTCGTATGCGCTTATCTCCCGCAATAACTTCTCGAGAACTCTGTTAGAAATCCTCCTCTGCCCAATTCTGGGCATGTATAGGTAACTTGAGCTAATACCGAGTTTCCTGTAGCTTATTCGCTTTGAGAGGTAATTGAGTAATCTACGCCTCAAGTTCTAAGTGAAGATTTCAAATAAATCCGATTGTGAAATCATTTCCATCAACCCTATTTACAATCAGACCACCATCAACCAGTATGAGGCAGGTTGCAGGTAAAAGCTTACCACGCACTTCACTGGTGATCGATCTTAAGCTGCTGCATGACCTGCTTCAGGTACCTGTAGACCGTTGATCTTGGGTTCCTTGTGCTTTTTCTCCCTTAAAGCTTCTTCCCCAGTTTTCTTGAGGATCTCCTCAACTTTACTCGGTGCTTCTCTAGCTGTCTTCCTCCTCAAAATTTCGTACTTCTCGTAGACGTGCTTTGGGTAGTGCAGTGGGTATATGTATGTCCGTGAGCGATCTCCTCACGAACTGCATGAAGCTGGGTAGAATCAGTAGCCTGTAGCTTTGTTTCAGAACTAAGGGGTTTCGACCTTCCTCCCTCAACTTCTCCATTCCTCCTGGATCGATCCTCGACAGGTATTCCTTTACTTCACTTGACTTGAGAAGTCTAACTCTGATGATTCAAGACTAGCCTACGATGACTATCATAACATAGCCTTCCTAGACGACTATAAGGGTAGAATTGATCCTCAATTAAAGAGGAGGCTTCGTAGGGAGTGGCGTAGAACTCTTAGGATTGAACATATTACTCGTGGTGAAACAAATTATGTTGTTAAGCTTGTTAAGTCTAAGCTTTTGGAAATTGAGCCTCAATATAGAAGTTTACTTTTGGATGTTAAGGCTAGGAGCCTAAATGAATTATTCAAGAACTATTTGCTGATTACTGGTTTATCCTATGAGGTTGCTAAGGAGAAGTTTTTGCTTGCATGTAAACTTGCTGAAGTTGAACCACCAAGATTGCATCCAGCTGATGTATTATCTGCTAGTGCTTCTAAGTTTAGGATTAAGAAGAGGCATTCAAAGCTTATTGAAGAAATTCAGAGTATTAGAGATGAGAAGGTAAAATTGTTGGTTAAGGGTTTAATTGATTTACCTGAATTTCAGCCATTAAATGTTAAGGC
>CAZCCB010000019.1:0-780 GCA_964497155.1 uncultured Nitrososphaerota archaeon | reverse complement strand
GTTAAGGCACTTATTGCAGCATGTGAAAAGTGGATCTATGATAAAGTTAGTGTTAGTGGTTTTAGTATTAGGTCTTTTCAAAGATATATTCGCTCACTTGATAAGCTATCAAAAGTAAATGCCTATATCTTGTATTCTAAGTATGGCTTATCTTTAAGGCAAATTCAATTAATTAAGAAACTCAATTATAAAGCTACTTGAACCAGTTTCTGGAGAGGTGAGAAGATATATCGCGCGATTAATGAGTTTTTCCGTCGATTTCCTGGAGCTATACTAGACAGTTTCTCGATAATAAGTGAACTTCAACTCAAATTAATAGCCAAATATAAGTTTTATCAGTGCTACAAGTATGCATACAAAATATTTGGAATAAAACCATTAGACAGAAAGCTGTACAGAAAGATTAGAGGTTACATTGATAATTCAAAGCTTCTCGAACAAAACTTTCCTGGAAGCTTTGATGGCTTGCTCTCTATTAGGGAGGTGCAAGATGAGTTCAACTTGATCATCTCTAATCAAAACTTTATTGACTTTCAATCCAACATTGACATTTTGAGCTTCAAGTAAAACTACATTCATATGATCAGGATCTATTGTAGCTAAACGTCCAATCCAAACTTCACCATTTCTAAGCCTTAAAATGCAAAATTCAGATTTAATGCAAATAATTGTCTTAAGCATCATTACGCCAATCCTTATCAACCTTACGATAACCATCAATAATTTTCTTAACATCACGCTTCAATTGACTACTAGATGAAGCTAAAGTACTAAGAGGAT
>CAZCCB010000018.1:2094-19344 GCA_964497155.1 uncultured Nitrososphaerota archaeon | reverse complement strand
TTATTCACCATTGAACCTATAACATCATAATTTAATTGAAACTCAATAATTGAGCCACACTTCTTACAGAAATTGATCATTGCATTTGGAGGGTATTCTTCCCCACAATTAATGCATTTTTGACATAAAATTCTATCCATAATTTCATCTCCAATTATACAACTATTAATTTCAAACTAGTTTATTTAAGATTTAAACTTAGATCATATATGAAGCAATTTATGTTGAATTACCTTCAATTATGAAGTATATTTCACTACCCAGCCATTCTCTTAATTTATTAATTATAGGTTTAAATTCATTTTCTAATCGATAAAATAAGGCTGGTATCCTATATTTCCTAGCTAAGGCTAATGTATGGCAATCAACTATACTTATAGGAAACATACATTTACATTCAGCAGCAATCATGCTTACATCATCTGAACTTATAATATTCAAATATCCAGATTTCACTAGTAAGTCTACTCTCTTTTTAGCCTCATTCATATTAAGTAAACGACAAATAATGTAAAGTAACTCCATAATATTTAAGGATGTAGTGTATGGCCTAATATCATCATTAATCATGAAATCTATAAGTTCTTTACCAATATTAGTTGCAAGAACTATTTCAACTAGAATACTTGTATCGAAGACCATATCTCCTCTTAAAAATTTCCTCTTCAAATTTGGTCTCCCTCTCCAATATTTCATGTGCTTTTTTAACGATCTCCTCGGGAACACTCATCTCTTTGAGTTTAAGTAGTAGATTTGAATTGCGAAAACCACTTCTCTCTATTAGAATTTTAATTACATCATCATAATTTAGGCGTTTGCCAAGTTCATTTTCTAATTTAATTAATACCTTGGATAGTAAATCCTTGGTTTTCTTAGAAATTCTTATAGTTGAATACATTGTATACACCGTATATGAAGTATACTATTAATTATTAAGCTTTACTATTAGGGCATTTAATTTTTAATTGATATTAAAAGTTTACCTTAATGATCTATAGTTATTTCTTTTAAAATTTTAAGTGCGTCCTTAATGATTTCTGCGTGATCGAAGGCCATTTTCTCTGGAATTTCCTTAAATAGCTTAATTTCTTTTGCTTCATCAGTAACTTTAATTTGCCCTCCAATTGGTTTCGCTATAAATGCTATTGAGACAACATGTCCTCTTGGATCTCTATCTGGCTTTGAATAAACTCCGATAAGTTTAATTAACTTAACTTTCAATCCAGTTTCCTCCTCAGCTTCTCTAATTGCTGCATTTTCAACTGTCTCACCATACTCTACAAATCCTCCTGGTAGAGCCCAGTGATCCTTGAATGGAGGTTTTGAACGCTTAATTAGTATGAATGATTTATCTGGAAATATTATGAAGATATCAACTGCTAAGGCTGGACTTTTACGCATGTAATCACCATTATAATTTAGAATTATAATGTTAAATTTAATTTATTTCAATTAATTTAATGGCGTATATTATTGGAAAGGCTTAAAGGTTTACATTTTCTTACCTTTTTTCTAGGTGATTTGAATGTTCATGCCAGGTCCTAAATCTAGAGAACTATATGAAAGAGCTAAGAAAGTACTTCCTGCAGGCATAAGCTATGCAATTAGATTCTTTGAACCGCATCCATTTTATGTTGCTAAGGCTAAGGGATGTAGGGTTTGGGATGTTGATGGAAATGAATATACTGATTATTGGGTTGGACATGGAGCACTCATTTTAGGGCATAATCATCCATTAATGGTTAAGGCTGTTAAGGAAGCAGTTGATAAAATTGGAACTCATGTTGGATTAGCTCATGAATATGAAGTTAAATATGCTGAGCAAGTTGTTAAGATGATTCCAAGTGCTGAAATGGTTAGATTTACTAATAGTGGTACTGAGGCAAATATGTATGCAGTTAGATTAGCTAGAGCTTATACTAAGAGGGTTAAAATTGGGAAATTTGAGGGTGGATGGCATGGAGGTTATGATGCACTTCACGTTGCTGTTAGTTATCCATTTAATGAACCTGAATCTGCAGGATTAACTGAAGGTGCAACTAAGGATACAGTAGTATTACCATATAATGACCTTGATGGATGTAGAAAGATTATGAAGCAACATGAATTAGCATGTGTAGTAATTGAACCAGTACTTGGAGCTGGAGGATGCATTCCAGCTGAAAAGGAATTCTTAAAGGGACTTAGAGAGCTTTGTGATGAAACTGGAACATTACTCATATTTGATGAAGTAATTACTGGATTTAGACTTGCACCAGGCGGTGGACAAGAATATTATGGAGTAATTCCTGACATAACTGTTCTTGGTAAAGCTCTCGGTGGAGGAGGATTACCAGTTGGAGGAATATGTTCTAGAACTGAAATTATGGAATTACTAGACCATCTTAAATATCCAAATAAGACTGAAAGAGCATTCCATGGAGGAACATATACTGCAAATCCACTTGTAAGCTATGTTGGATGCACTATACTTAAGGAATTTGAGAAGGGCTATGTATATCCACATATCAATAGGCTTGGAGATAAAATTAGAAATGGACTTGAAGAAATATTTCAGAAATATAATTTACAGATACATGTAACTGGAACTGGATCAATGATAGGAATACACTTCACAAAGAAGAAGCCGATAAATGCTAGAGAAGCTAATGAGGGTAAAGATATAGAATTATCTAAGAAATATCATGCACACTTATTAAATAATCATATTGTAGTAATTAAACCAACACTTCCACACCTATTCCTATGCTATGCACATACTGATGATGAAGTAGAGGAATTTCTAAGAGTAACAGAGGAATTTGCAAAATCAATTAAGAAGTAAACTAATAAGTTAAATATGGAGTTGCAGGTGGAAAGCTAATTTCAACCAATTCTCTTTTACAAAGAGGACATATACCCCTCAACTTTCTATAACAAATTTCACAAATATATATGCCGCAATGCTCACATTTATAGGCATCATCATCCTTATACACTTTCCGTCCACAGCGCAGACATCTCCCAATTACGAACGCCATAAATATTAAACCTCCAAGCCGAATATAAAGGCGGGAAAATGCAAATTTAAACTTAACTAATCATCTATGTTATTGTGATGATAGCGGTGATAATATGAGTTATATTAGAAGCCATTCTGGAATTAGGGGAATATATGGAAAGCAATTAACACCATTAATAGCATATAAGTTAGCCAATAAATTTGCTGAGCAATTTAAATTAGAAAAAGTAGTTATTGGACGAGATACGAGGAAATCAGGATTACCAATTAAACATGCAATTATATCTGGATTCCTAACTGCAGGGGCAAATGTTATTGATGTTGATATAGCTCCAACACCAGCAATATTATATTCGATTAAAAAATTTAATGCTGATGGAGGAGCAATAATATCTGCATCACATAATCCACCAGAATGGAATGCAATTAAACTTGCAAGCAAAAATGGATTACTATTAACTTCAAATGAAGCAGGGAGAGTATTGGATAAAATTGATGAAGAAGAATATGTTTCAAGTAAACCTGGAAAAATAGTTAGAATAAATATTATTGATGATTATATTGAAGAATTAATTAAACATGTAAATATTGAAGCCATTAGGAAATATAGTTTTAGGGTTGTAGTTGATGCTGGTGGAGGAGCAGGATCACTCTCAACACCAAAACTAATTTCAAAATTAGATTGCAAAGTTTTTTCAATAAATTCAACACCTGGAGTTTTTACTAGGAAGATTGAACCTGTAGGTGAAGCTTTAGATCAGTTAAAATTGGCTGTAAAATCAGTTAATGCTGATATTGGATTTGCACATGACTGTGATGCTGATAGACTAGTAATAGTTGATGAAATGGGTAGGGAAGTTAGAGAAGATTATGGTATAGCAGTAGCAGTTAATCATGAATTAAGTAAAACTAGTAATAAGAAATTGGTTGTAAATATTGCTTCATCAATGGTATTTAGAGATATAGCCAATAAGCATAATGCAGAAATATTTTGGAGTAAAGTTGGAGAATCAAATGTAGTTAGAATGATGATTAAAGTTAATAGTGATATTGGAGCTGAAGGTAGTAGTGGAGGATTAATTTTAAAGAAATTCCACTATGCTAGGGATGGAGCATTAGCTGCAATTAAAATTCTTGAAGCAATGGCTGAGAATAATAAGAAAATTTCAGAATTAATATCAGAATTACCAAAATATTACTTAGCTAAAAAATCGATTCAATTTAACTTAAATAAGTTTGATGAAGTTAAGGAGAAAATTGCTAAGAAATGGGAGGGAATTGGTGAAATAATTTTTATTGATGGGGTTAAAGTTATTGGTGATAATTGGTGGATTTTAATTAGACCATCAAGAACAGAGCCAATATTAAGATTAATGGCAGAAGCAGAAAACATGAATGAGGCAAAGAAATTACTCGATGAATGCATTAAAATAGCTAAACAATAAATATTTCCATTCCAATTAAATATTTGGCTGAACTTAATGTCTAAATCAAAAATAAATAGTAATGAGGAAATAACAATATTAGAATTAGGTGAGAAGGATTACATAATTGAAGTTACAAATCTAAATTTAAAAATTAAGCAGGGACCATTTTCAGATCCAATACTATACATGCTTGCAAGTTTAAGTGGAGTCCTACCTAAAATTTATGGAAGAACATTTTTACCCTCAGTTAAAATTAGGGAAATACCATTGAGAAATATTGTTTCAATTTCAATTGAAAACAATTTATTGAAAATTAATTGGATAGATAGAAAAGCGAAGAACAAAAGTATAATTAATGAATTAAAACTTAAAATAAAGAATTATAAAGCTAGATTGATTAGGGAAGTTATTTTTAGAATAATTAAGGGTGAAGATCCAATTAAATTAGCAAGGGAATATAATGAATATAGATCAGGATTTTTCGAAGTTCTCGAGGGTGATGATAGCATAGTAATTGTTAAGGGAGATTATATTGAGATACATAATCCTGAAATGTTTAAAATAGCTACTGGTAAAGTTCCATTAATAGCTCCGAATCCAGCATTAATTCAATTAGCCGACTTATGTATAGATAGAATTCCAATAGATGAAGTTGAAGATTTAGAATTAAATGAAAAGAAATATCGTAGAGGATTGAAGTATGAAGTTAAAATTAAATTGAGAAGTGGTTATAGGAGAGTTATTTTTAGTAATAGGGATAGAGCTGAGAAATTCATTGATATTGTAAGTAGAATGATAAATTTAATTGAGGAGACCTCTGAGGGGGATTATATTTATATTAAGAGGAGGATCAAACTTGAAGAATATGTTCCATCAATTAAGGATTGGAGGAGGCAGATTTGGGAGGATTTATCTAAGATTTTAGTATTGTTTATGATATTCTATATATTTGCTTCAGAATTTATTGGTAGGGGGCTATTAACATTATTACTTGGAATAACATTATCATTAGTAATGCTAATTATTTGGAAGAGATTGAGAGGTGAATAGGTAAGCATGTTTAGATTAATAGTATGGTTATGTACTTATAATTGCAATTTAAATTGTAAGCATTGTTATGTTAAGGGTAGAAATGAAATTGAAATGAGTACTAATGATGCTATTAAGATGATAGGTGAAATTGCAGAATTAAATCCTAGACATTTCTCAATTACTGGTGGTGAACCATTAATTAGGAATGATATTTTAGATTTACTTAAAACTACATATGAATATGATTTGAATACTAGTATAGTTACTAATGGATATTATTTAAATGAAGATATTGCTAGGAAGCTTTATGAATATGAAATTTATGTTTATTTAAGTTTGGATGCAGGTTCTAGGGATACATGTAATTTGATTAGGGGATTTAATTCATGGAATAAAATTTTGAGCGCAGCTGAAATTATGCGTAGGATTGGTGTTGAATTTTCAACTATAATGACTATTATGCCTGAAAATTATTTGGAGGTTGATTCATTTATTTTGAAGTCTATTGAAATTGGTGCCGACCATTCCTCCCTCATCCCAATAATACCTTCTGGAAATGCTAGGAATAGATTTTTGGAGCCAAGTAAATTGTTGAAGGCTTTTAAATTGGCTGAAAATATTGCTGATAATCATGGTTATTATATTAGTTTTTGGTGTAGTCCATTTCTTAGATGGATTAAGGAATCTAAGTATGTTTATGTTGGTTCTTGTCCTGATGATGCTATTGATATTGATCCAGCCGGTAATCTTTTGATTTGTGATACTCTTAAATTTAAGACTAGTAATGTTCTTGAGAAGGGAGTATATAGAGCTATTAAGGAACATTTTAATAATCCATTAACTTTGAAGTTTAAGGATAATTCTAAGCTTAAAGGTAAATGTTCAATTTGTAAATTTAGAGATAAGTGCGGTGGTGGATGTAGGGCTAGATCCTACCTAATATATAATGACTTCTACATGCCTGACCCAAGCTGCCCAATAAATAATGAAATAAAAAATGAAGGAATTTAACAGGTTATTTTGTTATTCTTTTGGTTTTAATCTTATTGATATTTCACTTAATGCATAGATCCAGAATCCCTTTCCAACCTTCACTTCTGCGAATTCCATTTTCTCATACCATTTCATAATTGGATTCCACTTATATGCCGCTATAACTATTGTTTCATCGGCAATTAATTCTGAAGTTATAGATATGCCTCCAATTAAATTCCATCCAGCATTTAATTGGATATCTAATGATTCAACTTTAATTCCAGTAATTGTTAGATTTACATCATTTAATATGTATATCCAATATCCGCATCCAATTTCTAATTCATCGCTTTTACGTACACTTTCATACCATTTCATAATTGGATTCCACTTATATATTGCAATATAGTAGTTCTCAATATCCTTAAATACTTCTGCTACAGTCATGTTTTCAAGTTGCACTGGTATACATATTAAATTCCAACCTTTAACTAATCGCATTGTAATGGCTTTTCTAGCCTCAATTACAGTTACATTTGTGAATGCCAATACATATGCTCCTTCATCATCCATTACAATTAACGTTACATTATAAATTCCAGGTTCCTCATATACATGAGTGACATTTATTCCAGTTGCATTTGTTCCATCTCCGAAATACCATGTAAATGTTAATGTATCATTACCTGGATCATAAGATCCAATTGCACTAAATACTACTTCCTCACCAGCATTAACAGTATAATTGTCAAGCTTAACTACTGATGGCGGTAAGTTTGTTACTAATACTAGGCTTGATAATGATGTTTCATATGAATCTTGAATTAATTTAAGCGTTATTTCACCTTCATCAATTAATCCAGCTAATATTGACATATTTATACTCGTATATCCAGTTAATTTTACGGTTTCATTATATAGTATTGTTTCATTACATATTAATTGTAATAATGCTTCTCCAGAACCATATGCAACCACAGTTATATTTGCAATTTCATTTTCAAAATACATTTCCTTATCAAATAATATTGACTGCAGCTTTGGACCTTCAGCTGTAACTTGAACTGATCCAGATGATAATAATGTTGAATTTATACCTTTATGAATCTCATATACTATATAGTAGATTCCTGGCTCTGGAACATTAAGTGTATAGTTGAAGTCAATTATATTCCAACCCTCAGTTAAGTTTAATGGGAATTTCTCATATGATATTAAATCTCTCTCCTCACTATATAACCAAACATTAATGTATACCGTCATGTTTCTTGAAGCTTCAACTTCAGCATAAATTCTAACAGTTTCATTTAATGGTACAGTACCCCTATCAACCTCAATATGCTTAACTATTGCTGTTGGACCAATAACATCAAATGCAATTCTACCAGATGCATTTTCAATTGTATAGTATAGATAGTAGGTTCCAGATGTTACCTCTGGAATTGTAAAGTTCCATGTAATATTTTCATTTTCATGTAAATCAAATATGCGTGTTAAATTGAATACATTTATCATTAATGTAGCATTAATTGTCGAATTAATATAGACTATAGCTGTTTCATTTACATTATAAACTGCCTTATCCATATTAACTGCAATTAAATGTTCAATAAATCTTATTGGTAATGAATCAATATGTAATGCTCTACCAGTATTATTAAAGTAAATTGTATATGTAACTCTCCTAATTTCAGGATTTAATGTGAAATTGAATACTGCTGTTTCAATTGAATTTGAAGTAATATTAATATACTTACTAAATGTATTTGAACCATATCTAACATAAACCTCTACTGGCAGAGTGAATGGATTTAGATTTCTAATTGAAATTGTTAATGAAGCATTTTCACTATCATAATATAATGTTTTATCCATACTTGCTTGAACTTCAAATTGAATACCCCTATACTTAAATGTCCTCCTAAATATTAATTCACCATTAAGTCTACATGATAATATGAAATTCCTCTCTGAAAGATCTTCTGGGAATGTTGCATTAAGCCTTAGAGTAGTAGTATTTGTCGGCATTAGGTATAGTGGTGTTTGCGATCTTGTTATTCCATATATTTCATACTCGAATTGCCCTGAAATTATTATTGGACTATTATTAATTATAGTTATATTAATATCAAACTTCTCTCCATAATTATATTCATCCTTTAATCCTTCAATTATAATTAATGGCGGTATCACTGGAATATTAAATTCAAATTTATCTGAAGCTAACTTCTCTTCACCACTAATAATTGTTGCATTAAATGTATATGGTCCAGGCGTAATTGGTGGAATTGATGCATTACCAATGAGATGAACCATTGATTTAGCTGGTAATTCTATTGGAATTCTATCTCCACCAAATTCAGTATGCCAGTTAAGGATACCTGAAGTATTAAATAATCCCATATTACTAATTGAAATATTATACATCAATCTTCCACTTGAATACCAGACATCAATTATGTTTAATCTAATATCAAATCTCTTAGCAATAGTTAGATTTATAGTTCTACTCATAAATGGACATGTAATGTTAACTCTATACTCTCCAACTTCTAATTCATATGTTAATGAAACACTTATAGTTGATCCAACTGGTAGATTAACATTTAATTCAGTAATATTACCATTCAATTCAACTGTAATTGGTAAGTTGAATTCTATTATACCAGTATTTGTTACATTAAATGATATTTCAACTAATCCTTCTGGAGCAATTATCGTTTCAGGCGCAATTATAGTTGCATTTGCACCCATAATTACTCTTCTAGTTAAATTCATTGATATATCTCCACTAATAATTGCAGTAATATTTCTCGTATGCATTAACGTTAATGTTCTAATCAATGTTACTGACTCATTTACATCTAATGTTAATGAGTATGATTCACCTTCAAATTGAACTGCTAATTCAATTGGTATTGGTGAGGTATTATTAATTGTTAATGAGGCATTAAATGGTTCTAATCCAACAATATTTGGAGCAGTTAATGATGCACTAATTGTTGGCTTAATAATTGTAATCATTGTACGATATGTAGCATCATAATATGTCATAGATAATTCATATGAACCCTCAAAGTTTAATGGCAAACTTATTTGAAATTCGTAGTCACCATTAGCATCTATTTCCGGAATATTATAATCACTAATTAAAGTATAGTTTAAGTATATTCTCAGTTTACTTTGAGGTAATGGTATTATTGCATTATTCTTAATATGAATTGTTGCATTCAATAGTTTTCCATACTTAAATGATCTAGATGGTAAATCTACATCAATTGAAATTGCATATGGAATAACATTTATAGTCATTGAATCCATTGATAATAATTGACCTAACTTTGAAATTAATTTGAATTTAGCTATATATGAACCAGCAGTTGATGGCATTCTAATTGGAATATTAATAACATTATGTTCACATGAAATTAATTCTAATAATGAAGCTTCACTTCTAGATATTGTTGTAATTCTACCTGGTGAATATTCTGTATATCCGCAACCATGAATAATAAATACTCTTCCATCAACTGGAGCTATTGATTGAATAATATTTGATAGTAAGCCGCTAGTAGTATCAAAGTATAATAGTTCACCTGTATCGAAGAAGTATTTTATACATCCACCACCAGTCCACTCTGCAACTATAATCCATATTCCATCAACATCCAGAACTAAATCATCAACAGAATATCCATTTAAATTAATCTTCCTCCACTTTTCCTCTGCAATATCGAATTCATAGAAATCTGAACCACTAGCACACCATATTTTACCATTCCTAGCAATGACTTCGCTTAACCATCCACTCCTATTATATGCATTAACTAATGATAAGTCCGTAATATTTATGAGAGTTAATCCATCACCAACAACAACTATTAATCCATCGGTATATGCAAGATCATTTACATTATCTGAATATAATTCCCCTGGAACTTGTATTACTTCACCAGTAGGCCTTATTAGATATAATTTATCCCATGAAGCAGTCAATATTCCATATGGAGTAACCTCAACATGTTGAAGCCATTCATCAGTTAAATTATATTCTTCAGATAGATTTCTAATTGAAACTGTTGATGGGTCGAATAGTAATAGTTTACCATACTTCGTGAATAATAGTTTTCCTTCATATTCAGTTAAGTCGTTAACTCCTCCCCATCTATATTTAACTGGCATTGGATAGTTAGTTATAGTTCCAGTTTCAATATCAATCATTGAAATTCCATTTAAAGAAACTATGTATAATTTTCCATTAATGTAAATTGATTTAGTTAGATATGAACCTACAATTGGCAGTATTCTATCAAAAATTAATTTTCCATTTTCAATATCAATTCTACCAATACCATATCCCATTGAGAAGCCGAATGGAATATTGTTAATTTCAAATGAATCAACTAGATATGAAAATGCTGTTGAATCATATGTTCCATCGCTATAATAGTGCATCCAAGTATTACTTGATAAATTATATGTTGATATGAATGGCCAATCATATTCAACCCATTCATGTGAATACGATATGAATACTAAGTCTTTAACCTTGAATATTGAACTTATAATATTACCTTTAAGTGTTTCTGGATAAGTATAGTTTCTCCATGATAAGTCACTTAAATTGAATATTAATAGAGTACTATTTCCAGCAAGCCATCCCCAGTGTGATTTACGTACATTCATCCATAATGAACCATCAATATAACTTATAAGTCCAATACCATAGTTATTCGGAATACTACTATTATCACTAGTCCATATTGTCCATTCACCATTAAAGTATTTAACTAATCTACCCTCACATCCAATCCAAATATTCCCACTATCATCACTTGCAATCGCATATGGTTCTGAGACTATTGGACTATTAGTTTTATTATAAGTATACCAGCTATCAGTCTCATAATCATATACATGTACGCCTTTAGATGATACTATCCAAACTTTATCATTAATTATCATTATTTCTTTAAGTCCGGGCCATCCGAAATCTGATGGTAGATTTGATGAATTTTCATGTGAATAGTAACTCCATTTCTTAGTATTCCTATTAAACTTGAGAATTGAATCCCATCCAGCTGCAATCCAAATATCATTATCATGGATCGCCATTTTCCTACTATAACACGCTATTTCTGGTTCAGCCCATATGTGAAATGGTAGTGGATATGATCTTATGGTCCAATTTGATGGAATTATTTGAACTAATTTATCTGGAGATATTAATGCCCATATTGATTCACCATCACATATTATTGAGGAAGCAGTTGATAATGAATATTCATATTTCCAATATTCAGGTACTTCACTTAATAATTCTGAAATTAATGTTGCATTTTCAATATTATTGATTCCAGATGAATGAATATCTAATGGTATACTCATATTTGAATTCATGTAGAATACTTTTTGTGTAGTTGTTATTCTTAAAATTGCTTCAATACCATTAATTTTAATATTAAATCTATTAGTAAATGACTTCCTACTACTACTATCGGTAGCCATTGCTAATAATTCATAAATTCCAGTCATTAATTGATCATCAGTTTCAATATGAATTGTAGTTGATTCAGATGGATCTAGAGTAATTGTGCCAGTGCTCCTCGAATATGTTATTCCTCTAAATCTTAATTTAATGTTATATGAACCATCAATTCTAGCTCCACCAATATTCTTAACTTCAAGGAGAATATCTTCACCAGCAATTATTTCATTTGTAAGTAAGTTGAATTCAAGCATTAATCCTGCAATTGTAATTGGATAAATAACTGTTTCCTCTAAATTGGAGAATGAATCTTTAAGTGTTATTGTTGCATTATATGTTCCACTTGAAATTGTTTCTGGAATAGTTAATTCATATATATGGGATCTGTTTACTTGAATTAATTGATAATCTGATCTTAATATTGTTCCACCAATATTAATTGTAATTGAAGCGTTAATTGTGAATCCACCAATATTAGTTACATTAACTTTAAGTTTGTCAGTTACATTAACATTTGGATTTAATAGTTCAATTAATACTTCAAATCCCTTAACATATACTGGAAATCTCCTTGAAATCCTCTTATGAGTAATTTTATCGTATAATTCAATACTAACTATATGTGTTCCAGATGGAATTTGAAGTGGAATCTTAAATGAATATTCGGTTGAAGCTCCAATTGGAATTTGCCTATATGGGAAGCTTAATGTTAGGCTTGCAATTGATATGGATGCTGATACATTAACATTTACTCCACCAATATTACTTACAATTATCGTTAGGTTTTCACCAGCATTATATCTAGTTTTCTCAATTTGAATTTCAAGTTCAAGTCCAATTACATTCACCATAAAGTTGAAGGATTTAGTTGTCCCAGTGTTGTTATCGTAAATTGATAATGATAGAATATATCTTCCAGAATCCGTTGAACTTGGAATACTAGCGTTAATTATTTCACTACTACCAGCTGGAATAGTTATGTATTCGCTATCAATCCATGAATTATTTAATTTAATATCAATTATAAATGTTGCATCTGCATATCCAACATTATTAATTAGTATTGGAATAGATTCACTAGCATTAACTGAATCTTTAAGTATATTTACTTCATAGGTGAATTCATTTATTTGAATTGATTTTTCAATTGTCTGATAGAAGTATAGGGTTGAATTTTCGACTGTGACTTTGATTTTATATGTTCCATTATGTAGGAATGGTGGAATTCTAACATTTACATATACATCACTATTCCTAGTTAATAGCATTGATGGTATTCTCTTTAGAGTTAATGGGTAAATTAGACTATTCCCTAATTCAATTTTAACTCTTGCAGAAATATCTGAACCACCAATATTTCTAAGTCTAATTGGAATTATTTGACCAGCATTTGCAGTACTTGGGACTTGAACTTCTATTTCAGCTCCACTGACATTAAAGTAAAATAGGTCTCCTACGCTCCTGCCAGAGTATCTATCTACAGCTGAAATGTATAGACGAAGTCTTCCACCTGGACACATTGATGGTAATGTGAAGTATAGGGTTACATTATCTGATGGATTAACAATTACATTCTCGTATCTCTCAGTCTTTAATGTATAATACCAACTATACTTTAGATATGCTGTAACCGTTAAGTTAGCTCTTGATCCACCAATATTCTTTAATTTAAATTCTAATTGCTCACCAGCATTATAAACCCTATCTTCAGGTCCAATAATTTCAATATCAGCCTTATCAATATGGATTGGGAATGTAGCTGTATAATTGAATGGTTTAATTATACTTACATTTAATTGATAATATCCAAATAATACATCTACTGGTACATTAAAGCTATATGGTAGTAAGATTGAGGATGAATTTGGTAATGTATGATTGAAACTTAAGTTTATAATTGAACCACCGAAGCCTATTGATATTATTCCAGCAATTTGTTCATCTATTTCTCCCAAATTGCTGAGCGTTAAATTGAAGTAACTTGCTTTACCTGCAATTGCATTAATTCTATATGGAGTAATGCTAATGGTCACTCTTCTATTGAAACCAGTATACTTACTAAATAATATGTATCCAGATAAATCATAGACTTTTAAGCTAAATGAAGTATATGATGAACCGCTAATAGAACGATAATATCTTCTAATACTTAAACTTGTTAATGTGATTGGTATTTCAATTTCAGCAGTATAATCAGTAAAGGTTAAATTGTAATATTTATTGTAGATTTTTAGTATTGCCCTTGAAATATGAACCTCATTAATAACTCTAAATGTTAATCTTAATGTTCTATTTTTACCATAATTGTCTGGAAGTAATTCATATTTAAATGAGAGGCGGGGACGCTCCCTCCTAATACTATAATATCTTTCTCCTAATAGGATTCCGAGGCAATAAACTTTAATGCTAACTGAATAACGGTTGTAATCGAGTGTTTCTGGAAGTTTAACTTTAATTATATCATGATAAGTTTCACCTGCACCAAGCTTAATTGGAATAGCCTTAAAAGCTACAATTTCATTTGAATAATATGGTTTTATTTTAATTAGTAATGTTAAATTCCAAGTAATTGGATAGCCAACTAAATCTCTAATTTTAACTTCAACTTCATAGTCTTCTCCACCCTTAAATATGCGTTTTAATTGACGTGTATATAATGAAATTTTCGGCCTTATTAGCCAGAAGCCTTTTTGACAGCTTGAAATAGCATCATGGAAGAACCAATCAGCTTCACTTAACTTCTTATCTCTAGAATAAACGCCGAAGTAAACGCTTGTGGAATATGGTCTTTTGGTTAGATTGAATTTCCAATCAATTGTTATTGTAGATTTTGCTGGAACAGTTATATTCATCTCTTCATAGGGTATCCAGAAACGTCCTCCCCATTCATGTCCACCAATAAACAATTTGCCCTCAAAATCTTCATCCATAACATTAGTTATGAATACTGTATAGTTTACTGTAGATGCACCATAAATAACCATTTCTGATGGAACAGTTGCTGAAATGAGTATTCCACGTTCAAATTGATAGTTAAATGCTTCTGGACGAGTTATATTAAGGTTTATTGATAGCAAGTATGCAGATGCATTGAAGCATATTAATTCTCCAGCTTCATCATATAAATATATGTCTATGAATCTTAATGAGAGATATTTAGTGTTATCTATGGTGACATTAATATTCCTAGTTGAATTTGGAGGTATACTTACATTAAATGATTTCATTATTGAGAGGTCTTCATGTATTGGATTAAACATTGAAATAACTACTCTACTTGCAGTTTTATTTGTTGGATTTAATATTGATAATTCAAATGTTGCTGAAGAATATTTTGGAGCTTCAAGATAACCCTTATCCTTAGCTATTAGCCACATTATTGAATTTAATAATATTTCACTTGGATCCGAACCCGTATAATCTGGATATATAGATGTTACAATTACATATCCATTAGCATATGGATATAGGAGTAATGCTGGAAATCCATTTGCAATTCTCCTTAATAATATAGTTGAATTTGATGGATATGCCGTGAAGAAGCCGTCGACTTCAGTGTAGATTGCTGATCTATCTACTGATGATAGTATTGGATGCCATTTATCAACATAGCATGAAAGCCCCCAGCACATTTGATCTTGAGACCATCCGAAACCTCCAACACCACCTGGAATAACATTTAAGTCTTCTCCAAATTGCTGTGCCAAAACTATTATTGAACCCCCAAGTTCTAGGAATCTCTTAAATCTCTGATATAATAATCTAGATTTACCTTGACCAAATAATGCTCCAGATGATATGATCAATACTTTCTTAGATTTAGCTAATTCCTCAGGATTGAAGTTTGATGGTATAAGTGATGATGGAATATTTAGGCTTTCCAATAATGTGCATAAATCTCTTGAATGCCCACTATCCAGAACCGCCACTTCAGGTGCAATAAATAATTCCCTATTCAATCCAGTCATATTTGATGAGAATTCCTCGAATAATCTATGAGATTCATTTAGTAATTCGAAGTATTTCGGATTTGATGGATCGAGTTTAGTTAGATTTTCCTCAATTAATATGTATTTAAAGTATGCTTCAACTAATGGTAAATTCTTCATTAATGAATATCTTAAATACATTTTATTAATGTTTGATGGTGAAGCAGTCATGCTTAATGGTATACTACTATCATCCGGATGATCTCCACCTGGATTAAATAATCTTTCAAGCCATGATTCAAATGATTCATATCCTCTTAAAAGACTCTCATATAAGCTAGTTGCCTTATCCTTAAGCCAATGCTTAACATCATTATATATACCTTTAATCTTATTTTCTATTTTTCTACCCCATTTATTATAAAACCAATCTGCAAATCTATCAGCATATTTAACCGCAATGCCCACTCCAATACCTATTCCCACTCCAATTAATACTGCTCCACCAGTAGCAATTACTCCGCCAGTAGTTAATCCAAGCCAAGCTGGAGCTGCATCAGCAAGCCACATTCCACCCCAATTAATTAGCCAGCATAACGCGGCTTTTCCATAATCACCTCTAATTAATCTTTCTCCAGCATCAATTAAGGCGCTACCATAACTAAGAAGATTACCAGCAAAATTTAATCCTTTTAACCTAACACAATATATTTTGCCCTTAAACCTTATTCCCCATATTCTCCTACCAGTAGCTTCCCAATACCTCTTAACGTAATCTAATGATGGTGAGAATACATAATCCTTAAAGAACTGAGCGAAACCTGCAATAGTTAATTCCCATTTAGCCTTCTTAATATCACTTGGAGGCTTATAGTTTCTAAGCTCTGGAATATTTGATAATTCTAGAGTTCCACTTTGCTGTAATGTTGATAGATGATTTATCAGCTCATCTAAATTGAACTTAATATAAATAGAAGTATATTGTCTAGGTTCATATGACCTCAAATCATAGTACATTTGATTTCCAATATAATTCATCTTAGGTATTGGCGGCATAATAGTTATGTCGGTGGGAATAGGGATTGGCAATGGCATCCCAGCTAAAAGTGAGGCAGGTAGAGTAACATAACTACCAGAATTACCTGTTGAATCCATTTGAATAACATCACCAGTTTCAGGATTAATTGCTATGAATGCAGTTGTGGATTCACCAACAATATTAACTGGTTCTTTGGGTACAGTAATTAAGTATCCTTGACTAGCTAATTGCTTCATTTTATTTTTAACTTCTAATGGAGCATTAATCTTATTTAATTGTTCATCAGCATTTGATGAATTAAACGTATAAATAGGAATACTTCTCCTCATAGCTAAGTTAAATACTGATGATGGTGAAGC
>CAZCCB010000018.1:0-2084 GCA_964497155.1 uncultured Nitrososphaerota archaeon | reverse complement strand
AAATATGCTTGTAACCGTACTTGACTCTAATACTGACTTATAATTGGATCTCAAAATGTTAAATGTAAACTTCTCATTCTTAAATGGATCTTCAACGGCTTCAGGTGGAGGTTCTTTATTTCTGGCAACAACTAAATTATCTCCTATAAAGTTCATTTGAATACCATTAAATGTTATGAGATTGCCTACATCGCCTCTTCCAGTCCATTTATAATCATTATATGATATCTTAGTTAGCTTAAATCCGAAGTATAGAACTGATGGTAATCTGAAGTAGGTTAAATTAGTATTCATTATTAATGATTGTAAATATAAATCGTATTGAGCCATAAATAGGCATGATAATGCACTTATAACTGAGCCAATCTTAGCCTCACCGGGATATAGGCATCCACTAGACACCAACTTAATGGTATTAATTAATTCTTCAGCTTTCTTAGTTAATAATTCCAATCCAACAAATCCTAAGTTTAATATGAATATTGCTGGTGCACCAGCAGTATTCTTAATTTCATAATTTCTCTCATCACCCCAGGGGAATGATAATTTAACGTTAATTACATCTTGATCTCCATAATTAATTGTTGATGATGAAATTTTCACAATTTTACCATTAATTAACAGCGTCGGTCTAACCTTAACTGCTCCTGGAGGTATTCCTCCATAACTAATATATCTATTATAAATGCTTCTTGAAGATCTATCTACAGGATAATGTAATGTTATTCTAGCTGAACCAATATGAACTAATGTTTCGGTGAAGGTTAATTCTCCATTACTAATTATAATTTTGAAGCAATCATGATAAACCATGCTGACCAGTTTATTCCATCCATAATATGAAATTATTTTTGAAATTGAATTATTTTGAACATATGTTGGTAATCCAGCTCCAATTGGATATGCAACTATTTTTCTAAGTCCAAATATATCTTCAATAGTATATGTACTTCTACCAATCTCCCTTTCAAATTTCTCATCAATATAATCAAGTAATTCTCCAATCTTCTGTTCGAGAGCTTTAACATCTACTTTTTCAAGAAAACCCTCATCCTTATTTATGCTGAAATATGATTTTAAATCATTAATGAGCTCTTGCTTTGATATTCCAACAAGCTTTGCGAAATCTATTGGCTTAGCGCTATAATATAATTTTACTGATGGATCTAAATATACATAGTCATTATTGATCTTAATTCTCAACCAAACATGCTTTATACTTATGAAGTCTCCATTAATCTCTGGTTCTAAGCCATTATCCTCAAAAACTTTAATTAATTCTTGGAATAATTTGATTCCAGCCCAATTCATGGCGAATGTCTTGTTTACTGAAATTCTACCCTTAACTATTTCAACATTATGGCCTGCAAGCATTAATAATTCAGCTAATAATACTGTCTGTTCATATGCACTTCCACATTTTGAAGTTAAAGTTTCTTCAGGATTCTTGGCCCATCCATAGTATGGTACATAATCTATAGAGTCATGAACAAATTTGAATAAGTGCATGTAAAATGGATATTTCTTCCCACTTGAAATCCATTCGCTCCTCAATGTATTCACTAATTTTTGAAGTTTAGACATATGTGTTATTGGCTCTCTATCCGAATATCTACCAACAGTAATTAATGGTAGGTGGAATGGAGGCTTCCTCCATTTAGTTCCAGGATAGGGTGGTACACAGCTAGTTTTAACTTTTTCATTATTCTTTTCATTATCATTATCTTCAATTAATAGTTGATTTATTGATAATGCATAGACCGGAACTAATATTCCTGATGATATTAGAATTATTAGGAGAATTGAAGAAATTATTTTTCTAAATTCTTCAATCTTCAACATTAAACGCTCCTTAATAAATGCTATTTGAAGAACTGTATGAAATTGTATTTAAATTTTTCCACATATAAATTTATTAATTTAATTAATAATTATCAAATTAAATACAGAATATAAATTTAAACATATGTTCATATTTATTTAAATAATAAATTAGAAATTCAATATTTTTCTCATAAAAATACACATTAAATTTAATTATAAAATTAAAGTTTTACATATGTAGATTTAAATTTCTTAATAAA
>CAZCCB010000017.1:10292-20387 GCA_964497155.1 uncultured Nitrososphaerota archaeon | reverse complement strand
ATCTCATTAAAAGAGAATTGAAAGCCGATAATCAGCTTAACTCAAGGAATTGGAAATATAGAATCTCATTAAAAGAGAATTGAAAGGTTATAAGCTAATGCCTTCACATAGTTTCGATTATCCAGGAATCTCATTAAAAGAAAATTAAAAGAATTTTCTTTTTTCAATAAGTAGCAGGACATTAATCCGCACAATAAGCATGCACATAGTATTGATCCAGCTAACAAGTTGCGAACATATTTATTATTCATTATGAAAATAAACTTAGAGAGTATGAAACAACCTCCCTTCATAAATCGTGAAAGTGAACTTAATACATTACTAGAATATTCTGAAAAAGGTTATTATCCCATACTCTACCTATATGGTCCAGAAGGTTGTGGTAAAACTAGGCTTCTGCTAGAATTAGTTAAGTATATCCAGAATAGGAAGGGTTATATAGTAACTTACATTGATGTTCAATCTGTTAGTGATATTAAAAGTGCTCTAATAGCACCTTCTGACATTACCAAAGTTATAATTGACCTTATTAAGGATATTAGTGGACCTATTGGTAAAATTCTAGCATATACTTTCACAAGACTTGCACAAAATCTTTCCAGAGAAAAAGTTGAAAATAAAAGGATTGTAGTATTGATTGATGACGTAGCACGACCATTAGGCTTGGAAATTATTGAAACTTATGCAAAAAATCTCTTGAATCTTTTAGAAGAATTATACTCATTAAATGCAAAATCAGTTTTTATACTAGCAACAACGAGTGAAGGACTTTCAAGAAAGCTCTTAGCACGTCATAATTACGTAAGGCTGAGAGAATTGTGGAATTTGAGTCTTGAAGCTGCACAAGAATTACTTAAAGTACTTAAAAGTCCCTCTTTCATACGCAATGATATGTGGTTATTAACTGGAGGAAATCCAAGGAGTATTGTAGAGCTTTGGAGGAAAAATTGGAGTATAAAGATGTGGTTAGATGAAATAAAATTCAGTATAAAGCCCCTTATTGAGGATTTAATGAAAAAGTTTAAGATAGATCTTAAGAGAATAATCAAAAATATTGACGAAGTATTAGAATATCCAACCTTAAGGGAGAAACTCATAAATGCAAATTTGATAGTTCCAATAGATAGACCTTGCCTAGGTTATACTCCACCCATTAATGAGAAACTTGGAATTGGAGAATATTATGCATGGCAAATACCTGCTTATAGAGTGGTACTAGAAAGGTTAATTTTATAATTAAACTAACCTACTCTTTAAGCCCATAGTTCTAAAATAAGCAAAGAGAAAGAAGAAAGAAAATAATCTGCCAGATTTTTGTATGCTAACTCCTAAATTAAATTATGATGAAGTCAGAGAAAGATTACTTGCCCGATGGGCGAAGGGGAAACTCTCATCTCATATTGCCTGAGAGAGACCCCGTGATGAAGCTAGCTGTGTCTGATACAATTTAATAGATTATAATGTATGTTTGCCTCTAATGGATTAATGCGAATCATATTAGCTTTATCAGTTAAGAGTACCACCATTCTAAATTTAATAATTATCGTGATATTAAACAAATTGCGAGTATAATCATAAGGTGTGCTTAAAGTGACTTAGCTGAGATTTAAAATTTTAGAACACTCTTGGTGCTAAGTAGCATGACTTATCCTGAGGTTATAGTCTATAATTAAAATAAAAATTGCTTCGAGGCTTTTGATACTGTTATCCTTGAATGTTGGACTTAAATGTTAGTGTTTATGTGTTTCTTCAAAGACCTTTCAATATGCTTCAGCCATCAATCTTCTTAGGAGCGTCAAGAAGTCTATTAGGTAGAATTCATAGTGTAATGGTAATAAATTGATAATTGTCTACAAATTTCATGGTAAATTTTATATATACATAATATGTATACAGATCTTGGTGACATCATTGAGTACAGCTACTTTGAGTATTAGAATTAGGAGAGAGCTTAAAGAGAAGATGAAGGAGTTAAAGGAAGTTGATTGGAGAGTTGAAATAGAGAAATTTATTGAAGAAAAAATTAGAGAGATTGAATTGTCAAAGACTTTAAAATTGATAGAGGAAGCCTTAGTTAATGTTTCTATATCACCTGAACCTGCATGGAAGACTATTAAGAAGTTTAGAATTGAGGGGTAAAGTGATTCAATGTATGTTGTAGATTCAAGTGTATTTGCTAGCATTATAGTAAAGGATGAATTCTATAGTAGAGCTATTAGCTTTATTAAGAAGTACTCTAAATTGAATCTCATAACCATCGACTTAGTTTTCGTAGAGGTCGCTAATACTCTATGGAAACACGCTTGTCTAATGAAGAGAATACCCCTGAAAAGTTATTCCATATTGAGGGATAATATTAAATCATTAATAGTTAATTCGGTATCAAAAATTTTTAAGTCAACAGATATTTTAGAGGATGCAATAGATAATGCATTAAAACTTAACATTACAGTTTATGATTCACTATACGTAACACTAGCCCTAAACAAAAAGTATAAAGTAGCAAGTTTCGATGAAGAATTAAAAAGAAAACTTAAACAAAAAGGCTTAGACATAATAATCATGCCATGAATTAACAGCGAATAACAAGATACTTCCACACTTAGAAGACTTAATAACAGCTAAAATCCATTAAGCATTAAAGTCCATGAAATAACCTTAAAATAGTAAAACTTTAGCAAAGATTCTAGAGGAGTACTATAACAATTATGTGTAAAGTGAGATGAGTATTCTATTAAGGCTCAGATCTTTTGAAAGGGTATTTCTAGACTAGTAAAAAGGGATTTGGTTTGATAGTAAAGCTTAGGTATCATGAAGTTTTAGATGTATTTAGATGCATTTTCTGGCTTAGAGGTTAATGATGTTACTAATACTGTTGAAGCTTTAAAGCTACTGGATATCAAGTTTGTAAGTTTATTATAGTATCTTCACTAGATGCTCCCTGCCTTTCTAATGTTATTTCTGCTTCTTCCAGTCTTACTATGTGCATGTGGAATGGATAGCAGTATGGGTAGGTTTAATTTTCTTCTCTGATCGTTTTATTTCTTCTCTTTCAATGATTCTATTTAGTGTTTTCGGTGATACTATTAGTATGTCTACGTCATTGGAGGCATCGTAATCTTCTCTTATGATGCTTCCAAATACGTAGACTTCTATGTTTGATAATATTTCTTTTATTAACCTAAAACTTCCATTTCTTGAGTATTTCCATTCTCTTAATTGCTGTTTCAGCGAACATTTCCCTGTTTCCAGTGAATTTTCAATTAAGTTTATTGTTCTTCAACCAACTTAATTATATCTTCTGCATCTTCTTCGGTGTGCTCTTTAGTGAAGTATCTAGTTATAAAATATGAATCTTCTAGGCTAAAAGTTTAATTCTATTGGTTTAACATAAATATTCTTATTCGCTATCATTGTAGCTGCTAGAGTTTAAATGCTTTAATTTCCATTATAAGTTTGGTGTTAGTATTGGCTAATTTCACTGCTGAAGATATTGTTAAGTTGTTTGAGGAGGATGTTCGTGCCCGTAGGAGGTTAGCTGAACTACTCGTTATGGAGCCTGATGTTAGGTTGGCTATAATTAATGCTGTTATTCGTGATGTAGCTACGAAGGAGTATCTCAATAGACTTAGAATTGAAATTAGAGATGAAATTGAAAGGTTAAGGAGTGAATTGAGAAGTGAGTTTAGAAGTGAAATTGGTGAGATTAGAAGAGAGATTAATGAATTAAGGGAGGAGGTTGCAAGTTTAAGGGGTCAAGTCAATATGCTCACCAAAATGTTTATAGCATTTAATTTACCAGTGTTGCTCGCAGTAATAGGACTACTGTTGAAAATGATATTTACTTATTAATAGTTTTACTATGCTAATGATGATAATATGTTAAATGCTATTGAGAATATTATGAATGAAATGAGCAAATTTCTTTTCTTTATAGCTTGGCTTAATATTTGAATTAAGAATTAGAAATGAAAGAGACATTTAGCTGAGAAGCTTAAGGTTATTAAATGTTAATTTGGGGGCTTATTCCCATTTAGGAGTGATTTAACCGCTAGTAAATGTCTAACAATATTATCTGAGGAACTTGAGCATATTAGTGAACTTTTATCAACTGCAATTAGTATGGAGTCAAAATTTAATTGCTAAGCCATTAAATGATACAATCTTCAATAGGATCCCACTAAAGAGAATATTTTAACAAAATTACACCACTTTTAACAACAAAAATTAGGAGTATCTATACCACCACAATATAACAAACTCTAATTTCTTAAAGCAAATTCTACAAAACTCATATATTAAAGCATAAAGAAATTCGCATTAACTCATAATCTTCACATTTCTCTATAAGGAAACTATATGGAAAATATATTAAACAATGGCGAGTAAAATAAAAGTTAAGAACATTTCTAAATGACAGAGATATAAGTTTTCGGAATATCGTTAAAAGGGGATTAGAAGAAAATGACTCTCAAGTATAAATCCTAATTCATATGTTACAAGTATGTTTTCATGGATTACATAAAGTTATGAATTAGCATTAACTCTTAAAATTGACTTTCCATCTTCTCTTCTACTCGTAATAATATAATGTATTATCAGAAATATGATGATTGAAAACCATATTAAAATAGTCATTATAAAACTATTTGTATATCGTGAGCATATCATAAAGAATAGGAACCATAAAAGAAATATTAACTCCAATATAAGTATATTCATAAGCCTATAACAACCAATATCTCTACACTAAGAGTAAATATGTTCTTTCTTTATGAAATTATGAAAGGCTAAAAATAAATGTGAAGCTAAGGATCTGTATCCTTAATATTCTGTTGTTCCTGTAAATTGGAATTTGCCTACCTTTATTGATGGTACGACTATGCTTCCAACACCATACCATCTGCTCAAACCTATCCTCCTAACCTCCTTTCCAATTAACTCTATATTGGAAAACATTCTAAGCATACTTTCAGTAAATCTTAAGTTTTTGACTGGATATTTTATTTCACCATTTTCTATTAGCCATGTCCCATCCCTAGTCATTCCAGTTAAGACGAGTTTTCTTGGATGAACAGTTCTTACATAGTGGAATCTAGTTACAAGTATTCCCTTCTTAGTTTCCCTTATCATTTCATTTATTGTTGAATCTCCCTCTCTCATGAATAGGTGGGTTGGTAATGGTCCAAATCTAGCTGAATGTCCAGTTGATTTCTTACCCTCCCTATGTGCTGTATATGAGTCATAAACAACATTTCTCGGCACACCTTTCTCAATTAAAATAACTTTTTTCTTCGGCACTCCTTCGAGATCGAATGGGAATGCAAGTCCATTTAAATTTAATCCATCATCCCAAATAGTTAATTCATCATAGAATGCCTTTTTATCTTTTAAGTCTAGCATGAAGCTTATTCCATCTTGAACTGCTTGTGCATTTAATCCATTAATTGCAGTATATAGTAGTGCAGTTGAAACTGCATAAGACTCTAATATTACTTCGTATTCTCCTGGCTCAATTTTCTTTGCACCCAAACTTCTTACCGATCTTTCAGCTGCTTCTCTACCAATTTTCCTCGGATTTATTTCTCTAATATTTCTCGATACATCTGCTGCATATCCAAATCCTTCAATATTATTTTCTCTTGAAATTACATTGGTATTTAATGATGCTATGGTTGCTATTGTATATGCATTTATTCCAAGTGAATTTTTAACTGTCATTTCAATTGTAGTTGTTGATAATGCTCCAGCTACGCTAGTAATTTTAGGTGAAATTGAATGTGCTTCATCAATTAATTCCTTAACCATTTCAGCTCTAAGTTTAGGTGTGCATTCAAATGTCTCCTTAACAAATAATTCTTTTATTTCTGGTATTGGTTCAGGTTCTGGTAGACTTTTGAATTCAGGATTTTCTTCTTGAACTTTAGCTATTTTGAATGCTCTTTCAACAAGCATTTTAATTGCCTTATCGCTTACTTCATTTATTGTAACCGAGCTAATCTTTTTACCTAGAATAAATCTTAATGTTAAATGGATATTTGTTTCACCTACATTTTGATGTATATATGAATTTGCAAATCTAGTTAAATATTCAGTAAAGTTAATTATTCTTGCTTCAGCTTGAGTTGCACCATAATTTAATGCTTCATTAACAATTTTCTCAGCTAAATTTAAACATTCATTTTTTCCAATTACCATTTCCCAACACCTACCCTAATATTCTTAAATCTAGCTGGAGATGTTCCATGACCAACATACATTATTTGGCTCGGTTCACCCTTACCACAATTTGGTGTACCCCACATATGCCAGTATTTTTCATTGCAAATTGCATCGCATGAATTCCAGAATTGAGGTGTTATTCCAGTATAAGTTGCATTTTTAATTAACTCTTTAAATTCACCGTTTTCAATTAAATAGGCTATTTGAGTTCCAAATTGAAAGTTTAATCTTTTATCATCTATACTCCAACTCCTATTAGTTTCAACGTAAAGTCCCTTCTTAGTCTCCTCTACAAGTTCATTGAAATCCCAGTCTCCTGGTTCCAAATTAATATTTGTCATTCTTACTAGTGGAATTCTATTCCAACCTGAAGCTCTAGCTGCACCTGTACTTGATGGTAAGCCAAGTTTTGCTGCTGATTCTCTATCTGTTAAATAGCCAGTGAATATTCCTTCCTTAACTAAGTATACTTTTTGTGCTGGTACACCTTCATCATCATATCCAAATGTACCTAATCCTCTAGGTGCAGTTGCATCTGCAACAATATTTACAACTTTACTTCCATATCTAAATTTACCAAGCTTTTCCGGTGTGAGGAAACTTGTTCCTGCATAGCTTGCTTCCGTACCGAAAACTCTATCAAGTTCTGATGGATGCCCACATGATTCATGTATTTGTAATGCTAATTGACTTCCACCAATAATTAAGTCTGTTATCATTGATGGACAATTCTTTGCAGTTAAAAGCTTAATTGCCTCTTCACCGCTTTTCTCAGCTCTTTCGGGTAGATTTACTTCTTCAATTATTTCATATCCACCTGTATTAAAGTTCCTTCCATCATATGATCTATCTTGAACTTCACCATAACCAACAGCTAATGCTCGAGTAGATACTCCACACCAAGTAATTACCTGTTCAATATATGATCCTTCACTATTAGCGAAAACCTTATTTTCCCTAAATATTCTCATCATTGAAGTTGCAACTTTAATTAAATCTCCCTTAGCGAGAATTCTCTTATCGCTTTCAATAAGTAATTCTAATTTATCTTCAATTGGAATTTTAAATGGATCCTTAATTAATGGAGTTTCATATTTATCTCTAACAGGCTTAAGTGGAGCTAATTTTACATCCTCCCTTTTAACCATACTGCTCGCTCTAGCTATTTCAACTGCCCTTTTAGCAACTTCAATAATTGTATCCCTATTTATTTCATGATGACTTGCAAATCCCCATGCACCATTAACAATAACTCTAATTCCAAATCCCTTACTACTTCCAATATCAATTCTCCTAATCTTAGCATTTCTAGTAACTATTGTCTCCCAATTTTGAGTTACAAATCTAATGTCAGCATAAGTTGCCCCAGATTTAAGTGCAGTTTCAATAGCCAATTTAGCTAAATCTTCCATAAAATTCACCATACAAATTATCGCTTACAAATTATCTATATTATCAAGTATTTTAATTTTCTCAATTTATTGTTTATTGGCTTAATTGTTTATAAGGAAGCTGGAGAGCTAGATTGACTTATCTTTAAAATTTAATTATTAGTAATGTTTAAATACTAATTATAGTGTTACTATTTCCGAAATTGGTGTTACTATGAAGGTGCGGTGCTATAATTATAAATTTAGAGTTGGAATTACCAAGCTAGAAATAGTTCTGCTAATAGCACTAATTATAGTATCGTCTGTCGCATATTATGCATGGTTCATTAGGCAAATTCCATCTCCAAAACCACCAAAAGAGGAGCGCAAAACCATTACTATAGTTGATAGTGCTGGAAGATATATAACTGTTCCATGGCCGGTGAAGAGGATTGCTGCATTAACATCTGATAGTGCTCAAGTATTAATTGCACTTGGAATGAAGGATTCAATTGTAGGTATAACTAAATATGCTGCTGATGATCCATGGGCTCCGAATGTAACTGTTATTGGCACTTCATTTAAACCAAATATTGAAGCCATAATCTCAACTAAACCCGACATAGTAATTACTTATGTTAGATGGCCCAAACCAGAAGCATTAGAAGAGAAACTTGAACCATTAGGTATTAAGGTTATCAGACTCAATTTATATAAATTAGAAACATTATTCAAGGAAGTCAAACTGCTAGGATTACTAGTTAATAGAACTGAGAGAGCTGAAGAACTTGTTAATTATTGGAAAGGTATTGTTGACATGATTACTAGTCGCGTTAAGAATTTAAAGAATGAAAAGAGAGTTCGAATATACTTTGAAGGTTATAGGGATTATGCCGCTGCTGGACCCGGTAGCGGTTGGGATGAATTAATTAAGCTCGCTGGTGGAATAAATGTATATGCAGATTCACCAGTAACATATCCAAAGGTTAGTCCTGAATCAGTTATTGAGAGGAATCCAGATGTAATAATTAAAGCTGTTTCATCAAGTAAATTTAAACCCTATGGAGCAACTGATCCAAGTCCATTGAAGGAAATTCGCGATAATATTATGTCTAGACCGGGATGGAGTGAAATTAAAGCTGTAAAGGAGGGTAAAGTCTATATAATTTGTGCTGATATGCTTCATGATACCTTTGGCTTAGTTGCAGAATTAGCTTATATTGCAAAAATATTATATCCAGACTTATTCCAAGACTTAAATCCAGATGCTCTTCATAAGCAATTCCTAGAGGAACTGTTGGGTGTAAAGTATGCAGGAATATGGATATATCCAGCAGGTTAAATGGAAAATTACATTACTGACATTACTTGCCATAAGCATTCCAATAATTTTTTCAGTAGCTATTAGTGTAGGTGTATTTTATATCGATCCAATAAAGGTCTTCACAATTCTATTCCTTCCAAATATATGTTTAGATCCAATTGAATGGACAATTATCTGGAATATTAGAGTGCCGAGAGCATTAATGGCTTTAATTGCTGGTGCAGTTTTAGCTACTTCAGGTATATCTTTGCAGGGTGTATTGAGGAATCCATTGGTGAGTCCATTTACTATGGGTGTTAGTTTAGGAGCTTCATTTGGAGCTGCATTAGCAATAGTTCTTGGTGTAAGTTTGATTGGTTATGGTCAATATATTATTATGGCTAATGCATTTCTATTTGCATTAATTGCATGTTTAACAGTTTTATTTATAGCTAAAATTAAGGGCATGACTTCGGAATCAGTTATATTAGCTGGTATAGCTATGACATATACTTTCTCAGCTTTAATAACATTGCTTCAATATTTAGCTCAAGAATGGCAATTAAAAATTCTTGTTCATTGGATGATGGGTGACTTAGCATTAGCTAATTGGAGGAGACTTATATTAATAGTTCCATCAATATTCATATGCATCCCATTGTTTAAGTATGCTTGGGATTTAAATTCATTAATGATGGGTGAAGAAGTTGCAAAGAGTCTTGGAACCAATCCAGAATATACTAGATTAATTTGTGCAATTTTATCTGCCTTAGCTGTTGCAATTGTTGTCTGTATTACTGGTCCAATTGGATTTATAGGTTTAGTTTCACCTCATATTGCTAGACTTATTATTGGTGCTGATTATAGATTTTCAATAATATGTTCATCATTAATTGGAGCCATAATCCTGCTTCTAGCTGATACTATTGCAAGAATAATAATTGCTCCAATAGAACTTCCAGTTGGAGTTATAACTGCTTTTCTAGGTGTTCCATTATTTGTTTATCTACTTCTTAAAGCGAGGAGGGAATTATGGCGATAAAAATACTAGTTAAAGGAATATCGTTTTCATATAATGGGATTGAAGCTTTAAAGGATATTAGTATTGAATTTATGGAGGGGAAAGTAACTTCTATTATTGGTCCTAATGGTGCTGGTAAATCAACTCTACTTAGATGCCTATGTAAAATTCTTAAACCT
>CAZCCB010000017.1:0-10282 GCA_964497155.1 uncultured Nitrososphaerota archaeon | reverse complement strand
CCTAAAATTGGAACCATATTTTTAGATGAACACGAATTAAATGCTTATAATTTAAAGGAAATTGCTAAGAAAATTGGTTATGTACCTCAAATTCATCCTCCAAATATACCATTAACAGTTTTTGAAGTAGTTCTTTTGGGCAGACGCCCCTATGTTAATTGGAATTTAAGTCAACATGATTATGAAGTAGCTTGGCATTCTCTCGAAATAGTTGAAGCTAAGCATTTGGCTAATAGATTTATTGATGAATTAAGTGGAGGGGAGAGACGGAAAGTTCTCTTAGCTAGAGCTTTAGCTCAAGAACCTGAAGTACTATTATTAGATGAACCAACAAGTAATTTAGACTTAAAACATCAATTGGAAATACTTAATCTAATTAAAAATTTAGCTAAAAACTATAATTTAACAGTTATAATGGCATTACATGACCTAAATTTAGCATCCAGATTTTCAGATTACATAGTCATGCTTAAAAATGGGAAAATATTTGCATTCGGCCCTCCAAATCAAGTTTTAACACCTGAAAATATAAGGGAGGTTTATGGAGTGGAAGTTAAGGTTCTAGATAACCCCCACCTATTTATAATTCCATTGAGGGTGACATTATGACTAAACTTGCATTCCTAATTGGTTATGGTGCAATAGCATTACCGGCACTATTGAAAATATTGTCTGAGGAATCTACAGAGCATAATTTCAATTATATTGCTGTACGTGATATTTTAGCTTCCGAGTATACTGATTTTATTAGAGAGGCAGATGCAATCCTAATTTATTCAAGTAAACTTCCTGAAGATGTGGAGGATGCAATAAGGAATGGATGTGCAAAATTAATTATCTCACTTTCAGATTCATATAACCATTTAATGAAAGCTGACCCAGAAATTTTCTCCAAAGCAGTAGCATATTATAAGACTGGTGGTAGGAATAATTTAAGAAATTTAATTCATTTAATTCTTAAGGAATTAGATTTTAATGTTACTATTGGCGATTTAGAGGAAGTTCCTTGGCATGGAATATTTCATCCAAAATTAGGTTATTATAATTCTACTAACGAATATTTAAATAATTATCAATATGCCTCTAAACCTTTAGTTGGATTATTATTTTATAGGAATTATGTTGTTTATGAACAATTAGGTTATATTGAAGCATTAATTAATGCTCTAGAATCTGAGGATATGGGTGTAATTCCAGTTTTTACTTATGGATTTAAAGACCCAATATTAAATACACCTACAGCTGAAGATAGTATTCGTAAATTTTTCCTTATTAATGATAAGCCAGCTATAGATGTAATTGTTGATCTAACATCTTTCTTTCTACTTAATCATGGTAGGTGGAATGAACCTTCATCTCAAAGATTTAGGGTAGTTTCAGGTATTGATTTACTTAAGAAGCTTAATGTACCAATAATTAGACCTGTAGTTTCATTATCTCAAAGTGTTAATGAATGGCTTAAAAGCGATAGGGGTATTGACTATTTATCTCAAGTTTATAGAGTTATAATGCCTGAAGTTGATGGTTTAATTGAACCAATATACATTGCAGGAGCACAATTAGATTCATATGGAGCTAAAAGTTATCAACCATACATACCACATACAAAATATATTGCTAAAAGAGTTAAAAAGTGGATTAACCTTAAACGCAAACCTCCAAGTAAACGTAAATTAGCATTCATTTTAAATAATCCTCCATGTAAAAATCTTGAAGCAAGCATTGCTGTTGGATTTGGATTAGATGTACCTGAAAGTATTGTCAGACTCTTACATAAATTAAAGGAATATGGATATAATGTAGGGGAATCAATCCCTAAAAATGGAAATGAATTAATTAAAATGTTCCTTGATAGGAGAGCTATTAGCGAATTTAGATGGACTTCAATTGAAGATATAGTTAGAAATGGCGGTGCAGTAGATTTTGTTGATGCTAATACATATATGAAATGGTTTAATGAACTTCCAATAAATGTTAGAGAGAAAATGATTAATGATTGGGGACACCCATTGGACGTCTTAGAAGGGAAAATTTCTAAGGAACTTGTAGGAATGGTTTATAATGGTAAATTCGTTATTCCAGGAATAATTTTCGGTAATGTTTTCATTACAACTCAACCCAAATTTGGATGTGCAGGACCAGCATGCGACGGTAAAGTCTGTAAAATACTTCATGATCCAACAATTACCCCTCCACATCAATGGCTTGCAGTCTACCGATGGATTACAAGAATATTTAAAGCTGATGTAATAATTCACTTTGGAACCCATGGATACCTAGAATTTAGACCAGGTAAAAGTATTGGATTATCACCATCATGTTGGCCCGAAATTTCAATTGATGATACACCTCACCTATATGTCTATGTAGTATCAAATCCAATGGAAGGAGTTATAGCTAAAAGAAGAAGTTATGCAACTATAATTGATCATATGTATCCTCCAATGATGATGGCAGAAGTAATGGATGAAATAAATTCACTATTAACCCAATATCACCATGCAAAACAAATGGAGGATTATGCTAGAGCAAAAATTATTTATAATGAATTAATTGAAAAAGCAAAGAAATATAATATTCCAATAAAAAGTAAAGATGAAGATAAAATTGTAGAGGAAATTCATAGATATGTTAGCAATGTTAGAGGTACTCAAATAGAAGCTGGATTACACATATTTGGAAATCCGCCAACCAATAAACTTAAAATAGCAGAGTACATTGCATCTGCAATGGCTTATGATTCACATGAAATTCCATCAATAAGAAGAGTTCTAGCTGAATTTTTAGGTTTAAATTATGATGAATTAAGATTAAAACCAAATAAAAATAATAAATTTGGATTAACTAATGCTGAAACACTTAACCTTCTCCATAAACTAGCCATTAAAGTTATATTCAAATTATTAGAAATGAATATTAATTCAAGAAATCTAAATTCTAAATTATTAATCCAAATCATTAATGATGAATTTAACAATTTAATTGGAGGTGTTAAATATTCTAGAAATTAAATTAAAGAATACTGAGAAATTAGTAGATGTCTTTAAAAAAGCTCTTGAATTAGCTGAAAAAATAAGTAAATGTAAGCGTGAATATGATGGATTTCTAATGGGAATTGAAGCTGGATATATTGAACCCGGACCATCAGGTTCAATTACAAGAGGTAAAATAGAAATACTACCAACTGGAAGGAATTTCTATGCAATTGATCCAACAACCATACCTACACCAGCAGCATGGAAAATTGGAGTTGAAACCGCAAATAAATTAATTAAATATTATCTTGACAAGCATAATCGCTATCCTGAAAGTATTGGTTATTGGCTTTGGAGTTTAGATGGATATAAAGCTGATGGAGAACAATTAGCTCAAATACTCTATTTACTTGGAACTAAACCTATTTGGGCTCCTAATGGCTCAATCAAGGATATCGAAGTAATACCATTAGATGAGCTCAATAGACCTAGAATAGATGTTGTAGTTAGAATTAGTGGAATAGTTAGAGATACACTTCCAAACTACATTTACCTAATAGATAAAGCCATTTCAAAAGTAATTGTTTTGGATGAACCATTAGAATTAAATTATGTTAAAAAGCATTACCTAGATTATTTAGATAAGCTAAAAAGCATGGGATTAAATGGAGTTGAAGAAGCTAAATGTAGAGTTTGGTGCAGTCCACCTGGAACTTATGGTACCGGAGTTAATTATGCAATTGAAGCTTCAGCATGGAAAAATGATGAAGACCTAGCTAAAACATGGATTCAATGGGGATGCTACATGTATACTAAAAATAGTTTTGGAAAGCCAAGTCCAGAAGCCTTCATTTTAAACTTAAGTAATGTAGATTTAATTGCAAGAAATCATATAAGCGATGAACACGACCTATTCAATTGCTGCTGCTACTTCTCATATCAGGGAGGCTTCTATAATACTGTTAAAAGTTTAACTAAGAGAAATGATATTGAAAATGTAATAATTGATACTAGAGATATAAGTTTAATTGAAGTTAGAAGCATTAAAGATGAAATTGAAAGAATTGTCCATGCAAAAATATTAAATCCAATTTGGATTTCACATATGAAGAAACATGGATATAGAGGTGCAAATGAATTTTCAAAGAAAATACTCCATCTCTATGGATGGTCAGCAACCACTAAAATGGTTGAAGACTGGATTTTCAATGAAATAGCTGAAACATATGTTCTTAATAATGAAATGAGAGAATGGTTCAAAGAAAACAATGTCTATGCATTAGAGGAAATATTAAGAAGATTAATAGAAGCAGCTGAAAGAGGACTCTGGAAACCATCAGAAGAAATTCTTGAAAAACTCAGAGAAATCTATGCTGAAATAGAGGGAATTTTAGAAGAAAAAATAAGTGGAGAAGAATTTATTCAAGGAAGCAGTATTGTTTGGTATTCACCCGATGAAATTGAGGAATGGAAAAGTAAGATGGTAAATATTAATGATGCATGGAAAAACTTAATGAAAATCATAGGCAAACCTGCTAGAAAGGAGGATTAAATATTGAATATTGAGAGGAAAATAATCTACCCATTCACAGCAATAGTTGGACAGGAAAAAGCTAAACTAGCCCTACTATGCTGCGCAATTGATCCAACAATTGGAGGAGTACTTCTAAGTGGAGAGAAAGGTACTGGCAAATCAACATTAGTTAGAGCATTATCACAAGTATTACCTGAAATAGAAGTTGTAGCCAACTGCCCATTCAATTGCAATCCATATAATCCACTTGAAATGTGCGATTCATGCTATAATAAATTAATTAATGGAAATAAATTGAAAATCATTAAAAAGAAAATGAAAGTCGTAGATTTACCATTAAGCATAACCGTTGATAGACTTGTCGGAACCATAGATATTAAAAGAGCATTAACTGAAGGTATAAGAGCACTACAACCAGGACTACTTGCTGAAGCAAATAGAAATATTCTCTATATTGATGAAGTAAATCTACTAGACGACTATGTTGCAGACGTCCTATTAGATGCAGCAGCAATGGGATGGAATATTATTGAACGTGAAGGAATATCATTTAGACATCCAGCAAAATTCATACTAATTGGAAGCATGAATCCAGAAGAAGGAGAACTTAGACCACAACTACTAGATAGATTTGGACTCTACATTCCAATTGAAGCACTAAACAATCCTGAAGAAAGAGCCGAAATAGTACGCAGAGTCGAAGAATTCCATGCAGATCCAATATCATTCTACAAGAAATATGAAGATGAAGAAAATAAACTTAGAAACAAAATAATAAAGGCTAGAGAAATAGTTAAAAAAGTAACTATCGACGATGACCTACTAAAACTATTAATAGACGCAATAATTAAATTAAACATTAAAACACATAGAGCCGAAATAACAACAGTTAAAACTGCAAAAGCAATAGCAGCACTAAATGGTAGAAAAAAAGTAACTTTAGACGACTTAAAGAAAGCAATGGAACTAGCACTACCACACCGATTAAAATCAAAACCACTACAACAACCACCACAACTACCAAACATACTTCCACCACATCATAACCATCATCATAATCATAAACCAAATAATAAAGTAAATAATAAATCAAATAAAAATAGAAATTTTAAATCAAATTTTAATCCAAACACCATTGGAAATAAAGAATTATTATTCAAAGCCTCAAAAGTCAATATCAAATCAAATCCAAATAAAATTAAAGGAGAACACTCAAACTACACTTTAAGACGAGGATCAAAAAATTATAGAACAACAATCATAGGACATCCACACGGATATCCAATATCATATACATTACCATCAAAAAATGAAGACTACACAGACATAGATTTAAATGCAACCATAAATGCCGCAGCAATAAAACAAAAAACCCTACCACTCAAAATAACCGAAAACGACATCAGAGTCAAAATTAGAAAAAGAAGAACACCAAAACTATCAGTCATAATTCTAGATTCAAGCGGAAGCATGGGCATACAAAGAAGAATGAGCATAGCCAAAGGAATAGCACAAAAACTAATCGAAAAATCATATATAAACAGAGACTACGTAGCATTAATTACCTTTAGAGGGAAAAATGCTGAAATAACAGTTCCACCAACAAGAAACTACAAAAACATTCTAAAAGCAATAGATAAACTTCCAACTGGAGGAAGAACACCCCTCCCCTCAGCACTCCAAACCCTACTACAATTAGCAAAAACCTTCAAAATGAAAAATAGAGATGCAATGATTAAAGGAATACTTATAACCGATGGAAAAGCCAACGTACCACTATACACTACAGTTAAAAATGACATTCAAAACCTAGCCTATACATTAGCTAAAAATAAAGTTAAAATAGAAATTCACGATACAAGGCCACCAGCATCATTTGAACTAGCACCATCATACAATGAATTAATCGCCCAACTAACAAACGCAAAAATCTACCACTATAGTTAAAATTAATTTATAATCACCTATTAAAAGAATATTCCTTGATAAGACAATTTAATAATGTATACATTTATACATAATTAAATTTAAATACTTCTATTACGATTATTCTAATAGCCATGCGAAAATATACAACCATTACTATTGATAGGGAAATAGCGAAAAAACTTGAAGAACTAAAAAATTCAATAAATGCAAAAAGTTTAGGAGATACAATTCAATTCCTAATCAATCAATATAGATTACTTAAAGCTATTGAATTTGCAAACTCAATTTCACAAATTAGAGAAAACTGTAATTTCAAAGAATTAAGAAAAATAATTTCAGAACTGAGGGAAAAAAGTTGGGCGAAATTAACCTAGATACCAATATATTAATAGATTTAATTGAAAGAAAACCTATAGATAAAATAATTGCCCTAGCAAGTAAATACGACTTAAAAATTTCAATAATAGTTTACTTTGAATTTATGGTTGGAGCATATAAAATTAAAAAATCACAATTAAAAAATATCATTCTCAAATATATAGAGCCAATACCAATAACAATCGAAATAGCTGATTTAGCAGCGAAAGTTGAAGCAAAATTAATAGATGAAGGAATGATGCTTGATCCAAGAGATATTTTAATTGCAAGTACCGCTATAATTAGAAATGCAAGATTATGGACTAAAAATAAAAGTCATTTCGAAAGACTGAAAAGTTTTCGATTAAAATTTTTTGAAAATCAAATTTAATATTATACCTAAATTAATATCTTCTAACTATTCTAATTTCTTCTCTTAGAAATTTAATGTATAAAATTAAACATGTTAGAAAAATTAAAGTTTAAGAAAATTCCTAAGGAAAATAAGAATATGACTGCCAAAATCAAAATTCAAAACCTACCAAAAGAGCTAAGAAAGAAAGGATTAGAAAAGAAATTACTTAAAATCTGCAAAGAAAACGATATAGTTTTTATGGTGCTTTTCGGCTCTTACGCTAAAGGAGAACAAACTTCAAAAAGTGATATAGATATAGCAATAGAATTCAATAAAAACAGCAGAAAAACACTCTTAGACATCATAAAAATAGAAATGGAACTTGAAAAAATATTTGGAAGAAAAGTTGATCTAGGAATTCTAAGTAGTATAAATCCCTACGTAATAGATAATGTAAAGAAGGAGATGAAAATTATCTATGAAAAGAAATAAAGTCTATCTTAAACATATATTAGATGCAATATTATGAAAGGCGTAACTAAAAGAGCATTTCTCAAGAATATGGAAAAACAAGAGGTCTTAAGATAATAGAAGAGGCGGCAAAGAACTTAAGCAAAAGTTAAAGGATAAATATTCAAACATTCCTTGGAAGGAAATAGCTGGTACGAAGAACAAATTAATTCATCAATATTTTGGCGTAAACCTAGATTTAGTTTAAGAAACCATAAAGATAAAAATACCTGAACTTAAAGTCAAATTTTATGGTGAAGAATTAAATACGACTCTTAAATAATTTTTTGAAAGCATTTAATTCTTCATCCAATTCAACTTCATCAATAATAGTATACCTAACTCCTAATTCATACATGAGAAGCATAAAATCATCAATTCTCAAACCTAAAAGCTCTGCAGCCTTCCCCATAGAAATTCTACCACTCAAAAACAAACCTAAAACCATAAACAATTTCTCCTTATCAGGATAAGATATTCTTTCACGCTCAATAATTTCCCTAAGCTCCATAGACACAGTAATACACCCTACATCAAAATACATTAAATTAATCGTAAAAAAGTTTGGCAAGGTAATTCTTCAACTTCAGAAGTGGAATATTTTGGTGAGATATATTATAATGCTGGTCAGGACTAACTTTATTTTATCTATTTTTATTTTAATTATTACTTTATATTATGAGTCAGTATATAATGTTTTATCATTTATTTATGTAATATAGTCTGAGTATATATTATTTATTATATTGCTTTTATTTAGGGATTATAATTGAGTGAGATTGATATTTTGAGATAGTTTATGATGAATTGGAGAAAGTTATAAAATTATTAAATTTTGTGCAATATCCAATAATTAGTTTTTTAAATTAGGTATACTTAACTTTATTAGGTATGCCTAACTTTATAAACATTAATGGAGTATTCAAAGTGGTAGGAATAAGAGGAGGGTTAGGTTTAATACACAAGCTCATTTCTTTCGGTATATATCCTGGTGCTAAAATTGAAATAATTTCTTCAGGAAAAAGGGGTGTTTTAATTAAGGTGGATAACTCTATTATTTTCATTGATAATAAAATATTTTCAAAAATACTTGTAGAGGGGTTAAAAGGTTGAGAATTAAAGTAATCTTATTTGGTTATCCTAATGTGGGGAAATCGGTTGTTTTCAATAAGCTAACTCAATTAACAGCAATAGTATCTAATTATCCTGGAACAACTGTTGAAATTTATGAGGGAATGCTGGAATACCGTGGGTATAAAGTGAAAGTGATAGATGCTCCAGGAGCATACTCACTCATTCCTCGAAATGAAGCTGAAAGGATTGCAAGAAAAATATTATTCGACTATCCTCCTCCAATAATAGTACATATTGTTGATGCAACTAGTCTTAAAAGGCATCTTTACTTGACTTTAGAATTACTTGAACTTCCTCTTCCAGTAATATTAGTTGTAAATCAATTGGATAGGGCTGAGAAATTAGGAATGAAAATTAATAGGGAGAAATTGGAGAGCCTTTTAGGAATACCAGTAGTATTTACTGTTGCTACTGAGGGTAGAGGACTTAAAGAGTTACTAGAAACAATAATTGCTGTAGCAGAGAGATATGGTGGAAAGTACTTTATTAGAAAAACTTTTACAGAAAAGTATTTAAGTAAAATAGAAAAATATGTTTCACCCAAACTATCAGATAAGGATAAAGTGTTCTCAAAAATTATAACATATTTTACAATATTTAATGATGATGAGTATTCTTATTTAAAAAGAAATATTTCTTCATCAGTTAACTTAGAAGAAGTAGCTAAAGAAATAATAGCAGAGAAAATAAGAATTATTCAGAATATCTATGAAGAGGTTGTTCAAGAAGAAAAAGTGTTCTTTAAAGTGAATTCTATAGATCTGTCATTAGTACATCCTTTTAAAGGATTAATTTCAATAACATCTATGACATTGGCTATAGTCTGGTTTTCCCTGGCTGTGATACATGAATTGGCTCATAAAATACCTCGTGTAATATATCACTCTATTTATGAGAAATATGTTTGGGAGTCATTAAATAAAATATTACCAGAAGGTATTTTTAAGTACATTTTAATTGGAGATAATCCTGGAATATATTCTTCCATGGGACTGCTGGTTACGGGTGTATTCTTCGTGTTCTTCATGATACTTCCATGTCTTATAATACTTTATCTTGTTCTAGCTTTGCTGGAGGACTCAGGTATTTTACCTAGATTAGTAGTGCCATTTGACTATCCTCTAAGAAAACTAGGTATGTATGGTGAGGCTGTATTCCCAGTTGTAACAGGTACTGGTTGCAGTATTGTAGGAGTATTTTCTACAAGAATTCTTAAGACTGGGAAGTCAAAGTTTATTGCCTCAATAGTTCAGTGGATAGGAATACCCTGTATGGCTGAACAAGTAATGATATGGACTGTTCTTGGATGTCATGGTCCCGTATGGGTTCTCTTACTCTACATAATTTTACTGCTAGTTACTATTTCAATAGGATTATTGTTAAATGTTTTAATAAAGGGTGTAGAAGAACCATTAATAATAGAGTTGCCTCCTTGGAGGAAACCTTTACTAGAAAATATATTTGCAAAAACTCTTCTTAGAATAAAGG
>CAZCCB010000016.1:1439-20422 GCA_964497155.1 uncultured Nitrososphaerota archaeon | reverse complement strand
GTTTCTTTTAATCCCTTTTTTAGTGTTGTTTTTGCTTTGAATCCTAATTCTTTTTCTGCTTTGCTTATATCTGCATAGCTGTGGTAGATGTCTCCTGGTCTTGGTTTTTCGTATATTATTTTTATGTTTGGGTTAATTAGTTGTTTAATTATTTGGGCTAGTTTGTTTATTGTTGTTGGTTTTCCTGTTGCTATATTGTAGGTTCCTTGGGTTTTGCTTTCTAGTGCTATTTGGAATGCTTTTGCTACGTCTTTTACGTATATGAAGTCTCTTGTTTGATTTCCATCTCCATAGATTGTTAGTGGTTTGTTGTTTAGTGCATTGTTTATGAATATGGTTATTACTCCTGCGTATGGATTGTATTTTTGTCTTGGTCCGTATGCGTTGAATATTCTTAGTATTGTTGTTTTTATGTTGTATAGGTTTTGATAGGTTTTTATGTAGTATTCTGCTGCTATTTTTGTTGTTGCGTATGGTGATAGTGGGTTTAGTGGATGGTTTTCTTTTATTGGTAGTTTTATTGGGTTTCCGTATACTGCTGCTGATGATGCGAATATTATGTGTTTAATTTTGTTTTGTATTGCTGTTTTTAGTAGTTTTAGTGTTGCTGTTAGGTTTACTTGGTGGTATAGTGTTGGTTTTTGTTTTGATTCTTCTACGCTTATTAGTGCTGCTAGGTGGATTATTGTCTCTATGTTTTTGGTTGCTTTTTGTAGGTGTTTTGTATTTCTTATGTCTCCTTTAATGAATGTTATTTTATCTTTTTCTATGTGATGTATTATGTTGTTTATGTTTCCTGTTGATAGGTTATCTAAGACTGTTATGTTATGGTTTTTATTTATTAGTTGGTCTATTATGTGGCTTCCTATGAATCCTGCTCCACCTGTTATTAGTATGTTCATGTTTTCACGTTTAAATTTAGATTGTATTGAATTCTTTTAACTTTTATTGATTGTTATAGTATTTTGTGTTATTGTAATTGTATTGATATCTTTGTTAATAAAAAGATGCTGAGAGAGGGATATTTTATTTTGTTTCTTTCTTTTCTTCTTCCTTCTTTTCCTCTTTTTCTTCTTTCTTTTCTTCTTCTTTGGTTTCTTCTTCTATTTTCTTTAGTTCTTCTTCTAGTTCTTTTTCTATTTCTTCTATTGGTTTTGGTGGTGGTGTTGTTGCTAGGGTGTAGCCTATCCAGGCTAGGATTACTAGGACTGCTCCTACTGCTATTAGGGCTGTTAATTTTAGTATTATGATGTCTATCCATCCTGCCCAGTATGGGAATAGGGCTTCTGGGAATAGGAGTGCTATGTAAATGATTATTCCTATTATTGATGCTATGAATATTAATCCTCCAATTATTTGGTCTTTATGCATTTATTTTCCTCCCTATTTTCTTTTGAATTTTTGTTTGTTTTGGTTTAAAATGTTTGCTATGTTTATTTTGTATTTTATTATTATTTGTTTCCGCTTACCGATATGTATATTGTATTTTGGGAAGTTTTGATTTACGTATAAGTTTCTTTCATTTATTGTTGTTCATTCTTATTGTTAATTGATTTGATGTTTTAGGAGATTCATTTTGTTTTACCTTTAATTTAATTCTATTGTGGTGGTTGTTTTGATTGTTATATAAAGGTATTGATGTAATTTTTATTTTGGATTTCATTATTGGATTGTTTGTGTTTTGTTATTGTTTGAGTTAAAGTTTTATTTGTAGTGTTTTTTGGATTTTATTTGTTTTGGTCATTAAGGTTTATAATTTTGGTTTTATTGTTTTGTGTTTTGCTGGTGGTTATAGTATGTTTTGGAGTGTTAGGCCTGTTGTTTGTATTGGTTGTGGTTCTCCATTTAATTCTCTAGTTGGAGATATTGTTAATAGGAGTTCTAGTGTTTATGTTTTAAATTTATCTAATGGTTATGGTGGTAAAGTTGATTTTGATGGTGCTAATGTTATTCGTAAGAGTTTTATGAATATTAATGGTAGGGAGAATTTTTTGAGGAGTTCTTCCATTTTCTATTTTGTTTTCCCATTTAAGTTTTTGGTTGATTTTAAAGGTGGGGTTTATGATTTTGTTGGAAGGATTCTTAAGGCTTGTAATGATAGGAGGGTTAGGATTGTTTTTGGTGTTTATTTTAATGGTTGTAGGGTTGATGGTTTTGATTTAATTGATTTTTACAGGTTTTGCTGTGATGTTTCTGTTAATCCTATTGGTTTTCTCGTTTTTGATGAGGTTTTTGGTCCCGGTGTTGATTGTGGTGTTGTTTTTGATGTTTTGAGATTGTTTAGTAGGAGTCCTCTTAGGGTTGTTGTTCCATTTTCTGCTGGTGATGTTAGGGATTATGTTTATGTTAAGGATTTTGTTGATGTCTTTATTGATTCTATTGATAGGTTTGAAGAGGATTGTTTAGTTTTGATTTCTGGTTTTCGTGTTAGTGTTGCTAGAATTGTTAGATGTATTATGGTTTTGCTTGGTTTGGATGGTGTTGGTGAAGTTAGTTATAGTGTTGTTAGGGGTAGTCGTAGGAGGCTTGATAAAATTTTTGGTTGTAATATTGCTTCTTGGTTTAAACCTAAAATTGGATTTGAGAAGGGGTTGAAGGAGACTATTGATTGGTTTGAAGTTGAGTTTGGTCCAATTCTTGTTTGTAATGGGGGTGAAGTTTAATTTTATAATATGCTCATTAACATCGTTTTGGCTTCACTTATTGCCATTTTAATTAATTCTTTTACTTCTGGTTCTATTACTAATAGTATTGTTAGATATATTGTTGCTCCTATTGCTGTTCCAATTATTGATAGTTTTAGTGCTTCCATGAAGCTTGTTGTCACTTTTTGTCCTACTCCTAAGTATAATAGTGTTATTAGCATTATGGTTGATGATAATGTATATTTGAATGCTTTGTTTAATGGTATTTTGAATTCTATTTCTTCTCTACATTTCCTATAGAATTGGATCATTAGTATTGTTATGAATATTGTTTTAATTGTTATCCATGTTAATACTATGCTTGCTGGTTCATTAGCATTAATCATAATTAATTTCGACGTTAAGTATAAGACTATTAGGTATATGGTGTAGATTATGATGTTCATTGCTGGAACATAAAATAGTTTGCTTTTAACATATTCTTTCATTGATACTGTATTTTTGATTTCTACTTTTTCTACTCCCAATAATACTCCTGCAAATAATCGTGATAGTGCAAGTGTGAATGCATATATTGTTGCTATTGTTAGTGCGTTTGCTGATGCTGCATATGGTGCTTTTAGTAGGGATAGGAATGTTTTTGACATTGCTGATATTCCTGCCATCATTGGTATTGCGAATAGTAGGAAGTAGCTTAAGGCTATTTCTATGTCTTTTGATGATCCACCACTTAATAGTATTGGGTATAATGGTTGGTAGAGTTGGGTTGTGTAGAGCATTACTGCTATTATTGTTTGGATTGCCTTCATATGGGCTACTGGTAGTGATGAATATGTAAATGTCATGAGTATTACATCGAAATTAAGTAATTGTGCTGATATTAGACCTAGTATTGGTAGCCAGTATAGTTTAATCCATTTAATTGCTAATTGTTTGTTAAACTTTTCTGTAAATTCGTCTTTTAGTAATAGGGTTAAGAATATTGTGTATATTGCTTTTGCTATTGCCATTACAATTATTACTCCTAGTAAGCCTAGATTCATTTTCATTATTAGTAGGTAGGCTATTGGTAGTCTTGTTGCTTCGAATATTATTTGTCCATATCCTATTGCTTGTGGTTTCGCTCCGCTTGCAGTTGCCATTAATGTTAATTGATAGTAATCAGTGATCATTCTTATGATTAATGCTATGACTATTAATGTGGCATTAGATAGATTGATTTGTGAGAAGATTGTTATTGGCGTTAGTAGGATGAATATGATTAGTGATATTGTCATTAATAATGTGTTTAGTATTATTCCTGTTTTTGCTATTTTGTATCCTCTTCCAGTATATCTTATTAGCCAGTAGTTTGTTAGGTTTGCTGGCATTATGAAGTATTGGGTTAATATTATTAGGTAGTGCCATAATCCGAATTGTTCTTCTGGAAGTTTTCTTGATACCATTGTCATGAAGAATAGGGCGAATAGTACGCTTGTAATGTTTCCTGCGAAGTTTACTAATCCTGCATATCTTAGTCTAATGCTTCTTTGTTTCACGTTCAATGTTTATTCCTCAAGTAATTTTATCTTTATTGTGATTGGATGAGTTTAATATTACTTACGCTATTACTTTCTTTTAATTTTTAATATTGTTTTTATTTCAATTAATGTTGTTTTGATTAGTTCTTTTACTTCTGGTTCTATTATTAATAATATTATTAGGTATGTTGCGGCTCCTATTGCTGTTCCAATTATTGAAAATTTTAATGCCTCCATAAAACTGGTTGTTACTTTTTGACCTATTTTTGAAATTACTAGTATTGCTGCCATTATTATTGAGGCTAATATGTATTTTGCTATTTTTATTTTTGGTATTTTAAATCTCATTAGTTTTTTACACTTATAATAGAATATAATTAATATTATTGAGATAAATATTGTTTTAATTGTTATCCAAATTAATACTATTGTTGTTGTTTCTATTTTTAATGGCATTATAATTTTTAATGTTATGTATAATGTTACTAAGTAGAGTGTGTAGTTTATTATTCTTATTGTTGGTGTATAGAAGAGGTTACTTTTAAGATATTCTTTAATTGATATTTTTTCTTTAATTTCTATTTTTTCTATTCCCATTAATACTCTCATGAATAAGAGCATTAGTGAGAATGTTAATGTATATATTGTTGCTATTATTAGTGCATCTGCTGATATTGTATAGGATTTTTTTAGTAATGATAAATATGTTTTTGACATTGCTGATATTCCTGCCATCATTGGTATTGCGAATAGTAGGAAGTAGCTTAAGGCTATTTCTATGTCTTTTGATGATCCTCCGCTTAGTAGTTTTGCATATAATGGTGCATGTAATCTTTCTGAGTAGGCTATTGTTGTTGCTATTGTTTGGATTGCCTTCATATGGGCTACTGGTAGTGATGAGTATGTAAATGTTATTAATACTACGTCTAGATTTCGTAGGTAGCCTGGTATGAAGCTGTATGCTGGTAGCCAGCTTAATTTAATCCATTTTATTGCTAGATTTTTATTTATTTTTTCTGAAAATTCTTCTTTGAGGTATATGGTTAGAAAGAGTGCATAGAGATATCTTGAAATGGTGTATGACATGATTGCTCCGAAAAGGTTTAGTTGTAGTATTCTTACGAGGTAATATCCTATGATTATCTTCGTTATTTCTTGAATTAATAATCCATATCCTATTGCTTGTGGTGCTACTCCTCCTGCTAATGCTATTAGGGTTCCTAAATAGTATCCTGATAATAATTGTAATGCTAATGCTATTATGATTAAATTTAAATTTACATTGGTGGGTACAGCGTAAATTAGCATTGGAGCTGATATTAGGAATATTGTTTCTGAAATAATCATTAGTAATGAATTTAATGATATTCCAGTTCTAGCTACTTTAAATCCTCTTCCAGCATATCTTATTATCCAATAATTTATTAGAGTTGCTGGAATAACGTAATATTGCACTATTACTCCTAGATAATGCCATAATCCAAATTGTTCTTCTGGTAGTTTTCTTGATACTAATATTACGAATATTAGTCCAGTGAAAATACTAATTATGTTGGCTATAAAGTTTATTAGTCCAGCATATCTTAGCCTAATTTTTCGCGGTACTTTTTCCATGTTTATGTCCTCTAATAGTGATATTTGCATTTTAATTAAGATTTAAATATAACTGGATATTTATGGTATTGAGCGCGATGAATATGAATAGTTTAGCTGTTAATTGTTTGATAGTTCTATTTACTTCATTTATTAGTACTTTTATTTCGGTTAGAATTTTAATTCCATTTTTAAGGAAGCATGGAATTGTTGGTATTGATGTTCATAAGCCTGATAGACCTGAGATTCCTGAAATGGGTGGTATTAGTATTCTTCTCGGCGTTATTATTAGTTTGATTATTGCAATTTTGATTTTAGGTTTTAATGTTAGGATTATTGCTTTTCTTGTTACTGGTTTTTTGGCTGGTTTTATTGGTTTGATTGATGACTTATTTGTTTTGAGGGCTAAGGTTAAGACTTTATTGACTGTTCTCGCATTTATTCCAATAGTTGTTTTTGCATTGGCTTTTCCCGGTGAAATTGTTTTGGGTAGACCTGAATTGCCATTTATTGGTAGGCTTAGATTGACTATTGTTTATTGGTTTCTTTTGCCATTTGCTATTGCTGTTCCTGCTAATGCTGTTAATATGATGGATACTTTTAATGGTGTTATGTCTGGTTGTAGTTTATTGGCTTCATTTTCACTTTTTATTTCATCAATTATTCTTGGTAGATTTGATGCCGCCATTATGTCTATTGCTCTTTTTGGCTCTTTATTAGCGTTTTATTGGTATAATAGGTATCCTGCTAGGATTTTTAGTGGTGATGTTGGTAGTTTATTTGTTGGTGCTTGTATTGGTGCTATTTCTGTTATTGGTAGATTGGAAATTATTGGTGTTACTGTTTTGATGCCGTTTATTATGAATGCTTTTCATTCTCTTCGTAGTTTGGGTGGTTTATTTGAGAGGAGGGAAATTAAGGAGCGTCCAACTATTGTTAGGGATGGTGTTCTTTATGCTAATTTGAATAGGGGGGCTCCTAGTACTCTTGCCAATTTATTTCTTCGTAAGGGTCCTGCAAGTGAATTGGAGCTTATTCATTGTTATCATTTAATGTCGCTTGTTTCATGTATTTTGGGTATTATTACTGCTTATTTGATGAGGGTGAGATTGTGAATGTTTTTAGGAGGAGTTTTGAGCTTATAGTTATTATGGTTGTTGCTTGGATTACCATGCTTTTAGTATTAATTTTTGTTGATCAATTTATTGTTCCAATAACTTTTTCTAGGAGTAATTATTTCTTAATTTTAGTTGAAGCTATTGTTAAATTGTTTTTAGCTGGTATTATTGCTTTAATTTGGCTTGTATTTTGGAGTTTTATGGTTGAATATTATAAGAAGTATGCTAGATATAATGCTTAGTTAGTGTTTTAGCTAATTTAGTTGAGAAGTTGTGGATTATGCTTGTGATGTAAATTGAATTATCCCATTATCTTTTGCTGCAAATTTCATTGATATTCTTAGTATTGGATCTTTATCTATTATTACTTTTCCATTTAGAATTCTTAATTTTGCACCAACATGGCTAAAATTAAGTATTACAATGTCTATTGGTATTCCTATTTTTCTTGTTGGTTCTATTGATAGTTTTTCTGCATATAGTGTTGCATCTCTTATGTCTCCATCAAAATTTTAATATATATTGCTAAATCTATGTCATGAAACTTTCTGACCATGTGAAGCTTCCAAATATTATTGCAATTGTTATTTTACTTCTTTGTTTTAATAATTCTCGTAGCTTTTTAACTATTTTGTTTTTCATTTACTGATAATTTATGAACTTTCCCTAGTTCTCTTCTTAATATATTCTTTAATTTCATTAATGAACCCTTATAATTACATTTGTCTCGTTATTCTTTGCTTCATCATATATTCTGCCGTCATTGACTATCCAATATTTATGAACTAATAGGTTTCTTAGGCCTACAAGTCTTTTAGGCTTTCACTTAGGGATGGTGATAGTACTCTCTTTTTCCTAATTGCTCAAATGCTTTAGTATAAGTTTCTGTAGCTATATTATATTGAGATTCTAGTATATGGGAACCTAGTATTGATGTTGTCTCAACTATTTTATTATTGAATTTCTCATGGCATAAATTGATTTTTATCTATTTCTTTATTTTATTTGTATCGAGTATTGCTTTTATTTTATGTTATTGGTTTTGCTTTTTCCCATCTTTTTTGGAATGCATCTAGGAATATGTGTATTAGTCCTTTGTTTTCTGTGTAGTGTGGTTGGTAGATTACTGGTTTCCAGTATTTTGTTTCTTCTTTGGGTGCCCATATTAGGAATATGAGTTTGCTTTTGTCGATTATTGTTCCTCTTGCTGGATACCATTCTTCTGGTGCTTTTCTTACTTGTATTCCTAATTTTTTGAGTTGTTTTGCTATTTGTTTTGATTCAATTGTTAATGGGCACATTATTACTTTTATTTTTACTCCTTTTTTAATTGCATTTTCTATTTCATTTCTTACTCTTTTGAACCATGTGAATAGTTCTGTGAATATTATTATTTCGTTTTTTGCTTGTTTTATTAGGTTTCTTGTTTTTTCCTCCATTTCATCTAGGCTTGTTAGTGGTGTTATTAGTGTTTCTGGTTTTATTTTTAATCTTGTTCTCCAATACATGTCTTCGAGTGTTCTTTCGAATTTATTGTATATTTCCTTCATTTTTTCCAGTTCTTTTTCTAATAGTTTTTCTTTGTATTTCATGTAGGATTCGAATGCTCTTTTTGGTTCTATTGCTTCGAATCTTCTCGGTCTTCCTGGTAGTATTTTTACGAATCCTTTTTCTGCTAATTGGTCTAGTACTCCATAGACTCTTGGTAATGGTACTTGTGATAAGTTACTTATTTGTTCTGCTGTTAATTCTGTTTTTCTTAGTAATGCTAGGTATGTTTTTGCTTCATATTCTGTTAATCCTAGTGACTTTAACTTTTCAATTAATTCGTTCATCGGTTAAAGTGTTGGGGAAAAGGTTAATATAACTTTATATTTCACTGGTTTTATAGTAAAATTGGTTTATTTGGTGTATTGAGTAATGTTGGTTTGGTTTGATGCGTTAACTCCTAAGCAGGCATTATTGATGGCTATGTGTAAGTTTAGATTTGAGAGTTTAGGTTATGATACTGTTTTGACTACTAGGGTTCATGATTGTAATACTTGGCTTTTAGATCAACTTAATATTAGTTATATTGTTGTTGGTGAGTATGGTGGTGCTAGTAGGGAGGGTAAGCTTAGGGCTAGTCTTGAGCGTAGTTTAAAGCTTTTTAATGTTATTAATGATTTGGAGGAGAAGCCTTGTTTGCATGTTTCTCTTTCCTCTCCTGATGCTACTAGAATTGCTTTTGGGCTTGGTATTCCAATTATATTATTTAATGATACTCCACATTCAATTTATGTTAATAGATTGACTTTACCTTTGGCTGATAAAATTATTGTTCCTGAAGCTGTTCCTAAGGAGGCTTTTTCATATGCTGTTTCTCCGAGTAAGATTGTTCATTATGGTGGTGTTGATGAATTTGCTTGGATGAAGAATTTTAAGCCTAATATTAGTGTTTTGGATGAGCTTGATTTAAGTGTTGATGATAGGATTGTTTTGGTTAGGAGTGAGGAGGTTAAGGCTGCATATTATCCTCGTAGTGGTATGGTTCCAACATTAATTTTTGTTAGGAAATTATTGAATAGACTTAGTGATATTAAGATTGTTTATCTTCCCCGCTATGAGGATCAGAGGAAATTTGTTTTGAAGAGCTTTCATGATGTTATCGTTCCCAGTGGAGCTATTGATAGTAGGAGTTTAGCCTATTATTCATGTTTAGTTGTTAGTGGTGGGGGAACTGTTGTTAGGGAAAGTGCTTTATTAGGTGTTCCATCATTATGCCTGTTTAGGAGTAGATTACATGTTAATGATTGGCTTGAGAGGAGGGGTTTTCCAATATACTGGTTTAAGAGAGTTAATGATGCAGTTGATTTCGCCTTGAAAGTTTTGAAAAAACCTGATGATTATAGGGTTGATGTTTCAAGTATGATTGAAGAGCTTGAGGATCCAGTTGATGTTTTAATTAGAGTTTGGGGTGAGATTATTGGATAAAATTAGAGTTGCTGTTATTGGCTGTGGTTTTTGGGGTATGAATCATTTAAGAGTTTTCAATGAATTACCTAATGCTGAATTAATTGCTGGTGTTGATATTAATCCTGATAGGCTTGAATTGGTTAAGGAGAAGTTTGGTATTAATACCTATTTGAGTTTGGATGAAATGCTTAGGAGGGAAAGAATTGATGCGGCTACTATTTGCACTCCATCAATTACTCACGCTAGAGTTGCACTTGAAGTTATTAGGGCTGGTAAGCATGCTTTAGTTGAGAAACCTATGACTAGTACTGTTGATGAGTCTTTAAAGCTAATTGAGGAAGCTAAAAAGTATGGAGTATTTTTAACTGTTGGTCATATTGAGAGATTTAATCCTGCAGTTGAAACTGTTAAGAAATGTATTGATAATGGTGATATTGGTGAAATAGTTTTAATTTCATGTAAACGTGTTTCTCGTTGGCCTATTAGAATTGGTGATGTTGGTGTTGTTAAGGATTTAGCTATTCATGACATTGATATATCTAGATATTTAACTGGTAGGGATCCAGTTGAAGTTTATGCTGTTGCTGGTAGTATTCATCATAAATATGAGGATTATGCTAATATTGTTCTTAAATTTGAAAATTTACCTACAGCTTTTATTGAATCTAATTGGCTTACTCCATGGAAAATTAGAAAGTTAATTGTTACTGGTAGTGATGGTCTTATTAGTATGGATTATCTTAGTCAAGAAGTTATTTTAGCCAATTCTAAGGGAGAGAGTAAACTGAATGTTAATCATGAGGAACCTTTGAAGAGAGAGTTAAATCATTTTATTAATGTAGTTTCAGGTAGAGTTGAACCTTTAATTGATGGTAGAGATGGTTTAATGGCAGTTTATATTGCTGAAATGGCTTTAAAATCTGCTAGTATGGGTGTTCCAATTAAGCTTAAGCCTCCAATTTAATTGGAGGGTTAAATGTGAAGGGAGTTGTTTTAGCTGCTGGACTTGGTACTAGGCTTAATCCATTAACAGCCTATCGTCCTAAACACTTACTTCCACTTGTCAATTCAACTATTTTGGAGAATGTAATTCATGTTTTAAGTAGAGCGGGTATTAGGGATATCTATGTTATTGTTCATTATTTGAAGGATAAGATTATGAATCTTCTTGGTGATGGAAGTAGATTTGGTGTTAATATTACTTATGTTGAGCAGGGTGATGTTAAGGGTACTGCTCATGCTATTGGTGTAGTTGAAAATTTTGTTGGTGATAATGATTTTGTTGTTGTTTATGGTGATGTAACTGCTAATGTAAATATAATTAATAGGGCTATTGAATTGTATAGGAGGAGCGGTGCTTCTGCAGTTATGGTTGGTGTTGAAGTTGATGATCCATGGAATTACGGTGTACTTTCAATTGATAATAATGGATTTTTAATTAAAGTTGTTGAGAAACCTAGGAGGGGTGAGGAGCCTAGTAATTTGATTAATGCTGGAATTTATGTTCTTGATGGAAGTAAGGTTTTTGATGCTATACGTAAAACTCCTATTTCACCTAGAGGTGAATATGAATTTACTGATAGTCTTCAAATACTTGTTGAGAATGGTAATGGTGTTGCTGTGCTTAATGCTGGTAGGGGTTGGTGGTTTGATATTGGTAGGCCTTGGGATTTACTTGATGCTAATAAACATTTTCTAAGTAAAATTGCTTTTAATAATATGATTATTGATGGGAATGTTGAAATTGATAGTAATGTTAAGATTGTTCCTCCAGTTTATATTGGTAATGGAAGTATAATTAGGAATGGAAGTGTTATTGGTCCGAATACAGTTATTTGTAGAAATGTGTATGTTGGCTCTAATAGTGTAATTAGTGATAGCATAGTTATGTCGAATACTGTTATTGATTGTAATTGTAGAGTTAATTATAGTATTATTAGTGAAAATTGTATTGTTGAGAGTAATGTTGATTTTAAGTATGAATGTTCTGATGGTGGTACTGTTAAAATGATTATTAAGGGTAAAATTGTTGATAGTGGTAGGAGAAAGCTTGGATCTGTTGTTGGTGATTATAGCTTTATTGGTAAGTGTTCAATTATTATGGCTGGAAAATCAATTTATCCGAACTCTATTGTTCCTAGATATTCAATTGTATTTAAAGATGTTAGGGGAGTTTACCTTCACTTTTAATTTTACTTGACTCCAATAGCATTTTATAGTATTCCCATTGCATGTCAATGTATTTCTGTAGTTTTTCTATGTCTTCATCAGTCATTTTAGCGAATCTTCCTTGAAGCTTAATATATTCTTTAATTGGCTTTCTCTTCGCTTTATCTATTAATGCTATGCTTGGTCCAGTTAATTTGAATATTCCATTTTCAATTTCATATAGTGCCCACATTCCAGTTAATACTGCAAGTCTTCCAATTTCAATTGTTTTATCACTTGGAAATCTCCATCCTGGTGGGCATGGTGCTAATAGGTGAATATATTTTGTTCCTTTAATTTTAGCTGCTTTCCTAATTTTAGCTATGAAGTCTAGTGGATATGATACGCATGCTGTTGCTACATAGGGGATTTTATGGGCCGCCATTATCATTGGAATATCCTTCTTAAATTCACGTTTACCTGTCCATGTAGTTGTCGTCCATGCTCCATATGGTGTTGCTCCACTTCTCTGTATACCAGTATTCATGTATGCTTCATTGTCATAGCAGATATAGATTATATTGTCTCCACGTTCAGCCACTCCACTTAATGCTTGTAATCCAATATCTGCTGTTCCTCCATCACCGGCCCAAACTACTACTTGAACATCCTCTACGCCTTGCATTTCTAGTCCAGCTGCTACTCCAGCTGCAGTTGCTGCTGATGCTGCGAATGCAATATTTAGGATTGGGAAGTTTGCTGATGTTTTTGGGAATGCTCCTTGAATTATTGTTGAACAGCATGCAGGTACTACTAATATGAATTTTCCTTCTAATGCTTTTCCAAGCATTCTTAATCCAAGTGCTGCTGGACAGCCTGGGCATGAAGCATTTCCTGGTAGTAGGTATTCCTTTAATGGTAGGTCTTTAATTTTTATTGTCATGGAATCACCTCCCTCTTTAAATTAATCCATATGGGTGGCTGCTCCCCCAAACCTTTATCAGCCATTTCAATCAATTTTTTACCCATGTTGATGAAATCATTAACTGTAATGTCTCTTCCACCTAATCCTGCAATGAAGTTTTGAACTGTAATTTTAAGTCCATTTAATGCTGATTTAACTTCACCATGAATTATTCCTCCGAAACCATAACTATAATTCCTATCAACAACTCCAATTATCTTGGCATTTCTACATGTTTCCCTAAGTTCTTCAAATGGAAATGGCCTTATAGTTCTCATTTTAATTACTCCAACTTCATATCCCTCATCACGAAGCAGGTCAGCTGCCTCCTTAGCATCTCCAGCTGATGAACCCATTGCAATAATAATTGCCTTAGCATTACTACACTTATACTTCTCAATTAAACCATCATAATATCTCCCAGTCATTTCACCATATTTACGGCCAGTATCAATAATTACTTGCTTAGCATTTTCCATTGCCCTCATAATTTCATATCGAAGCTCCATGAAGTAGTCTGGATAAGTTAGGTTTCCATGAGTTATTGGATTATTTGGATCAAGACGGTAGGGTAGTTTCCTGCTTCCAGGTGGAGGTAGAAATTCATCAACTTGATTTTGATCAGGCATTAATACTGGTGCAGCTGTATGAGATAATATGAATGCATCTAATGTAACCATTACTGGCTGTAATACCTTCTCATTTTCAGCAATTCTAAATGCTTGAACTGTTAAGTCGAATACTTCCTGATTATCTTCAGCGAAAAATATTATCCATCCCGAATCCCTATGTGCGAGTACATCATTATGTTCAGTCCATATACTCCATGGAGGGCCAATTGCACGTGTAACTACTGCCATTACAATTGGATAACGTCCCATACCAGCCCACCAAACCATTTCACTCATATAGAGTAAGCCGTGACTAGCTGTTGCTGTGAATGCTCTTGCACCAGTAGCAGCTGCTCCAATACATGCAGCCATAGCGCTATGCTCACTCTCAACCCTAATATATTTAGCATTAAGTTCCCCTGACTCTACAAATTGAGCTAATTTTTCAACAATAGTTGTTTGAGGAGTAATTGGATATGCAGCTATAACTTGAACTCTAGCCATTTTAGCTGCATATGCAACAGCATAATTTCCAGTTAAAACTTCACTTAAAACCATATCTCATTCCTCCAAAACCATTTGAATAGCTTTAACGGGGCATTCATTTGCACAAATACCGCAACCCTTACAGTATTCATAGTCTACTTCAACATTCAACAAGTTTTCCCCGATCCTTCTAATTGCACCTTCAGGGCAATATAGCCAGCATTGAAGACAATGAACACACTTACTTTGATCAATTACTGGCTTAAAACTCCTCCAAAAACCAGTAAATCCAACAGCACCCTTAGTTGGCTTAGAAATTGAGGTTAAAGGAATTTTACTCAAACATTATACCTCCTCAATAACTATAGAGTTATAAGCCTGCCTAGCAGCTTCAGCATTCAATTCACCAAGTCTACCACTCCAAGTATTCATTATAGCCTTAACAATACTATCAATAGAAACAATACCAGTAGCCCTAGCCAAAGCACCAACCATAGCAGTATTAACTGCTGGAAAACCAGCAAAATATAATCCCAGTTTAACTGCAATATCAGTAGCATTCACAACTCCAACTTTAAACCCCTTAAAACCAAGCTCTCCAGGTTTACGCCTATCATTAACAATTAAAAATCCATTACTCTTCAAACCACTAGTAACATCCTGAACATTAAATATCTTAGAATCCAAAACAACAACGGCATCAGGCTCATAAATCTGCATATGCCTCCTAATAGGTTTACTAGAAATTCTAGCAAAAGCCAAAACTGGTGCACCCCTACGCTCAGCACCAAACATCGGTATACTCTGACCCCACTTACCCTCAAGAAAAGCAGCCTTAACAAGCAATTGAGAAGCAGTTACAGCTCCCTGTCCACCCCTACCATGAAACCTAACCTCAAAAAGCCGCAGCAAAATGCTATCAATCCCCAAACCATCAATATTAAACAACTACCTAAAAACCTTACGACAAAAAACTAAAATACAATAATAAACACACTAGAGTAATAAAATATAATACAATAAACCCCCGCACAGCAAACCCAAACAATAACAGCAAAAAACTTATCACCCCCAATAAATTAAACAATACTAGGCGATGACCGAAAACCATAGTAGGAGAGCCTAATAGACAAACATAAAATAAAACTTGACATAAGTCCATGAGCGGCGGTGGTCTAGCCTGGACTAGGACATGGGCCTTCCACGCCCATAACCCGGGTTCGAATCCCGGCCGCCGCACCAATTTAATTATAGCTTTTATTTTGCTTGGTTTAGTCTAATGTTATTTTCTTAATTGTCTTCTTTTACATGAATTTAGAGGGATTTTTAAGATTTCTATTAGTTTAGTTTTGTCCATTTTTCTTTTAGTATGAAGACTTTTTTGATTTCTTTGATGTTTAGTGGATTGTTTGGATCTGTGATTGGTGTTATTCCTACATCTATTATTTCGTGTGCTAGTGCTTTTAGCCATAGTTCTTCAATTTCTTTTTCATTTATGCCTTTATTTTTGAAGAATTTGTAGAATTCTTCTTTATATATAGCGTTTCTATTGTAATGTTTGAAAACTTCCGTTATTATTTCTCTTAGTTTTCTTTTATTTGGAATCATAATGTATTCTCCATTATTTAATGGTTTGGGCTTTACGTATTTTGATATTGTGGGTTGGTTTTATATATTGTTTTGATTGTTTTTATTTTGGAGGCTTCAGTTTTTGGTTGAATTGTCTGCTGATAGGATTGTTGAATTGTTTGAGGAGGATGTTGGGGCTAGGAAGCGTTTGGCTGAGTTGTTGGTTGGGGTTCCTGATGTTAGATTGGCTATTATTAATGCTGTTTTGCGTGATGTTGCTACTAAGAGTGATATTGACAAGTTGAATTTTAGATTGAATGGTTTGGAGGATAGATTGGGTAGATTGGAGGAGCGAATTGCCAAATTGGAGGGTCGGATTAATGGTTTGGAGGATCGTATTAGTGGATTGGAGAATCGTATTGATGGGTTGGAGAGGCGGATTGATGCTTTAGAGGGACGTATTGGTAATTTGGAGCGACATGTTGCTAGATTGGATGGTCAGGTTGGTTTGTTGGTTAAGGTTTTTATTGCTTTTAATTTGCCAATGTTATTGGCTCTTATTGGAATATTATTGAAGATGATTTTTATGTAAATTATTTGGTTGCGTATTCTAAGGCTTTTATTGCGTGGATTTTTGCTGTATCGTAGAGTTTTATGTTATTTATCTTCCCTTTTATTAGTAGTGGGAGTTCTGTGCATGCTAATGCTATTCCTTCTGCTCCCATTTCTATTAGTTTTTTAATGATTTTGATTAGTTTATTTTTTGATTCTTCTCTGATTATTCCCTTTACTAGTTCTTCGTAGATTATTTTGTTGACGATATTTATGTCGTTTGGTTCTGGGATTATGGTTTTTATGTTGTGTTTTTCTAGTCCTTTTGTGTAGAATTGTTTTGTTAATGTGAATTTTGTTCCTAGTAGTCCAACTTTTTTGACTTTATCTTTTTTGAGTTCTTCCGCGAGGGAGTCGATTATGCTTATTATTGGAATATTTATTTTCGGCGTAATATAGTTGAGGAGCATGTGTGGTGTATTTGCTGATATTATTATGAAGTTTGCTCCAGCTTTTTCTAGTGATTTTCCAGCTTCAATTAGTAGGTTTGCTGCTTCCTCCAGCCTATTTTCTTCAATTAATTGGGTGAAGTATCCAAAGTTTACGCTATAAATTATTATGTTGGGGTAATTTTCATTCTTAAATTTCCTCCTATATTCATTGATTATAGTTTTATAGTATAGGATTGTTGATTCCGGACTTAATCCACCTATAATTCCAATATTCTTCATAATTTCATCCTCTAATGAATTGTTAATTGTTTATTTTAGATATTTAGGTGTTTAGCATTAAATTATATTTCTTAGAATTCTTATGAATTCTTGGTGAGTTTATTGGTTATGGGTAGGATTAGTAAATGGTTTAAATTCTTGAAGGGTAGGTATAGGGATCTAAATTTAATTTATGAGAGGGTTGAGGAAGAAGCGGATAAATTATTATTGAGGGAGCTTGGAGAAGTTGGTAATATGATTTGAATTAATTTATGTTATTTGTGGTTTTAGTTTGCTCTTGAGTTTTAGCCATTTTTCGCTTACATATCCTTCTTCATATGGTATTCCTATGTCTATTGGATTTATTTGTGGATATTTTTCATAGATTGTGCCATCTGGAATTTGTGCTTCTATGAATGCTGAGTGTCTATTTATGCAGCTTTCACATTGTCCGCAGTGATATTTTCTACTTAAATAGCAACTCCATGTTTCGAATATTAGGTCTCCTAAAATTTCATATCCCTTTTTCAAGTTTTCGCTTTTTCTTAGTCCTTCTCTACTTGGACTCCATATTTCTAGTCCTCTTAGATTTCTGAAGTGTCCTAGATTTAATGCTGTTTCGAGTGCTTGGATGAATTCTGGTGAGCAGTCTGGATAGAGTGGTTCCCATGTATCTTCTCTAGGTTTAATGTCATTGTAATGTGCACCATAAATTATGGTTTTCGCTCCTATTGTGAATGCATAGGCTGCTGCTATGGTTAGCATTACTGCATTTCTTAATGGAACTACAACTGATGTTGTATATTCTCTTTCAACTTTTACTGATTCATCTGTTAATTGAGTTCCTTTCCATAGGTTTTTCATGAATGTTAAATCTACTATTTTGAAGTTGATTATTTTGCCTGGAAGATTTAATTTGTTTATTTTTGGTATGAGATTTCTTAGTACTTTAAGTTCTTTTGCACCTTTATGTCCATAATTGAAGGCTAGGATATGTGCATTATATCCCTTATTTAGCCATTGAACTAGATATGAAGTGCTATCTATTCCTCCACTTACTACAGCTATTATAGTTTTGTTCATTTATTTTACCCTGCATCAATTCATGTAGAATCATTATTAAAATTTTGTATAGGGGTGTTGAAAATAGGCATGTTGGAAGCCAAATGCATAGAATTAGTATTGGGGTTAATTGTAGGAATGGAGTTTTAATTGTAATGTTGAGGAGGAAGCTTATCCATAAACCTAATATTATGCTGTAAATTGTTGTTCCAAGAATATATCCCTTTAACTTCCAGAATTTTTCTAGTCGAATTACAATATATGCACCTATAAATGAGGGTATTGCTGATAGTAGATCTAGAAAGCCTAGTGGTGACATTAAATTTGCTATTAATACTGCTATAGCCCATATTGCTGCCCCCCATATTTCAAGTAATGGTACTAATGCTATGAGCATATTTGCTATTCTCAATTGCAATGCCATAAATGATATGAAGGGTAAAATCCAAACCAAAATAATATAGAGACTGGCAAGTAGAGCGGCAATTGAAATTCTCAATGACTTCCTATTTAATGAAATTTTATGCATAGCCTAGCAACTCCACATACCCATCAATAATTAGCCAACAATCTAGAATAATGCTTAATAGCAAAGAAGATTTCAAAGTTAATAAACTTAATTCCCTAAAACACTAATAAGACTACATTTCAATTCATAATCACTTATGATATAAAATAATTTATGTTAAGTCAATTAATGATTGTGAAGCATTTAAGTAGGAGAATGAAGTTTTATCGTTAGTTTAATTTCTTCATTTGCTTCTGAATATCTTTCATTTATTTCATGTTGATCGTTAATTTGTAATTTTAGGATAATTATATTTAGAACTGCTTATCTTTAAGGTAATAATTGAGAATTATTTTAAATTATTTTATTAATCCTCTCGTTGGGGATATTACGGTTAAATCTTTGATCTTAAATTTCTTCATAATCTTCAGTCATATTCTAATTATTTTCTTCCAATCTTCTAAATCTTCAGTAATTATTATTTCTATGCCATGCTATGCAATTAATGCTGCATGTCTTGAATCATAGGTTACATTTGAGTA
>CAZCCB010000016.1:0-1429 GCA_964497155.1 uncultured Nitrososphaerota archaeon | reverse complement strand
ATATGTAAATGTTTCTCTATTTAGTTCTAAGGATTTTAATGGCAGATTTAGACATGCATTAATAGCTTCATATGCTACTTCAACATTAATTTCTGATAATGCTCCAAATAATTCAAATAAGACTAATTGACTAGTATAGCCAATATAAATCCCTTCAACTAGCATATCAAGTATTTCATAACATTTTTCATAGAAATCTGGATGATTTAGAGCTGTATAAATGTAAATATTCGTATCAATGTAAGCCTGCTTTCATTTCACATTCAGATTTAATTAAATCGAAATACATGCTGGTATTACTGTCAGTTAAATTTATCCTCCATAAATGTAGTGAGCAGACCTGAATAGAAATACGAGGTAAAATACATTGGCTAAGGAGAAAATTATCCAATGAATCCTATTTAAACTACTAACAATTAGAAATAGAATATACATGATTATGAGCCAACCCAAATATTTACCCCAACCAACATATCTAATCCTATCAAATATTTCACTGAAGCTAAAAGCCTTAAAGAAATCATCACACTTAACCATATGAATAATACCCATAGCACCAACAATAGACAATAGAAAACCAATAATTAAAGCAAAAATTAAACCCAAAAACATACTTCCAACAAATAACATGTGACCAGGACCCATCATTCCAAAACGAGTATAATGAATAATAAATGGAGGAAAAACAGGCATTGGACAAGATAGAATTATAATTAAAATTGGAATCAAAGCATAAATAATAATAGCCAAAATAATTTTCAAACCATCAACAAACAATTTTAAATAATCCCTAATTTTAGGAGGCATACTAATAGAGTCACCTAAGCGCAAAATCCAAGCACAATAACCCAAAACAATAAAATTAACAATAGGAATAATATTCAAAACAAAGAGTATAATTAAATTACCAATATCACGAGTAAGCTTAACCATAAAATTCCAAGACTCATTCAAAATATCAACCAAATCCAAATCAGAAACACCAAAGTAAAATAATGCAACAATTAAAATTAAATTTAACTCCTAAACAATCCAAAACAAGAAGAATAGACCCAACCCAATCTTAAAACATTAATCTTATCACACTATTGTTTCAAAACTTCAATTTTTGGAATTCTGAGGTATTGCCTTTAATCATTAATCTATCTCAGAGAGGATTAAAATACCAAACACTATTTAATTTAATTATGGAAAACACGAGAAATTTGCTTGTAGGTGGAGTTTGTGACAAGCAATTCTATGGAAAAAATGTTGAAAGAATATTCTGGAACGCTAATATCATTATTTGAGACTATTGGAAGAACAATTAAAATGATTGGTGAAATGGAGAGGAAAACTGGGAAAAATATTGAGGAAATAATGAGAGAATTCCTTAAACCTGAAACATTGGTTGAAATTTCTAGAAAAGTACCTTCAGATGTTTTTGGAG
>CAZCCB010000015.1:18017-21702 GCA_964497155.1 uncultured Nitrososphaerota archaeon | reverse complement strand
GATTTGATATTATTCTTGGTCCTCTGGTTTGCTGTCCATATTGACTTGTTTGTGAATGTAGTTTTAATTGGTTCCATAGTCCGTATTTATAAATTGCTTTTGCTACTTCAATTATTTCTCCTGAAGCATATAATTCTAATAATGCTACTATTGGATTTATTCTATTTTCAATCATTACTTCGAATGCAGTTCTAATTAAATAGAGTAGTCCTCCACCAATTACCTGTTCTCCAAATAAATCTGTTATTGCTTCTTCTTTGAATGTTGTTTCTACAGCTATTCCTCCTTTATTTAATGCTCCAATTGCTTTTGCTATTGATAATGCATATTCTAATGCTTTTCCAGAATAATTTTGATGTACTGCTACTAGCACTGGAAAGCCTCTCTTTTCTATGAATAGGTTTCTTACGCCTTCACCAATCATTCTTGGTGCAACTAATATTACATCAATATTATTTGGAGGCTTAATATAGTTAAATGCAATATTATATCCACTTGCAAAGCATAATACTTGACCCGGCTTTAAATAAGTCTTTACTTGATCATTGAATACTTTTGGCATTATTTCATCTGGTATTAGCATTAGAGTTATATCTGAAAGTTTAACTGCCTCATTTATAGGATATACTTTGAAGCCGTCATTTAATGCTTTATTCCAATATTCATCTCGAATATTTCCTATAATTACATTTAATCCATTATCTCGCATATTTAATGCTTGTGCCCTACCTTGATTTCCATAGCCAATAATTCCAATAACTTTAGATTTAATTAAATCTAAATTACCATCAAAAAATATTTTAGCCATTCTCATCAACCTTTAAATTAAATTAGATTATAATTGGTATGGTTCTATAAGTATTACTTCTGCCTCTTTCACTTCAGGTAGTGATAATGTTGCTTTTCTAACTTGCATTACTAAATATCTTGCTAATGGACATAAAAATGATGGTACAGTTAATGTCATTTTAATAGTTGCTTTCCCCTTACTGAAACTTATATCTTTAATTAAACCCATTTCAACAACATTTAATCCTACTTCGGGATCAATTACATTTTTAAGTGCTTCTAAAATTTTCTCCTTAATATTCTCCTCATTATCAGCCATATTTACACCTAAAGAAAGAAATGTAAAATAATTATTTATATTTAGGGTTTAAGTTCTTCTTTTAACTAATAATACTGCTATTATTACTGCAATTATTGCTATTACTGCTGATACTCCATAAATTAGCATTTGTGATTCTATTGGTGGTCTTGCTTTTACAATTATTTTCTGAACATTACTTTCAATATTATATTCTTCTAATACTACTTTACATTCATATTCTCCTTCTTTTTCAAATTTATATTTGAACTCATAGGAACCATTAGATTTAGTTTTTGTTTCCATTACCTTTATGTTATCTACATATAATGATAATGGAACATTACTTAATGCTTCACCATTTAAACTTAATTCTCCAGTAAATGTTACTTGACTTCCAGCTTCAATTGAAGTTGGATTTGCATTTATAGTTAATTCTACTTCACCCCATCTAATAGTTATATTATGAGTACTATGCATGTAGGTTATGTATATGAAGTAATGAGTATTATTAGCGGATATTAATGGTTTAAATACATTACCATCAATATAAGCTATAATGATACCTTTCACGATTTCTTTTGGTAATGTAATATTCATTGCTCCTCTTGCTCCTTTAATTCCTTCAACTTCAATTTCAAGTTTATTAGCCTTGGTTAATTGAAATCTCTTTAAAGTTGAATTTGTAATTGCAAGCAGCCTTCTTCTGATTCCAGCTATTTGAACTTTAATTTCATGTATTTTTGCATTAGCAACTCCCCAAACATTTCTACTTACCTTAAATATGAGATCCTTCAATTGATTGAAATCAATTTTATTCCAAACAACTTTATGCGGACCTTTTTCAGTTGGAGTTAAGTGTGGTGGTATTTCAATTTCAACTATTTCTTTTTGAGTTATTACTGGCTCTACTATTAATGTAACATTTGAAATTGGTTCTGGCAATACTTTTGATAAGCTATCAAAGAAACTATAGAACTTAAATCCTCCTGGAATGCTATTGATTGGAAGTTTGAGTTTTAATCCAGTTAATTTGAAGTTTATTAGTCCCTTAGCAGCTTTGGTTTCATATTTTGCAATTAATTTTATCTGTCTGGTTGTTACATTTAATTTTCTCATTGCAGTTTTACAGAAGTCATAGAATGTTGAAGTTGCATTTGGAACTAATTGCTCAATAAATTCTGAATATAAGTTTTTAATTTCATTAAATTGCTTATTTACATCTCCTACAATTGTATATTTGGAATTTAATTTTAATATTCCTTCATCTCTATCGAAATATAGCTTAAATATGAAATCCTTAAATTTACTATACTTAATTTTTCTTAATTTATTTAGAAATTCTTCTGAAAATCCAATTGGAGTTCCAGTTTTCTCTGATACTTTTTCACTATAGCACATTGAAGCTTTTTCAAAATCTCCTTCAATTACAATATGGAAATCTAGTTTAGCTTTATCTGATTCATATGTTGGTGTAAGCGATATTTCAGTTATATTTAGATAGCCACATGTTGCATTGCTAAATGATTCTATGATTGTTGATTTTTGCTCTTCAAATTGTGATACTATTTTCTCTATTTGCTCCCTTGGAACTATTGAATATGGAATTACTGAAGTTATGTTGAGTGTTATTTTAGTGAAGTTTGTTCCCTTAATTTTTATAGCATTAAATTTACCTTCACTTTTAATTTCACCTGCAAGTGCTGCTGAGAGTATTATAAGGAAGTTTCCTTGAGCTTTACCTTCACTATAATCTATATTTACTTCAGCTTTCTTTATTGGATACACTGATATTTCAAAGCCAAACGTCATATTTAGATTAAATGTTCCTTCACTTTTCTCCTTAGTAGTTGTTGATTCTAAAATTGCGTTTGCAGTTAATAATCCTCTTGGAGGTTTAATTTCAATTATACCTTCGAGTTCTAAATTTACATCTCCGCTTGGCTCCACTTTTAACTTAACAGTTAAATTTTTAAAATATTTCATTTCTTTTTTAAATAATTTCTTGTTAGCTAAAACATAATATTGACAGTTTGATGTAATAATTATTAGCATTATTAAGGTTATTATTGATATTAGTTTTAGTTTATTATTTATCATTGCAATCACCATTTCTAATCGTGCTAAAAATTAATCTAATGTTATGCTTAAAAGCTTTACCTACTATACTACCAGAAGCTTCTTTTTAATGCATTTCTTTCAGCTTCAATTATTTTTTCATAGAATGCATCACATTCAACATTGATTCTTCTTAGAATCGATTCTACATCTTTAACTCTGAGCCTTCTTCCAGCCAATGCTATTGCAGCTAACTTACCATATTTCTCAACTAATTCAGCTCGCCTAATAGCTTTATTAACAACTTCCTCTTCCTCTTTAGTTAATTTTGAAGCTTTTTTAGCTACTATTCTCTTTATAATTCTCTCGTCCTCATCTAAAACTGCTATTTTCATTGAACCGCAATTTGGACATTTAATTTTCTCTGGTAAATTCATTATTCTAATTGAATCCCACCAGCTCCAGCAATTGGTGCATAGGAATATTCTAACTTCACTTAATAATCTAGCTTTTGTTGCTTCAATAAGTATTCTTCTAAGT
>CAZCCB010000015.1:0-18007 GCA_964497155.1 uncultured Nitrososphaerota archaeon | reverse complement strand
CTTCTAAGTCTTTCTGGTGGGATGATTTCTGTTTTTCTTGAAATTCTTTCCATGGCTAATCTGGATATGGGGGAAAGTTCTATTGAATCTAGATGTTTAAATTCTATTTCATCGTTCTTAATTTTTTCTAGGAATTTCTTGACTACTTCGACATCAATATCTTTTGTTAAATACTCTTTTAATGCCTCTTCATATATGACTGAATCCTTGAACATTTCAATTAGTCTTCTTAAACTCATGGTTGAAATATCAGCCCATTTAGCTAATGCACCAAATCTTCTAGCTACGTGAACTAGTCTTCTCTTAAATAGTCCTGATCTTTCAGCCATTCTAATTACTTCAGCATCCAAATTTTTGTCAACTAAATTTTTAATTACATTTTCAATTTCAATTGGGGATAATAATTTTGATGCTCGAATAACTATTCTATAGGGATCTTGCTGAACTGCAACTGCATGTCCAACTATATCTGCAACTTGATCTGCAATTAATCTCCCAAGAGCTCTATTGGCTAATGTTCCTAAATGAACATGAATAATGAAAAAGTCCTCCCATTTCTCAATTAAGACTTTCTTATCCGTTGGTACTGGGAGACCCTTATTAACTTGCTCTATAACTTCCTTGATTGCCCTCTCCATGGTATCCTTATTGCATGGATATCTATCGGTTAATTCATTAATTATCTGACTTATATCAGCACCATTCTTCAATCTTTCTTCAACATAACCTCTAATCCAACCAACTTCCTGTGCAACTTCATATGGTACTGGTATTTCTTCTCCAACCCAACTTGGAATTGCACCTGTAGGATCACTATCTGGAACTACATATATTCTATCACCAATAATTTCTCTAATTTTCCATAAGCTACCTCTGAAAATGAATTTTCTTCCAGGATCACCATATTCTGCAACAAATACCTCATCTAAAACTCCAATTGGAGTATTATTTGTTGAATCTATTACTAAAAATTGTTTTTCATCAGGTATCATTGAAAGTTCATCGAAGAAATATTCATACATTGCCCTCCTATTTCTCGGCGCTAAAAATACTTTATCTTCAAATGAAGCCCAGAGGAGTCTTGGATATCTATTATGCATATAATCAATAACCTTAATTAAATCATCTTCAGTTAAATCCCTATATGGATAAGCTTTACCATATAATTCTAATACTTCATTAAATCTCCATCTTTTACGCTGTATTAGTAATGCTACAATTTGATGACAGAGAACATCATATGGTTTTTCGGGAACTTTAACTGGCTCTAATTCCTCATTTAAAGCCTTCCTACAAATGACTAGTGCTTCTAGGGTGTCATCTGAATCTGCAGTTATGATTACTCCCTTGGCAATTCTACCAATTCTATGACCAGCTCTACCGACACGTTGAACAAGTCTGGTTACCTGTCTGGGAGACATATATTGTATTACTAAATCTATATGTCCAACATCTATTCCAAGTTCAAGTGAAGATGTACAAACTAATCCTTTAAGCTCACCATCTTTAAGTCCACGTTCAGCAGCTATTCTAGATGGCTTTGAAAGTGAACCATGATGAACACTAATTGGGAAGTTTAAATCCCAAACTCTAAATCTTGAAGCTAGAACTTCAGCTATAGCTCTAGTATTGACGAATAATAATACTGATCTATGACGTTCAATAAGCCTTCTAATAAGCTTAAGTCTAGTTGCAACATCGGGATGAGTATAAAGTTTAGCTGCAAGCTCATAATCTTCAGATTCAGGTTCAGGATAAATAACTTCTAAATGCATTAATCTTGCAACTGGAACCCTAACAATTTTAACTGGCCTACCAACACCAACAAGAAATTGAGCTACAACTTCAGGTGTACCAATAGTTGCAGATAAACCTATAATTTGAAAATCTCTACCAGCAATGCTTCTTAAACGTTCAAGGGCAAGTGAAAGTTGTGAACCACGTTTATCCTCAGCTAATTCATGAATTTCATCAATTACAACCCATCTAACTTGACTTAAATGCCTTCTCATAATTCTTCCAGAAAGAATTGCCTGTAATGTTTCAGGAGTAGTTATGAGTAAGTCTGGTGGAGAGCGGGCTTGCATTGCTCTTTCTGATTGCTCAGTATCTCCATGTCTAACTGCAACTTTAATATCGAGCTCATTGCCCCACCACTCAAATCTTTCAAGCATATCCCTATTTAATGCTCTTAACGGAGTGATGTAGAGAATTTTAACTCCTGGAGGTTTATTTGGCATTTCAATATACATGCTAAATATTGGTAGTAATGCTGCTTCAGTTTTACCAGTGGCAGTTGGAGCAATTAAAAGAACATTTTCACCATTCAAAATTAATGGAATTGCCTTCTCTTGAGGCTCAGTTGGACTTTTAAATCCACGCTTAATAAGAGCTACTTGAACAGGTTTAGCTAGCCTCTGAAATACTCCTAGTAATACTGTTTTACTCAAATCTCTAGACCTCTCAAATAATAATTATTGGAACCTTAAAATTATATATGAAGATAAACTTAAACTTTTTCGTTAAAGTCTAAGAACCTTCTTCCTCCTTAACATAAATAGTATAACCGCAATATCCACATGCATGCCTATCTCCATGAAAAGCCATTACACGCCCACATCTAGGACAAAGCTTTCTCTTTAAAACGATTTTTCCAGTTTTATAATCGTATTCGTACAGTTTATGTCTATGAGCCATAATCATACACCCACAATATGCCTTAAAATATTACACTTAAAAATTTCACGGTAAACTATAGAATTGAAATGGAAGTATAAGGAAATGAAGTGAAGAATAAAGCTAAATAGTCATTTTTCTTAAAACTTTTCCAGCTAATTTTCTAGTATGCTCACCATTATCTATAACTACTTCACCATTCACTATTACATAGGGTATTCCTTCTGGATATTGATGTGGATTCTCGAATGTCGCTTTATCCCTAATCTTATTAAAGTCGAATATAACTATATCTGCAATCATTCCCTTTGCAATTAAACCTCTATTCCATAAACCTAACTTTTGTGCAGGCATCCAAGTCATTTTCCTTACTGCTTCTTCTAAGCTTAGCAATTTTTCTTCTCTAACATATTTTGCAATTATTCTTGGAAATGTTCCATAGAATCTTGGATGAGGCTTACCTGCACTCATTGGACCTTTAGGTGAAACTGCCCATCCATCTGTAGCTATCATTGATAATCTATGTGAAATAACGTATTTCACATCTTCTTCACTCATTAAATGGAGAACTATCATTGTTGCTCCTTCATCATCAATGATTAAATCATATAATGTATCAAATTCACTTTTATTCCAAATTTTTGCTATTTCAGATAAACTTTTACCCTCAAATTCCTTATGTACCTTTGAATAAGCAATTACAATTCTATCCCAACCAGCTTCTCTTAATAAATCTTCTTTACCCTTAACTCCAGATTTCAATTCTTCAGTTACCTTCGCTCTAATACTTGGATTTTGAAGCTTCTCGATTATTGCTTCTACACCTCCAGCCTGAGTCCATGGTGGAAGTAATGCTGTTAAGCTTGTCATTCCAGCAGTATATGGGTATACATCACATGTGACTTCAATATTATTAATTCTAGCATCCTCCATCATTTTCAATGTAGTTTTAACTTTACCCCAATTTTCAACTCCAGATGCCTTATGATGACTAATTTCAACTGGAATATTTGCTTTAGCTCCAATTTCAATTGCCTCAGCTACAGCTTCAATTAATGCAAAACTTTCACTTCTAATATGACTAGCATATATTCTACCATATTTAGCTACAATTTTAGCGAGCTCGATTATTTCACTCGTTTTCGCATACATTCCAGGCAAATATATTAATCCAGTTGTTAATCCAAATGCACCAGCCTTCATAGATTCCTCAACTAATAATTTCATTTGATTAAGCTCATTTTCACTAGGCTCTTTAGGTTCAAATCCAAGCACCATTGCCCTTATAGTTCCATGACCAACAAATGGAACCACATTAACTCCAACACCCTTTCCCTCTAAAGCTCTTAAATATTCATCAAATGATTCCCACTTCCATTCAACTGGTGCTGGTGCAAATGATTCAACATGCTTCTTAAAGAGCTCTATGAATTCACGCTTAACTGGTGCAACACTTAATCCACAATTTCCAACAGTTAGAGTAGTTACTCCCTGTCTAATCATGCTATCTGCAATTGGATCTATTAATAATGCTAAATCTGAATGATTATGAATATCAATGAATCCTGGACATACAAATAGATCTTCAGCTTTAATTATGATGTCTGCTTGAGGATGCTTTAGGTATCCTAATTCAACTATAACTCCATCTTTAATTGCAATATCAGCTCTAGTCCATGGAGTCCCAGCACCATTAATAACTCTTCCTCCAACAATAACTATATCATAAGCCATTCATATCACCAGAATAGTCTATGGAAATTGAATTGTTAAAATTTTCACTTAAATTTAGAGTAAATAATTAAATAATTTTTAATCAAAAATGTAGCGGTGCTTAAATTGCAAGCACATTTAACAATTAAAGAAACCAAAGAATTAACATTACATGCAGTAATTAGCTTTGGAATTAGCTCAAATGTATATATCATAAAGAGTAATGGTGAAATAGCATTAATAGATGCTGGATATGGACCTCCACACTCAAATCTAATTGAATCATTAAGTAAATTCAACATATCAACTGATGATATAAGTAAGGTTCTTATAACACATAGACATAAGGATCATACTAATGGATTGAAACAATTAATCAACAAGGCGAAACCAGAGATTTATGTCCATAAATATGATGCTGAAATTATAATTAGAAGATTAAGATTAAATAGAAGACTAGTAATTAGAATTGATGATTCCTATAACATAAAAATTGGGAGCAAAATTGTTAAGACAATACATACTCCTGGTCATACTGCTGGTAGTACATGCTACTTAATCGATGAAATGCTATTTAGCGGAGACCTAGTATTCGCTAATGGAGGATTTGGGAGAACAGATTTACCAACTGGAAACTTTAATGAATTAGTTAGAAGTTTAGAAAAAGTATCTAAGTTAAATGATGTTGAAATGCTATTTCCAGGTCATGGTGAATTAGTTTTAAGTGATGCTCAAGCACATATTAGACTTGCATTAAAAATAGCTAGATTAATGATTAAGCAAAGAAGGGAATAGTTTAGGCTAAATATTTCTTGCAGAATCTCTCAATTCTATTAAATGCTTCTTCAAGTACTTCTATTGGTGGTAGAAATATGCTTCTAAAATGATTTTCACCGCCAAATCCAAATCCTGAACCATGAACTACTAATACCTTCTCTTCATTTAAAAGTTTCAATGCAAAATCTCGGTCGCTCTTAAATTTACCTTCAATTTCAATTTTGGGAAATAGGTAGAATGCACCCTTAGGTTTAACTACATTCATTCCAGGTATTTCATTTATTCTCTTACATGAATAGTCTCTTCGCTCCTTCAATTTACTCACCATTTCCTTAACATGATCTTGAGGACCTCTAAGTGCAGCTATTCCAGCTCTCATAACTGGAGTACATGCACATAATCTAGCTCTTGCAAGCTTATTTAGATGCCCAATAATTTTATCAACATATTTCCCAGTTGGATCCTTGACGTAAATGTATCCTAATCTCCAACCAGTCATTAAATATACTTTTGAAAAGCCATTCAATCCAATTACTGGTACATCCTTAGTTATTGCAGCTGTACTCTTAAATTCAACTTCACCATAATTAATTCTATCGTAAATTTCATCAGAAATCACTATTAAATCATGTTCAGCTGCAATGTCAAGTATTTCCTTAACAGTTCTCTCACTATATATTGCTCCAGTTGGATTATTTGGATTGATTATTAATATGAAACGTGCCCTATCACTTATTTTACTCCTTAAATCATCTAAATCCGGCTGCCAACCATTTTCTTCAAGAGTTTTATAATGGACTACCTTTCCATTATATGCTTGAATGAAATTTACGTATGGAGCATATGCTGGACCCGGTATTAATGCTTCATCTCCAGGATCTATAAATGATGCTGAAATAAAGTTTATTGCCTCTGAAACACCTGCAGTAACTACTACATGATTTGGATCAATATAGACCCCATTATACTTTCTCTCCTTCTCAGCAATGGCTTCTCTCAGTTCAGCATCACCTTCAGATGATGAATAGAAATTCCATCTGTCATTAACTGCTTCACATAATGCTTCTCTAATATGTTTTGGAGTATCGAAATCAAATTTTAATGGATCACCAATATTTAATCTAATAACTTTCTCTCCTCTTCTTTCTACTTCTTCAGCATAGGGTATTAAGTCTCTAATAGCATATTTTAATGGTTTTAATCTATCTGAAAGCTTGAAAGTCAAATTATCATCCTCAAAGCACTTTAAATATAAATGATACTTAAATTTTGCACATCCAGTTTATTCATAACATTTAAGTATAGGATTCACTAAGTGCCACTAATGGTTGGAATGCAAAGATTAATTGTGCTTTCAATATTAGCTTTAATGATAATAAATATAGCATATCCATGCAACTCTAATTCTAACTTTAAAGTTGAAGGATATGTTATTGATGAGAATGGAAAGATCTTAAAAAATGTTCAATTATACGCATTCAAAATGATTAGGAGTAATGAATGGAAATTAATAAGTAAAGGAATCTCCAATGAAAATGGATATTATAATTTTGAATTAAATAGGGGGAAATATAGAATTTATGCAATATTAGATTTAAATGAAACAATTGGATTTGACTATGCAATTAGCTTTGTAGAAATAGAAGTTAATAGAAATATTATGGTAAATATTACATTAATTGAAGGAGCATCAATAATAGTTGAAGGAGAAGCATTAATTGCAGATTCACCTGAACCAGCTAAATATGCAACCTACTACATTAATATGAATATTACAAATAAGTTGATGAAAAGCAGAGTATTAATGATTTATGGATCAAAATTAAATCAATTAGCATCACTTGGCTTACCAAACAATTTAATAGTAGTACCAGCCAATATGAACATTACAATAATTGTTGAAGCATATTTCTTAATTGGAAGAATAATTAGAGCATTCAACTTTACCTTAACCGAAAAACCATTAAAATTAGGTAGAGGTGAAAAGGTAACTATAAAGGTCACCAAGTCATCACTAAGATATAGTTTAAATAAAGTAATAAGAAAAGCAAGTTATGTAAGAGAAAACATTACTGAAGCTGAAAGAAAAGGATTTTATATTAAAGCTTATAAGTCGAAATTCAATAAAGCTTTAAACTTAATAGAGAATGCTGAAAAGAAATTTCAAATTGAAGCATATGAACAATGCTATAATGATTTAAGAGAAGCATATTTAATTTTGGATTCAATTTTAAGAGGAATTAATCAAATTAATATTGAAGCATATAGCTCAGTATTTTCAATGATTTTCTTCATAACATTAATGTCAATTACTATAGGTGAAATACTAACTGAAAGAAGATTGCTGAAAACATTAATTTCAATTACAACATTAATGGTCGCATTTATATTACTCCAAATAATATATCCAGGATGCAAACTCGTTAGTTTAATGCATCAGCTTAGCTGGATTTTCATTTCATATATTACATTTACTCTCATAATTATAGTAATGCATTTTATTGAGAGTAGAAGTGGTAGAGAGAATATTGGATCAATAATTTTCTCAATATTCTCAATAGCTAAAAGGAATTTGAGAAGAAGAAAGGTCAGAGCAATTCTAACTATACTTTCAATTTTGATTATTATTGGTGGATTTGTTGCTTTAACCTCAATTTCAGCTGAAGAAGGATTAATAATGAAAGTTTCTTCTTGGAGTAATGATTTTAGAGGAATTGTTATTACTAGGAGTGGTGAAGTTGGAGGACTCATTAAATTCATTCCTATTAAAATAAGCTTAATAGATGATTTCTCAATTAAGAATAGATCTGACTGGTATTCAATTAAATATGAATTTAACCCTCAAATTAATCCATTAGATTTTGCAGTTAATCTAATTAACTGGAAAATTATGAATCCAATTTATTCTATAATCTCATTTTCCAATGACAATGACTATTTAATGAGAAAAATGGCTGAAAAACTCATCGAGGGACGATTAATACATAGGAATGGTGAGGTAATCTTAACTAAAGATGGTGCTTTAACTCTAGGTGTTAATGTTGGAGATGAAATTTTACTCTTGAATAGTAAGTTGAAATTAAGAGTTGTTGGAATAGTTTCTAATGATTTTCTAGATATAATTGATCTTGATGGTAGAAGTATCCGTCCATATAAATTGATAATTATGGATGGAGAAAATCCAGTAATTGAAACTATTGAATGTAATTATAATGAAGTGCTAATCCTATGGTGGAGTGATGCTATTAAATTAGGAGCTCTACCCTCAAGATTAATGATACATATGGAGAAAGATGATAACATAATTTCATTTGCTAGAAGAATAGCATTAACTGGTGAATATAAAGCTATTGCATATACCAGTAATAAAGCCATTGAATATGTTTATGGGAGTTATTTACATTTAGGAGGATTGGAAACTTTAATTATATTAGCTATTTCAATTGCCAATATAGCCATTGTTATGATTTCATCAGTATATGAGAGAAAAAGAGAAATAGCTATACTTTCAGCTTTAGGTTTAAATCCAAGTCACATAGCATTATTATTCACAGTTGAAGCTTTAATTATTGGAGTTATTGGCGGTGGACTTGGATATTTATTTGGACTTTCACTTTATGAAATTGCCCATATATTTAACGTAGCTATAGAGGTTTATCCTAAGATTTCTGCTTCATGGACAACTATAACGGTAATTTTAGCAGTAATAACTGTTATTGCTGGGACAATACCTGCACTTAAATCTTCAATAATAGTTACTCCATCAAAATTAATGAAATGGAAAGTTGATGTTAAACCTAAAAGTTTTGAAGAACCATGGATATTCTACATTCCAATAAGAATCGATAAAAATGAATTAAGTAAATTGATTAGCTTCGTTTATCAAGAATTAAAAAGAACATTTGGTATTGAAGGATTAAAGTTCATTAATAAAAATCACTTAAAATTTATATATTACATTAGGGAGCCGATGAGTTCCTCGAGCTCAATAAATGAACTATTACCTGAGATTAAAGATAATGAAATTAAAATAAAATTAATTGTAAGGAGTTATGGTGAGAAGCCTGAAAAGCATGCATATGAAGTAGCTAGGCTTGTCAGATTTACAATTTTAAGATGGAGAAGTACTAGTCCTAGCAATTAATTCCTCAACTATCTTTATACCTGCACTTGCACCAATTCTATTTGCGCCAGCTTTAATCATTGCTAATGCTGTATCAAGATCTCTAATGCCACCAGCAGCTTTAACTCCAAATTTCGGTCCAACAATTTCTCTTAGTAACTTTACATCATGAACTGTAGCTCCTTTAGGACCGAATCCAGTTGAGGTCTTAACGAAATCTGCTTTAGCTCTAACTATAGCTTTACATGCCATGATCTTTTCTTCATCAGTTAAATAACATGTTTCAATTATAACTTTAACTATACAATTACTTTTAATTTCTTTAACAGCTTCAACCACAGCTTTAATATCATTTTCAACATAGTCGATATTACCTGCTTTAAGTGCACCAATATTCATAACCATATCTATTTCTGAAGCCCCAAGCTCAACTGCTTTTTTAGCTTCATAAACTTTTGTTTCAGTTAAATTAGCTCCAAGTGGAAATCCGATAACAGTACCAACTCTAATTTTACTATTCTTCAGTAATTTGAAAGCTAACTTAACATAGCATGGATTTACTACTACACAAATAAAGTTATACTTTAATGCCGCTCTACATAAATTCTCAATATCACTTGGAGTAGCAGTAGGCTTTAATAAGGTTAAGTCTATTAATTGGGCAAGCTTAATTGGAGTCATAATTTCACAATAGAGAATAAGATTTTAATTCTCTTAAAAGTAAATTGGTGACCAGTGAAGAGAGTTGAATGAGAAGTCCAGGAAAACAATTAAGGAATTAATTACCCTGTTTATCATGATCCTAGTGGCATATGCATTAACTGAAGGTATTCAAATAGCTGCTAAACATGCATTAAATGTTGATATGCCATTTGTAGTTGTAGCTTCAAATAGCATGTCTCCAACATTAAATGTTGGAGATTTATTAATAATTCAAGGAGTAAATCCTAAGGAATTAAAAGTAGGTGATATAATAATATTCAAGCCTCCAAATCCATATTGGAAGGGAATTCCATGGGTTCATAGAATTGTGGAAATAAAAAATATTGGAAATGAATTAAGATTTAGAACTAAGGGAGATGCAAACATATATCCAGATCCATTTTGGATTAGTCATAAGAATATTATTGGTAAAGTTCTCTATAAAATACCATATATTGGATTAGTAAGCTTAACTTTAAAGAATTGGACTATACCAATAATAGTATTACTAATAATAATTGGAATTGCGTATACTCTAATTAATAAGGAAACCGAAGAAATGAAGTGAGGAACATTATTAAGTGAGACATGTTAATGATATCAAGAGGCGAAAAATCATGCCTAAGCCCTCAGTGAGAATTGAAAATGTTGTAGCATCAGTAGTCTTAGATCAATATATCGATTTAGAGGCAATTACTAGAAGTATTCCAAATGTTGATTATAATCCAGATCAATTTCCAGGACTAGTATTTAGATTAAATAGACCTAAAACAGCCACACTAATATTTAGTTCTGGTAAAATGGTTTGTACTGGAGCTAAATCCGAGAAGGATGTTAAGAAGGCAGTTAAAAAAATAATTTCAACCTTAAAATCTAAAGGAATAGTTATTGTTGGTAAGCCTAAAATAACAATTCAAAATATAGTTGCATCAGCAAATCTCCGTGCACAAGTAAATTTGGAAAAAGCAGCACTATTATTAGAGAACGTAATGTATGAACCAGAGCAGTTTCCAGGACTAATATATAGAATGGATGATCCAAAAGTAGTATTATTACTCTTTAGTTCTGGTAAAATGGTTTGTACTGGAGCTAAGAAAGAGGAAGAAGTTTATATTGCAGTTCAGAAAATACATAAGAAGTTAAAGGAACTTGGATTATTCTATGAAACTTAATGTTAATGGGAAATAGTTCCAATTATTTTCTCATACATTTTCTCATCAATTAAACCTTTATTAAGCAAAATTTTGGCTACTTGAGAAATTTTGATTAAATAATGTAGTTTAACGCCAATCTCTCTCAATGCTTCTTTAGCACCTTGCTCTCTATCAATTAGAACAACTGCACCAATAACTTGCCCACCAGCATTTCTAACAGAATTGATTGTTAATTTTAAACTTCCACCAGTAGTTGCTACATCATCAATTAAAATTACTCTTTCACCTTCATTTAATACACCTTCAACTAATCTACCTCTACCATGTCCTCTTTCAACTCTCTTCCTAACGTAGATTAATGGTTTATTCATTTTATATGCAATTAGAGTTGCAAATGGAATTCCAGCTGTTGGTACGCCAGCAATTTTATCTGTATCTCCAATTTCATTATTAATTAACTCCACATATATCGAACATATCTCATCGAAGTCTTTAGGATAGCTTGGAATTATTCTTAAATCAATATAGTATGGACTTTTAAGTCCAGAGGTTAAAGTAAATTCTCCAAATAAAATTGCACCCCGTTTATAGAGAATTTCAATAGCCTTTTCAGCGAGAAACAGTTTCCTTTTAGTCCAGTCCACTGAAACCCGCTATGACTGTAGTGTTAGGGGTTTTTATAGTTTGCTAAATTATGGGAGTACTAGAAACACTGTCATTGAGAGAATTATTATTGCTGGAAGAATTATTATTCCAATGATTTTCCTACTTAAACTCAATGGCGAAACATCATCCAATGGTCCTGGATGACCTCTAGCCGTAAGCATTACCAATGCTAATAGGGCCATAAAGTAATATCCACATATGAAGAGTATTGCTGCACCAATATATGAAACTAATCTATGATATTTAGCTCCGAAAATTGCTCTAGCAATATGTCCACCATCAAGCTGTGCTACTGGCATAATATTAATGAATGTTAATACAAAGCCTATCCAACCTGCAAATGCAACTGGATGCAATAATAAAATGTAGCCTTCAGGTAAACTTACGAATATGCGTGCTAAAATCTCAAACATTGGTGAAATTGGAAGTGGAGTACCTATTGGATATTTTATTGGATATGATAGACGTAGACCTAAAATTGATACGAAAATTGTAGCTATAAATCCAAGTATTGGACCGCTAATTCCAATATCAAATAATTGATCCCTATTTACAACTGGTGATTCTTGAATTATAATTGCACCCATAGTGCCACCAATTTGTGGTGGTCCAGGTATGAAGTATGGTGGACTTGATTGTACACCATGATATTCACATGCAATTTTATGTCCAAGCTCATGTAACCCAGCAATAATAATGAAACAGAAAACATATAGAGCAACATTAAGAACAATGTTTCTATGAGGATCAACTAAATCGAGAGCTTTACTTGTAACTTGTAACCAGCCACTATAGATTAATGTTCCTAATGTAGCTATGAAGAATATTAAGAATAATAGAAATCTATTCTTCCTCCTTTTAGGGGAGTATGATACTATTTTAAGAACTATTTTATCATCTATTTTCCTCATAATTGGAACATAGTTTGATTTTCTTAAGTCATTATATAATTTTATGAAAGGTTTCTTAGTATCAATTCCACTCGGAATTATAAATGTTGGAACTCCAAATTCTATATATGAGTCAGTAATTGGAAAATATTTTCTAACAATTTCCTCTAATTGAATGAATTCAATTCCATATGATTGTTCTTCAATCAAACTCTCTAACTCCAAGACACATAATAGGTTAAAGCTAAAAATATTTCTCTCTATATTTGCAATTAAGCTTAGATGGGAGCTGAAATAATTGGAGAAAAAGAAATTTGAATTCTTGATTAGAGAATTTAAGCCAAGCGATCTAGATAGAGTGGTTTGGATTAATAGGACATGTTTACCAGAGAATTATACTCCAGCATTCTTCATGATACATCATCATCAATATCCAAAAGCATTTCTAGTAGCCGAAGTAAATGGAGAAGTAGTTGGATATATTATGTGTAGAATTGAATTTGGATTATCAAACCTAAAATTTGGATTAGCTAGGAAGGGACATATAATTTCAATTGCAGTATTACCAGGATATAGGAGGAGAGGGATTGGAGAATCATTAATGAAGAAAGCTATGGAGGCAATGAAAAGTTATGGAGCGACTGAATATTACTTAGAAGTTAGAGTTAGCAATATACCAGCAATATCACTATATAAGAAATTAAATTACTCAATTGTTAAGAGAATACATGGATATTATCTAGATGGTGAAGATGCCTATGTAATGGCCAGGGAGGCATGAAATGCGCTGGATAATATATTCACTCACATTGAAAGAGAAAAAATGTCAAGTATGTGGGAAAAAATCTAAATTAATTTCAAGCGCTATAGGCGTATGCAAAGAATGCTTAATTAATAGACCTGATGAAGCATTACCAATAGCAATGAAAGCACATGCTAAAAGCAAGAAGAAATATGGATTACCATCAGAACCACCTAAAGGTGAAGGCATTAAATGTGGATTATGCGCCAATAATTGCATAATACCAATTGGATCAAAAGGTTATTGTGGATTGGTTGAAAATAGAGATGGAAAATTAATTAGACATGCAGGAACACCAGATAAGGGATTACTTGAATGGTATTATGATCCAATACCAACAAATTGCGTAGGAGCATGGATATGCCCAGCAACAACTGGAATTGGATATCCAAAATATGCATATAGTCCATCAACGGAATATGGCTACTATAATTTGGCGGTATTTTATGGTGCATGTAGCCTAGATTGCCTATATTGTCAAAATTGGCATTATAGGGAATTAACGGTTAAACTATCACCATTAATGAGTGCAGAAGAACTTGCAAATAAAGTTAATGAAAAGGTTTCATGTATATGCTATTTCGGTGGAGATCCATCACCACAAATGCCACATGCAATCAAGGTGAGCGAATTAGCATTAGAAAAAGCTAGGAAATGGAACGGCATTGTAAGGATATGTTGGGAAACAAATGGATTAATGAATCCAAGATTAGCTGAAAAAGCATTTGAACTCTCACTTACTAGTGGTGGAAATATAAAATTTGACTTAAAAGCTTGGAATGAAAATTTGTATAAAGCATTGTGTGGAGTATCAAATAAGTCAGTATATGAAAATCTAAAGAAATTAGGTAAAAGAGTTAATGAAAGGAAAAAGCCACCATTAATAATTGCTAGTACACTTTTAGTTCCAGGATATATTGATGCGGAGGAAGTTGAGCAGATAGCAGGATTCTTAGCAGATATAGATCCAGAAATCCCATATAGTTTACTTGCATTTTATGGTGAATATATGATGAAAGATTTACCACCAACAAGTAGGAGACATGCATTAGAATGCTTAAAAGCAGCCAAGAAAGCTGGATTAGAAAATGTTAATATAGGAAATCTACACTTACTAGGCAACTATTATTAAATGCAAGTGGAAATAATCTTAATTGATCTAACAAGAGTATAAAACTATAATATAGTTTTAAAATATCATTACGACTAATTCATTAGTACTGTTTTCTCTCCTTAAGATTAAGATATAAATATGTGAATATCGAAGTTAATGCTGGAATATGAAAAATAAAGAATTCAAAATCAAATCTAAATATTGCCTTACCAATTAACCTAAGAATTATTAGTAAAACTGAAATTAAAGTTAGAATAATAAAGGAATACTTAACTACCTGAAATTCATTAGCCCTATACAAATTTAATCCTCCAATATAGCTTTAAGCGTAAACATTATATATTTAAAGATGCTTCAAAGCCTAGATTTATAGGAGGAGTGTTATAGGGTGCCCCACATATTAAATTTAAACCATGCAATTTATAGCTCAAATAGTTTTGGGGCACCCAATATTTAGGTGATAACATGCAGTTAACTGAAGAATCTTCAGATAGTATAAGTGAAACTAAAATTGAAACTGAGGAAATTAAAGTGAAAATTCTAATTGGACCACCGAAATTAACGAGATATGAGAGAGCTAGAATTATTGGTGCAAGAGCACTTCAAATTTCTATGGGTGCACCAGTGCTCATAGAATTACCTGAAAATGTTAAGGATCCCCTTGAAATTGCTGAAATTGAACTTGAAATGGGAATATTACCTATAACTATTAGGAGAAGGAAGCCTAATGGAGAATGGCAAGATATACCTTTAAAATGGCTATTAGAATTAGAGAAAAAAGAATATTAAACTTACATTTTATCTTCTCTTCTTCAACATCATTCTAATTAATGGTATTATTTTGTAATTAATCTTCTTCCAATAATTCCTTCAAGTGTTAAGAAGTACTTTACATTATCACTATTCATTATCCCTGAAGTAATAATGTATCCAAATCCCCTTCTAAGAAATACTGCTCTTCCAATTAATGTTAAATTATATGTTAAGCCGTTTTGATCGACAGCTTTTAATTTCATTTTAATTAAGCCAGTAATTATACTCCTCTTTCTGGAAAATCTTCCAATTATTCCATAGCCTTTAGTAACATTATATTTAGCCCCATTAATGCGAAGTGCACCTCTAATTAATTTTAATATTAAAGTTCTATTTACTAGGCGAGCTCTAAAGGCTAGTAGCATTCCAGCTCTCATTGATTTTTCAGAATCACTATTAATTGCAAATCCTCTAGCTCTTACAATTATAATTCTTCTAATTTTATTGGCATTAATTGGAGCTAAATTGCTTCTTTGATTAAATTTACTTCTAACATATTTCAATTTATTATCACTATTAAATGAATTACTTGCCAGTACATTGCTATTGAAAGTTAATGCTACTATGGTAATTGCAATTATAGTTAATAGTACAATTGTAGTCTTCATTTTCCAACCTGACTTAATAATACTTTTCATTTTATCACCAGATTTAAACATAAAATTAGTATATATATTGGTGAGGCATAAATCATCTATACGAATCGTACATATCTAATTAAAGTTGAGGTAGTGAAATAACATATGATGGTAATTAGAATTGATTTAATAATGGAAACTATAAGTGCATTAATAAGCTTCTCAGTAGCCTATTTCGCAATGAAGGCATATAAACTAACTGGAAATAAAAGTTTAATGTATTTATACTATGGATTTTCAATTTTAGGTGCAGGAATGCTAACTAGGGTATTTGCAACCTCATACATAATTATGATAGCGAGGGGAGGAGCTAAAATTCGAGGATTAATTTTCTCAATGAGTCTTATTTACGGTTTAATGAGAACATTAGCATATACACTCTTTACATTAGCATACATTGTAAGAACTAAGAGTATAGAGAGTATTGAAACTGCAATTATAGCACCATTAATATTAAATCCATACTTTGAATTCATTCAAATAGCACTTCTAATTTACATTACAGCTCAATCAGCAATGAATTATCTTGAAAATAGGAATATCAATAGCCTACTCATATTTACTGGGTTCCTTTTAATATTAATTAGCCATTTAACATTCATGTACTCAATAGTCATGAAACAAGTATACATAATAGCCCATCTAATCCAATTACTTGGATTCACATGCATGCTCTTAATGTTAGTTAAAGTGGGTAGATGAAATGAAGAAAAAGTATAGATCCCGAATACAAATAATAGCAGATATACTTGAGACTATCGAAAATGAGGGAGGAAGATCAGGTGTAACTAGAATACTTTATGGTGCAAATTTATCATATGATAGATTAATGAAATATTTGAGGGAATTGGTTGAAGCTAATTTAGTTAAAGAAAATAGAGAGAATAATAAGACAATATATGTATTAACTGAGAAGGGATATAGATTTTTAAAGGAATTTAGACGAATAAAGGAATTTGCAAATGCATTTGGAATTAAAATTTAGGTGCAGTTGGAATGACCAAAATATTCATTGGAACTTCAGGTTGGATGTATAGTTGGAATCCAAATGGATTTAAATGGTATGTTAGAAACTCTAGGTTAAATGCCGTTGAATTAAATGCCAGCTTTTATAGATTTCCATTTCCAAATCAAATATTAAGTTGGAGTATTAGAAGTCCACCAGAATTTAGATGGGCTATTAAGGTGAATAGATTAATAACTCATATCTATAGATTTAATGAAAAGGCATTAAATACTTGGATTAAATTTCAAAAATTATTTAAACCTTTAAATGATAAGATAGATTTTTATTTATTTCAATTACCCCCAAATGCTATCCCAAAAGAATATTTTGTTAAGAGATTAGAGAAGTTCATTAAGGAAGTTAATTTAGAAGAGAAATTCGCCCTTGAATGGAGAAATTTGAAATGGATTAATGATAAATGGATTTCATGGTGTAAAGATTTAAATGTGACATTAGTTTCAATTGATAGTCCTGAAATGCAATTTTATATTAGGACTAGCAGTTCGGTTTACTTGAGGATGCATGGTAGAACTGCATGGTATGCTCATAACTATACTAGAGATGAATTAATTGAGGTTTCAAAAATTCTATTTAAATTGAATGCTGAGAAGATCTATGTTTTCTTTAATAATAATCATGACATGCTTAATAACGCTAGGGAAATGATGGAAATTATGGCTGGTAAAGAAAAAGTTTAAATATTAATTTAGCATCATGTCCCTCCTCGGAGAAATGATTGAATATACTCGCGGTATATTTGGGAAACATGTATATGGGAATCTATATGAATGCGACGTGGATATTCTAGCTGATGAAAGGTTATTGAGAGAAATAGTTATTGAAGCAGCAAAACTAGCTAGAATGACACTTTGGGATTTGAAGTCATGGAAATTTGGTGGAGAGAAAGGTGGAGTTTCAGTTATAGCTTTAGTT